>NZ_JANJUE010000418.1 GCF_024710765.1 Pseudoxanthomonas sp.
GGACTCGGCACCATGCCCCTCCACATCGATGAATGGGGCCTCGATATCGTCGTCGGCGGATCCCAGAAGGCCTTCATGATCCCCCCCGGCCTCGCCTTCCTCTCCGTCAGCGCCAAAGCCTGGGCCCGCTCCGAATCCGCGACTCTGCCCCGCCTCTACTTCGACCTCAAAAAGGAGAAGAAGATGGCCGACAAGGGCGAATCCGCCTGGACCCCGAACGTCAGCCACATCCTCGCCCTCGCCGAAGCCCTCAAGTACATCAAGGAAATCGGTATGGACAAACTGGTCGATAACGCCCAGTTGCTCGCCAAAGCCACCCGCGTCGCCGCCACCACCCTCGGCCTCGAACTGTTCGCGCCCAACTCGCCCTCCTCCTCCGTCACCGCCATCAAGGCGCCCGCCGGCATGGACTCCGGCGAAATCGTGAAGGGCTTCCGCACCCAGTTCGGCTCCATCATCGCCAACGGCCAGGGCTCCATGAAGGGCCAGATCTTCCGCATCGCCCACCTCGGCTACTTCGACTTCGCCGACCTCTTCGCCATGGTCGCCGAACTCGAGATCATCCTCCACAGCAAGGGCGTCCCCGTCGAATTCGGCAAGGGCGTCGCCGCCGTCCAGAAGATCTACGCCGAGGCCGCGCTCAAGAGCTAGTTTTCGAGGGAACGAGAAACCAGATGAAAGTCCTTGTCGCTGAACCCATGTCGCCCGCCGCCGTGGCCCTGCTCCAGCAGCAGGCCGGCTGGGAGATCGTCGTCTCCAACCCGAAGGAGTATGAACCCCACCTCGCCGACTGCGACGCCCTCATCGTCCGCAGCGCCGTCAAGGTCAAAACCGAAACCCTCGCCAAAGCCCCCAAACTCCGCGTCATCGGCCGCGCCGGCGTCGGCGTCGATAACGTCGACCTCCCCGCCGCCACTGCCGCGGGCGTCCTCGTCATGAACACGCCCGGCGGCAATGCCGTCTCCGTCGCCGAGCATACCCTTGCGCTCATGCTGTCTCTCGCCCGGATGGTGCCTGAAGCCAGCGCTTCCACCCGCGGCGGCAAGTG
>NZ_JANJUE010000272.1 GCF_024710765.1 Pseudoxanthomonas sp.
TGCTGGCGCGCGCGATCCGACCAGGTGGCCACTGCTACTTCGCGTCCGACAACGCCGCCTACGCCGGCCAGGTGGCGCGGGTGATGGGCCACGCCGACGAGTTCGTGCGCGATGAACACGAAGAGCAGCGCGTCCGCGCCCTCGGCGAAGGCCACGCGTTCTCGCCGACCAACTTCGAACGCAAGTACATCGAAGAAGGTCGGGTGATCCGCCGCTACGCGTTCCGGCGGCTGCCCACCGGGGGGCCGGCGTGACGCGGTGGTTCGACGTCGGCGCGCCCGGCGACCTGAAGTTCACGCCCGGCGCGGCGGTCAAGGTCGCCGACCGCTGGGTCGCGTTGTTCGCCAAGGACGGCGGCTACCGCGCGATCGACAACCTGTGTCCACACGCCGGCGCGCCGCTCTGCGACGGTTCGGTGCTCGACGGCAAGGTGGTCTGCTTCCTGCACTGCTGGGAGTTCGACCTCGACACCGGGGCCTGCGACGTCGGCCCGCAGTGGGCGGTCGCGACCTACCCGGTGCGCGAACGGGGCGGCCGGCTCGAAGTCGGACTGCCTGAAGCTTGACGCGGCCGAGCGCCGCTCGGCGGGCTCAATTGCCGGTCGACGGCAGCGACTCGGGGTTCGGCTCCGCAGCTTCGCTCGCCGCCGGAGTCACGGGCTCGTCCGGCTCGCTGCTCCCCGTTCCCACGGCGTCCTCGGCCGCCGCGCGCGGCGGCGGCGTCTGCAGCGCCCCACCGTCCGGCTCCCGGCCGGCCGGCGCGCTACCGCGTGCCGCCTCCCCCGGGAGAAGCGTCGGGGCGCTCGCGGCCACCGGGCTGGCCGGCAACCATGGGTTGCCGATCGCCAACGCGCCGAGCAGCACCGACCAGGCGAGCAGGAGGCAGAGGCGGGGACGCATGCGCCCACCACGATACGTCTGGCGGCGCTACCTCCGCCACGAATTCCCGTGCCGCGACCAACCACGACCCGCCCAGGTCGGCTTTCCAAAATCCGTGCCAAACCCCTAGGATCCGGCCTTTTCGCCGACCCCAGAC
>NZ_JANJUE010000060.1 GCF_024710765.1 Pseudoxanthomonas sp.
AAAGGGGGACCGAGGGGGATTGGCGCTTTCCGACACTCCGCGCAAATCCCCCGTCATCCGCTGCGCGGATGCCTGCCCCCTTTTTCAAAGGGGGCTCCGATTCGCTCCATCCCAGCAGTACTCCGCTCCTCTTCCTCCCCCTTTGCAAAAGGGGGACCGAGGGGATTTGCGCTTTTCCCGACACTCCGCGCAAATCCCCCGTCACCCGCTGCGCGGATGCCTGCCCCCTTTTCCAAAGGGGGCTCTGCTCTTTGAAGAGGTCATCCGGAACGCGCTCACGCAGGGGCTCAGAAGTAATACACCTCGAACAACGCCGCCGCATTGAATGCCCCGAGGGTCGGGGTGGAGGTGCGCCAGTACAGTCTGGCCAGGAAATCCTGGGTGCTCACGCGCTGCTCGGTCAGATCCACCAGGCGGAAACGCTTGTTGAATTCCAGCGGCGTGGCGCTGCCCTCCTTGAACAGGCGGATGCCGACCGACGGGTTGTCGCTGGGCACCAGGGTGACCCTGTCGGGATCCAGCGTGCCGCTGACCACGGCCAACTGCGCATTCAATCCATAGCGGCTGTCGCAATCCTTGGTCGCGGTGACGGTGAATGGTTTCTCCTTGATTTCCGCGCCATTTACCGCGCCACGAGGAAAAACGGGGCCGAAATCGACGCTCATGTTCCCCAGCCGGGATTCACAGGCCACATAGCGCAGATTGCTCAGGTTGGTGATGTTGACCCTGAAGTTGAGGCCGGGCGTCCCGTTCAAGCCACTCTTGCCAACCAGCTGGAACAGGGGCAGGGAGCTGATCTGGGTCATCGGGCCATCCTTGCCTTCCGTGGGCGGGCTTTTCTTCAGCAGGAACACACTGAAGTTGAGCGTCCGGGTCTGCGCTTTGCCCGGACAACCCGTTACAAACGGCTCATTCGTGTTGCAGGCTTGTGCAAAAGGAGTGAAATCGAACAGCGTCTTGGGCAGCTCCACACGGCAGTGCCCGTGGGCGGTATGCATGGTCTGGCAAGAATAGTCCTGCGTGCCGGCGCCGGTGTTCAGGCGAACGCCCATTTCCAGATCGGGATCCAGTTGCGCCTGCGCGCCGTCACCGGGACTCAGGTAGAAAAAAACCGTTTCCCCACCCTGCGGTGAGTCCTGCCAACACGTCACGCTCATGACGAACTCGGGGGACCGCCACAGGACCGTCCCTTTCGGCAACGCGGTCGCCACGGCAATCGGCTCGCTGATCGGCTCGTCCTGGACGGGCGTCCCGTTCCAACCCGTGATGTACTCCCTGCCGCCAATAACGCCCTTGCTGGCGGTTGCATCCTTCAGGCAGGCCAGCGCAAACGCCTTGGGCGCCAGCGCCATCAGCAGCACCAGCATCATCAGCCGGGGAATTGCATGCATCTTCATTACTCCTTCGTGGGGCGTAGTTCGGGGCCGCCGTGGCTGCGCACGCCGGGAGACAGGAAGGCCGCGTGGGGCCGGCGGTGGCCGCCGTCGCTGACCCACCGGTAGTACACCCGTGCGGGACGGCAGTCCACGGCAGCCAAGGCTTGGGACGAGAACGGCGGCAGCATCAGGTGTTCGACGGCCTGCCCGCAGGGTTGGCCGGTCGCATCGACGAGCGCCACCTCGCTGAGGGTCAGGTAATAAGGCGAGGGATTGTGCGCGGTGACGCGTCCGCCGCCGGTCCTGATGGCGACCTCCCAGGCCAGGCGGGCGATGGCCTCATCCGGCGTGGACGCCAGCGCCGGGCGATAGAACAGTTTGAAATGGTGGTGATAGGCCAACTGCAGGTGGTTTTCCTGGTGCGCGGCGGGCGGCACGTCCAGCACGCTGAGCACGAAGTAGCTTTCGCGATCCTGTGGCAGGCCCTGGCCCTGGTAGAACAGTTCCGTGGTGGCGCGGCCGCCCGGCACGATCCGCAGCAGCGGCTTGGACACGGCAATCGGGAGTATCCGGTCGGTGTCCCCATCCCCCCAGGCCAGTGACACCTGACACCAGCGCGGGTGCATCGCCCTCGTTGACGATCGCCACCGGCGCGCGCACGCCGGACAGGAAGAAGCGGTTGCGTCCCTCGAAGGACAGCTCGGCCCGCGCGTCGCGCACGGGCAGCATCAGGCACAGCAGGCCGACGCACAGCCATCCCATGCGCGTGGCGCGTGCGCGGCGGTTCTTTTGTCGATACTGGACTGGATGCATGGAGGTTTCGGTATCGGGCGGACGGAGGCTCCACCGTCGCGGCATGTCGAACGCGCGGGTGGCGGACTTCCTGCTGCATGCCCGCGCTTCGCTTTATCGCGATCCGCATCGAGCCTTGCTGAAAACGGGGAACAGAGGTGGCCCGCCGGCACGCCGCACGTCGTTCCACGACAGGTGAATGCGAATGCCCGCGCACCTTATGGGTCGCTACCGGAATGGCTCCATAGGAAGTTTCCTAATTCCCGCACCCTCGACAGGATTTCTAACATCCGCCCACGTATTGCGCTCGAAAGGCCCGTCATCAGGAGCTTTTCCAGAATTTTCGGACGAATCCTATTCGACCAACAAGGCGACCAACTCACACTTGCGGCTCCTTTCCACCAACCAACAAAAGGAACCGCAACATGTCCAAACCACTCAAGGGACTTCTGGTGCTGGCGCTCGCCGGCGCGGCCGCCAACTCGGCGATGGCCGCCGATGGTCAGATCAACTTCACCGGCAAGGTCATCGCCTCCGCCTGCACCTCCACCGGCGAAGCCACCAAGCCGGCCATCGCGGTCGACATGGGCACCGTCACCGCCGACAGCATCAGCAACGAGCCGGGCAGCGCCAGCTTCACCGCGATCAAGAACATCGGCCTGACGCTGGAATGCGGCGACGTCGGCGCCGACGCCAAGAAACTGCGCATGTACTTCCGTCCGGCTGAAGGCAGCGGTCTGGGCGCCAACGGCGTGCTGAATGTCACCGGCGGCGCCACCAACGTGGCCATCGCCCTGCTGGACAACAACAACCAGAAGATTGATCTGAGCAACGCCGGCTACTACGTCTCCGCGGACCTGACCAAGATCGACGGTTCGTCGCCGGAGAAGCACTCCACCAATCTGAGCCTGGGCGCCGCGTACGTGAAGACCGGCGGCGCGATCACCGAGGGTGAAGCCAACGCCACCCTGCCGTTCGTCCTGGAATACCACTAAGTCCGGGAGGGAGGAGAGGGCATTCCCTCTCCTTCCCTTTGCTTCCGTTTCATCCCCTTTTCTCAACGACGCATCGCCATGAACATGTCCTTCCAAGCAGCCCGCGCCGGCTTGGCCGGCAGCCTGCTGCTGCTGTCGTCGCTGGCCAACGCCGGCATCACCGTCGCCGGCACCCGTCTCATCATGGACGCCCCCGCGCAGGAAGCCGCCATCGCGGTGGGCAACCCCGACGCGCAGGACGTGATGATCCAGTCCTGGCTCGAATCCGGCGACGGCGCCACCGCCTCCGCCGATCTGCCCTTTGCGCTCACGCCCTCGCTGGGCCGGCTGGCCGCGGGCAAGCAGCAGATGTTGCGCATCTTCTACCAGGGCCAGGGCCTGCCGACCGATCGCGAGTCGGTGTTCTGGCTCTCGGTGCAGGAAATCCCGCCCAAGACCAAGGAAGAGAACACCCTGCAGTTGGCCGTGCGCCAGCGCCTGAAGGTGTTCTATCGCCCGTCCGGCCTGCCGGGTACACCGGACGCCGCCGCCCAGCAGATCCAGTGGCGACTGGTCGACCGCGCCGGCAAACCCGCGCTGGAAGCCCGCAACGCCTCGGCCTATCACGTGTCGTTTGTCAGCGCGACGCTGGACAACGGCCGCTACAAGAGCGACACCCGCATGGTGGCGCCGGGCGCCACCGAAGTGTTCGCGCTGAATGGCGCCGCGGGTCGCCCCACCGGCGCCAGGGTCGACTACGAGGTCGTCAACGACTACGGCGGCATCGTCGCACTGAGCGGCGCGCTTGGCCGCTGATACGCAACACCGCATCGGACGCCGGGCTCCGTGAATCCCCGGCACTTCCCACCACCCGATTTCCATTGATGCCTTGGCCGCGGCCAGGCCAGGAGGCCCCACCATGCCCCGCTCGCGCAGAAAGACCAAACTGAGCCTGGCGCTGCGCTCCGGCGCCTCGTGCCTGGGCCTGCTGGGCCTGTATGCGCCGGTGGCCCTGGCCGGCGGCGGCGCCGGCGCCGACATGGGCGGCGGGCTGGGCGGCGAAATGGAATTCAACATGCACTTCCTCCAGCGCAGCGGGGGCGGTGGCGCGGATCTGCGGTATTTCGAGCAGGGCAACGCGCTGGCGCCCGGCAGCTACCGGGTGGACGTGTACCTCAACCTGGCGCTCAAGCAGCGCCGGGAAATCCTGTTCTCCGCAAACGCCCAGGGGCATGTGCTGCCGGTGATTCCGGTGGGGCTGTTGCAGGATCTGGGCGTGGACGTCGCGCGCCTGCGGCAGGAAGGCCTGATTGCGGCCGATGCCGACAATCAAACCGCCATCGACGTGGCCGCGATGCTGCCCGGCGCGCGGGCCGAGTTCGACCCCAACGAACTGGCGCTGATGATCAGCATTCCGCAGGCATACGTGCCGCGGCCTTCGCGCAGCGTGGTGGATCGTTCGCTGTGGGACACCGGCGTCAACGCGTTCCACATCAATTATCAGGCCAACATCAGCCGCAACACCCATCAGGGTCAGAGCAGCGACTACCGCTATGTGGCGCTGCGCAGCGGCCTGAACCTGGGCGGCTGGCGCCTGCGCAACGATGCCTCGTTCAGCGACAGCAACGGGCAACGCCGCTTCCGCAGCCAGCGCACCTATCTGGAACGCGACATCGCCGGCTGGAACAGCAAGCTGGCCGTGGGTGATCTGTACACGCCCGGCGACGTGTTCGACAGCCTGCGCTTCCGCGGCGTGCAGCTGTCCACCGACCAGGGCATGCTGCCGAGCGAATTGAACGGCTACGCGCCGATCGTGCGTGGCGTCGCCGAAACCAACGCGACGGTGGAGATCCGCCAGAACGGCTATCTGATCCATTCCGTCGCGGTGACGCCGGGCGCGTTCGAGATCCGCGACCTCTATCCCAACGGTTCCAACGGCGACCTGCAGATCAAGGTGCTGGAAGCGGACGGCCGGGTGCGCGAGTTCACCCAGGCCTACGCGGCGCTGCCGGTCATGGTCCGTCGCGGCAACCTGCGCTACAGCGCGACCGCCGGTGAATACCGCAACGGCACCGATCTGGAAACCCCGGGCTTCGCACAGGGCACGCTGGTCTACGGCGCCACCGACAACCTGACCACCTACGGCGGCGTGCAGCTGTCCGATGATTTCCACGCGGTCAACCTGGGCGTCGGCCTCAACTCGCGCCTGGGTGGCGTGTCGCTGGACGTCACCGGCAGTCGCTCGCGCCTGCCCAACGGGCATACCGATCAGGGCTACAGCGCGCGCTTCCTGTACGCCAAGACCCTGACCGGTACCCAGACCACCCTGACCATGGCGGGCTACCGTTACTCCACCGAGGGCTACCGCACCTTCGGCGAGCACGTGCAGCAGGTGGCCCGGCCGGACGACTGGGGCTTCCAGACCCAGAAGAGCCGACTGGATTTCAACGTCAACCAGATGCTGGGCTCGCGGGGCTCGCTGTACTTCAGCGCGGGCGATACCCGCTACTGGAACACGCCCGGACGCACCCGCAATGTCCAGTTCGGCTACAGCGGCCGCTGGGGCATCGCCAGCTACAACCTGGCGATGGCGCGTACCCGCGACGATTCCGCGCTCTCCTCGACCCGCCGCTCCGACACCCAGTTGACCGCTTCGCTGAGCGTGCCGCTGGGCGGCCGCGGGCTGAACCGGCGTACCCACAATCTGTACGCCAGCAGCGTGTCGTCCCAGCATGGCAGCAACAGCGTGCAGGCCGGCCTGTCGGGCTATCTGGACGACGGCAACGCGGTCAATTACTCGTTGCAGGCCGGCCATCAGGACGACGGCAGCACCACCGCCAGCGCCAACGTCAGCTGGGATGCGCCGCTGGCCCGCCTGAGCGGCGGCTACGCCTACGGCAATGACAGCCGTCGCGCGGATTTCAATGCCTCCGGCTCGCTGGTGGTGCATCGCGGCGGCGTGACCCTGGGCCAGCCGGTCGGCGAGACCTTCGGCCTGATCGAGGTGCCCAAGACCCGCGGCGTGGGCGTCTCCGGCTGGAACGGCGTGCGCACCAACCATCGCGGCTACGCGGTGGTGCCGTACCTGCAGCCCTATCGCCTCAACCATCTCAATCTGGACACCCACACCCTAGGCAGCAGCACCGAGGTGATCGACAGTTCTCTGCGACTGGTGCCGACCCGTGGCGCCATCGCCAAGGCACGCTACAACGTCGAAACCGGTCGACGCGTGCAGTTGCAACTGCAGCAGGACGATGGCAGCGCGTTGCCGTTCGGCGCGATGGTCTACGACCTCGACGACAAGGCGCTGGGCATGATTGACAACCAATCCCGCGCACTGGTGTTCGGCGTGGGTGACCGGGGTCGCCTGGACGTGCGCTGGAACGGTGGCGCCTGCACCATCGATTTCCAACTGCCGCCGGCCAACCCCGCGCTGACCTACGAGCGCGTGGAGCTGACCTGCCGCCCTTCCCCCGTCAAGCAACCACTCTGACCGCCATGGAGCACTTCAATATGACGATGAAACATGGCTGGATTGCCGTTCTTTTTGTAAGTCTTCTGGCCGCCTCGAATACGGCATTTGCCACATGTCAATGGAATGGCACAGCTCCGCAGAGCTCGTACAACGTCCCCAGGCTGCCTTCCACACTGGATATCGCCAAGGCCGACATTGGCCAGGTCCTGGTACGGCGGCCCCTGTTCATATCGATGAACAGTATTAGCTGGCTCTGCAGCGCAGGGGAGCCCTTCAGCTTCAAGGCAAACGTCGATGGCCTCGTATCCAATGGTGCGGGTATCTACGCGACCAATGTGGAAGGAATCGGTGTGCGCATTGGCAGCAGCAGCGATAACTCAAAACCCGGCTTCCATGCCGACTTCGAAGGGCGGGTGGGGGCGCCAATCATTTGGCCACTGAATAACTACATCTGGATCGAGTTCATTCGCACTGGCACGGCCGTTGGCTCGGGGGCGGTGACGCTGTCCTTCACCGCGGAGTGGAAATATGGAGGACTTGCTCCGGTGACGTATCGGTACTCATCCTCGACCACGACGCTGGTGAACAGGATCTATTTCGAGAGCTGCGCATCGGCAGCCAGGAGCATCGACGTACCTCTGGGCAAGGCCACCACCTCCCTCATCCGCCAGAACGCAATACCCAAGAAGAACTTCTCTTTCGAAGTGAGCTGCAAGAGTCCGGAGTTCACGCAGAAGCCGGCAGTCAAGATCTACTTCGAGGGTAAAACGCAGAACGGTCTGCTTGCGCTCACCGGCGCTGGCGATCCGGGCACGGCAACGGGTGTGGGCATCGAACTGACCGACGACCAAGGCATCAACAAGCTGCCCTTTGCCAAGAACAGCGCCATCAACCTGTCCTGGTTGCGCCGCGACCCCGATGCCGAGGTTTACCGCTTCTCGGGGCACGCGCGCTATGTCCCCAGTGGCGGTGAGGTCAAAGCCGGCGCAGGCGATGCCACGCTCACCTATGTACTTGAGTACAACTAGCCCCTGCGGGGCCGGCGACTTTCGATGGGCAGTCGCCTCTGGCCAATCCGGCGCCGACCTATGAGCGCGTGAATCTGATCTGTCGTCCCGCGGTCGCACCCTGACCCACTTTTGGGGGGATTGACCCGCCATCTGGCGTTGAAAATCGATTGCTTTCCATACCAGAAGCAAATTCCCCGTCCTCCGGTCCGTGGAGGAACTGCCCTCTTGTTTCAAAGGAGGGCATTTTTTGTGCTTCGATCCAATGGATGTCGAAGTCCCTCTCTCCCGCCCAGGGAAGGAACGAGGAAAGGTCTACGCCTTGTATCAAAGCACGCCCCGTCTTCCACCGCGCGGACGCTACTTTCCAGCAAGCGCGTCCGCACGCAGCAGCATCACGGGGCCATCAACGCCGTTTCCAGTGACCGCAGGGCGGCCTCCACATCGCCATCCACGCGCTCATCCAGACCATCGCCGCGGATGCGTTCTTCCAGTTGTTCAAAACGGGCAATCAGGTCAGCCATCCGCATCATCGCCATCGCCCCGCGCATCCGGTGCAGGGTGGCGAGCAGATCGCCGGACCGGTGCGCCGCGAGCGCGTCCCGGGCCCGGGCGATGTCATCGCGCATGGCCTCGTTGAACAATCCGGTGAACCGGGAAGGCAGTTGCGTTTCGTCGCTGTCGGGCAGCGGCTCCGGCGCCGTCGCCGGCTTCAGGGCGTCGCCGCGCAGATGCCGGTACAGCGCACGCAATCCAATCGGCTTCACCAGCCAGGCATTCATGCCCGCATCCCTGCACTTGGCCTCCTCCTCGCGCATGGCGTTGGCGGTCACGCCGATGATCCGCACCCTGCCGTTCTCCTCGCGGATGGCGCGCGCCAGCCCGTAGCCATTGAGGCGCGGCATGTTGACGTCGGTCAGGACCACGTCGAACGGTCCCTGTTCGCGCCAGCGCACCAGCGCTTCCGCCCCGTCGGTCGCCGACGTGACCGTGCAACCCAGCAAGTGCAGCTGATGCGCCAGGGTCGCCCGGTTGATCGGATTGTCCTCGGCAATCAGCACCTTCATCCGCAACGGTTCGGGCAGGCTGCCGACGGCCTGCGCGTCGACGGCGACGGGCTCGCCGCGCAGGTGGGCGGCGATGACGTTGGCAATGCTGTCCAGGCGGTTTGCGTCCGCGGTCCCGGCCGACAGGGGCATCGCCAGCGCGCTGGCCGCCACCATGTGGCGGCCTTTCCAGGAGGGCGGCGGAGTGGCATCGGCCAGCATGACGTCCACCAGTACGTCGTCGGGCGTGGACGCCAGCGGCGACGGATCGGCCAGGCGCGCGTCCGCGCCCCAGCGGCGCAACCAGCGGCACGTGTTTTCCGCCAGTTCCGGATGCGCGGCGCGCACCTGGAGGCGGATGCCGGAAAGGTCGGGAGCCGCCTGCGCATCGCCTTCGGGTTCCCGCTCCAGCGCCAGTTCCAGCGAGAAGCAACTGCCGGCACCGGGCGCGCTGTCCAGTTCGATCCTTCCTCCCATCAGCTTCGCCAGCTGCATGCAGATGGACAGGCCCAGGCCGGCCCCCCGGAACTCGTGTTCGCCCGCATCAATCTGGTAGAACGGCTCGAACAGGCGCGCGCGATGTTCGGCGTCGATGCCCGCGCCGGTGTCGGCCACCTCGATGCCGATGCGCGCCTTGCCTTCCCGTTCGCCCCGCGATTGCAGGCGCACGATCACGTGGCCGGACCCGGTGAACTTGATGGCGTTGCTGATCAGGTTGTTGAGGATCTGGCTGATCCGCCCAGGATCCCCGCGCAGCGCGGCCGGAATGTCCGGATCGATGCTGGCGAACAACAGGAGCTGCTTCTGCCAGGCCATCGCGGCGTACGCGGATACCGCATCCTCCACCAGCTGGCGAGGACTGAACGCCTCCGATTCCAGCACCATCTGGCCGGTTTCGATGCGGGTGGTGTCGAGGATGTCGCTGATCAGCTGGAGCAGGATGGCCGAGGAACTCTTGATCGTCGCCAGGTAGCGTCGTTGCTCTTCGCCCAGCGGGGTGAGTTCGAGCAGTTCCAGCGTTCCCAACACGCCGTAGAGCGGCGTGCGGATTTCATGGCTCATGGTGGCCAGGAAGGTGGATTTGGCGGCGCTGGCGCGATCGGCATCGCGCCGGGAGCGTTCGAGCGTGCGCTCGATCTCCGCGCGGGCGCTGATGTCGGTGAACGCGCACAGGATCACGTCCTGTTTCCGATAGCGGGTGGGCGCATAGGCGACCTGCAGCACCGCGCCGTCGCGTGAGCTGAATCCGTCGAGGGTACCGGCCCCGACCCGCCCGGCAAGCTGCTCGCGCAGGCGCTCCAGCGTGGGGCTGGTGGCCGCCTCGCCGTCCTCCGCCAGGTCCAGCCACTGGCGCGCCAGCGGGTTGCCGAACAGCAACCGGCCCGAATCACGGCGCAGCACGCCCAGCGCCACCGGCGTGGTCGCGATGATGGTGCGATTGAACGCCTCGCTGTCCATCAGATCACGCTGGTCACGCTCGGCCGGCGCCACCACCCGCCGTTCGTACCAGTACCCGTACCCGACCGCCGCCGCCAGTCCCAGCAACAACAGCACGACCGCCGCCACGCCCAGGCCCGCACTGTCACTGAACAGCCGCGCGTAGCCGATGCGGTAGTACGCATCCCATTGACCATTGCGGCTTTTGAAATGGAACACGAGCCCATCCGCGGTGTACGCGCGCACCGGTCGATCCGAGCCCGACTCGGGCTCGGCGATGCTGGGCGCACTGTCGCCGCCCACCAGCAGATACCGATCGCGATGGGTCAACCAGATGTCGTCATAGGACGGCTTGCCGGTCGCGGCTTCATAAATCGCCGTGCGTTCGAACCTGAGCAGCGTGGCGACGTGGATTTCGGCGGGGCGGCCGGCGGCGCCATGCCAGGTCTGCGCCGGGATTGGCGCGCGGACGACCCCGATCATCATGTCCGGCAGGTCCGCGCTTTGCAGCCAGAGAATGTCCCGTCCCGCCGGCCCCGCATACCGCCGGCCGACCCCGGTCTGTTCGACCAGGGCCTGGCGGATGCGCGCATCGACGGCCAGGAATCGCGCTTCGGTCATCGGCGCGGACGCTTCGCCCGCGCCGATGCCGGGGGCGGCGATGCTCAGGTAACTCTCGAGATCCAGCAGGAACGCATCGCCGGACGGCACGGACGACGTGGACCAGAAGGACGTGAAGGTGTCCGACAGGTACTGGCCCGCGCCCCAGGTATCGTCGTCGCGGTCCGGACAATCCCGCGCGGCGCAGATCAACGAGAACGGCAGGTGCACGCCCTGCGCCTGTCCCCGGAACATGCGCCACCCCGGACGGCTGGGCAGCGGCTGTTGCTGCAGGAACGCCGCGTCGCCGAAACGGAGCGCGGCCAGGCGCGCGTTCTCGTCCTGCAACCGCCACAGGAAGCGTTCGTGCTGGCCAATGGTTCGCGACATCAGCGAAAAATGGACGGTCAGCTTCTCCTGCTGTTCGGCCACGATCCGCTGGACGCCCCAGTACAGGCCGCCCACCAGCAGGATCAGCAGGGGCACCATGCCGAACAGGGCCAGCCGGAGCCAGCGGATGGAGCGGGTGACGCGGCCGAAGGGGGTGTTTTTCATCCAGTTGCCGTGGCTGCCGTTGGGACGGATGTCCCGGGTCCGCTTCAGGAATGTGCTCCAAGACACGCGGATTCTAACCGCACGTCCGCGCCGATGATGGTGCACCGGTGGGCGTCGAACGCGTCGGTGGATGCGCCCGGTCGCGGCATCGACGGCATGCGCGCCGGTGTTTGTCCGCGCGGTTGCCCGGCGTCCGGATCTCGATTCACACGCAGGAGCGCCCGGTCACGGCGATGGCGTCGCCACGTCAAAGTCCCCTTGTTCCGATGCTGACCATGGCCTTGCCCGACGATGCGGGCCGCCGCGCTTTAGGAGTATTCCGAGGGAAATCGGGATTGGTCTCTTCATCATGGTGAACCCGCGACGGCCGCGTGGCATGTCGCGTCGTATTCCCGAAAACAGGAGTTCCCCCATGAGTACGCAAGATCTCGCCCCTTCGCTCGGCGCCCCGGGCACCGCCGTGATCATCACCGGCGGCGCCTCCGGCATCGGCCTGGCGTCGGCGCAAGCCTTGGCCGCGGTGGGCCGCCCGGTCGCGCTGTGGGACATCAACGGCGCCAAGGCCGCCGAGCAGGCCGCCGCCATCCGCGATGCCCATGGCGTCAAGGCCGCCGGCGTCGCCATCGACCTGACCGGACTGGATGCGTACGCCGACGCCATCGCCGCCAGCCGTGAAGCGCTGGGACCGCTCGGCGGCCTGGTGCATTCGGCCGGCGTCGTCGATCAGGGTTCGCTGGAAGGCATCACCGAAGAGAGCTGGGCGGCCGGCATCAACACCCACCTGCGTCCGCTCGCCCTGTTGACGCAGAAGCTGCATGCCGACTTCGCCGCCAACCCCGGTTCGGCCATCGTCGCCATCACCTCCATCAACGCCACGCTCGGCAACGCGGTCAATCCGATCTACACCGCGGCCAAGGGCGGCATGCTGTCGCTGGTGCGTTCGCTGGCCGACCGGCTGGCGCGCGACGGCATCCGCATCAATTCGGTCTCGCCGGGCCAAATCATGACGCCGATGGTGAGGGCGGCGGTGGATCACCTCCCGCCGGGCTTTTTTGAAAAGCGCATCCTGCTGGAACGCCTCGGCCTTCCGGAGGAAATCGGCCGGGTGGTCCGTTTCCTGCTCTCGCGGGAAGCCAGCTACGTCACCGCCGCCGAGTTCGTGGTCGACGGCGGCAACATTTCCTCGCAGCGCGGCTGACGCGTCGCGACGCCGGAACCCGCGGTGGCCGGGTTCCGGCGCGCAGGCGCAGCGCGGCTTGCCGTCTCGTGAACGGATGCGCGCGCGCCTCGCGGATCCCCATGTTTAGGAACATTCCGATTCTTCCGCTGTGCCAGCGGTACGAACATGCGGCGGCACGATCTCACATCCGTCGCCATGTTCCCGCTCCTGTCCGGGACGATTCCTGAGCACGCTTGCCCGTCCGGCATCCAGGAGGCATGGCCCCGTCTGGAATCCGACATGAAACTTCGCCTCTCCCCCATCTCGGCCGCCATCCTGGCCGTCCTTTTCCCGGGTCTGCTGCCCGCCACCGAACATGATGCGATCGAACTGATCTCGCCCGACGGCGAAACCCTGGTCCTGCAACCGGGCGATCGGGTCATTCATCCGGGCGCCGGCATCGCCGTCAACGTCAAGGGTCCGAACAACGCGCTGTCCGGCGCCGGTGTCTCCATCGTCGCCGGCACCGCGGGCGATCCCCAGCCCTCGCGTGCGGTCAACGTCGAGGAAGGCGGCTCGGTGGTCCTGACCGATGGCAGCACGATCGACATCCAGGGCGACGAGGCGGTGGGGGTGCATGTCGGCAGCGGCGGCGACTTCCGGTTGCAGGACGGCAGCGTCACCACCCGCGGCCGGCGCGCCGATGGTTTGTCCGCCACCGGCGTGGGCAGCCGGATCACGATCCGCGGCGGGGCGATCAGCGCCGATGGAACGATGGCCTCGGGCGTGCGGGCCGAGCGGGGTGCGGAGATCGTGCTGGAAGGCACCCAGGTCACCAGCACCGCGCTGGCGTCCGAATCCGCGGCCGGATTGTTCGTCGACTGGGAAGGCCGCGTTCTCGCCACCGATACGCGGATTGTCGCCGGCAACGGTAAGGGTGTCGTGGTCGAGGGCGGCCACCTGTCGTTCACCGGTGGATCCATCGAGGCCGCCCGCCAAGCCATCCGGTTCTCCGCGCCGTCCCATCCTTCCCACGTCGTCCCGCCGCCTTCCACCGCCGAGATCCGCGATGCGCGGATCCACTCCCGCAATGGCATCGCGATCGACGTCAACTCCGGGGCGAGCCGGGTATCCCTGGACAACGTCGCCATCAGCACCGACGGTCCCGCTTCGCCTGCCATCTGGATCACCGACGAGGCGGCTTCGGTCACCGCCCGCAACGGCACCCGCATCGCCAGCACGGGCAACTACGGGTCCGGCGTCGACATCCGGGCCGGCCGCTTCGAGATGGAGACCGGCTCCATCACCACCCACGGCAACAACGCACGCGGCCTGCTCATGGTCGAGATCTACGCCGGCAGCGGCGGCAGCGCCACCAGCACGCTGCGCGATGTCGCCATCGAGACCTTCGGCAGCAACTCGCATGGAGCATGGACCCGCAAAGCGGGGTTCGATGCGTTCCTGCATGGCGGGATGATCACCACCCATGGCGACAGCGCCCATGGCCTGGCGGCGTCCGGCGGCGGAACGATCACCAGCGACCTCACCCGGGTCCAGACCGAGGCCGGCAATGCCTACGGCTTGTATGCCTTCAGCACCGGCCGGATCCAAGCCGATGGGCTGCAGGTGAACACCCGCGGCCAAGCCGCGCATGGCGTCATCGCGTCCAACGACGGCAGCCGGATTTCACTGCGGGGCGGCACCGTCACCACCGAAGGCGACGACGCCCGCGGCCTGAGCGCCATCAACGGGGGTCGAATCGAAGCCGATGACGTGCAGATCGTCGCCGGCGGTCATGCCGCACACGGTGCCTACCTGCACGGTGACGGCAGCCAGTTGCTGCTGCGTGGCGCCGATCTCAGCGCACAAGGACGGGGGGGCGATGCACTCCGGATGGACGCCCGGGACGGCCCGGTCCATGCACGGGTGGTCGATTCCTCCATTCACTCCCTGCAGGGCAACGGCATCGCGCTTTATGACGGCGCGCGGCTGGAGGTCGAACGCTCACGCATCCGGAATGAGCATAACTATCGCTCCGGTGTGTTCATCCAGGGCGACGGCAACCGGGTTTCCCTCCTCGATACGGTCATCGAATCCGATGGCATCCAGGGCGTCGGCCTGTGGAACGCGGGTGCGGACAGCGAGGTCGTGATCACCGGCGGCGCCATCACCACGCGTGGCGACTTCGGCTATGGCGTCCTGACGCAAGTCTCCAGGCCAGGGGCGAGCGCCCGCGTTTCCCTGCGCGATGTCGCCATCGAGACCTTCGGAAACACCGCGTTCGGCATGCTCGCGACCGACAGCCAGGTGAGCGTGGAAGGGGGCAGCATCACCACCCATGGCGATGGCGCCGGCGGCATCATCGCCGAGCGTCTGACCTCCCCCCTGTCGCTGGTCGGCACTACGATCGACACCTACGGTGGCTGCACCGGCTTCTATTGCGCCGATGCCTTGTTGTTCGCCGGCGAGGCCCTCCTGGATGGCGCCAGACTGTACGCGCACGGCACAGGCACCCGGGGCATCTGGAGCTACCGCACCGATGGCGGCGACAACCGCCTCAGCCTGACCGGCGGCGCCCGCGTGGAAACCGCCAACGGCACCGCCCTGCTGGTCACCGGCAGCGGCCTGACCGCGGATCTGAGCGATGCCACCGTGATTGGACGTTCCGCCAACGGCAATGGCCTGCTGCTCCGCGTCGAAGCCCTCGACAACAAGGTCATCGCGCCCTCGGTCATCGAAGGCGGACACGTCCAGCTCAATGCGCGGCGTAGCTGGCTGGAGGGCGACGTGTGGCTGGACAGCGGCAGCGCCGACCTCGATCTGCGCGACCATTCCACCCTCACCGGCACCCTGTGGGACAACGCGGGCCGGCATGTCGGACGGTTGGCGCTGGACGACGGCAGCCGCTGGAACCTGCGCGGCCCCTCGACACTGGGACAGTTGCACACCACCGGCACGGTGTCCTTCACCGGGCCGGGCTTCACCACGCTGGACATCGTCGGCAATCTGGACGGCGCGGGACTGTTCGAGATGCGGACCGATCTCGCCGCAGGCCGGGGTGATCTGCTGCGCGTGGGCGGGACGGTCAGCGGCGACCATCGCGTGCTGGTCGCCAATAGTGGCGCCGAGCCGGACAGCGAAGGCGGATTCCTGGAAATCATCCGCACCGAAGGCGGCGACGGCACGTTCCAGCTCGCCAACATCGGCCAGGCCGTGGACGTGGGCACCTATCGCTACACCCTGCACACCAGCGACCGCGTGGGTGGCCGTAACAGCGACTGGAGCCTGATCAATACCGGTCGCCTCGATCCGCCGAAGCCACCGGAACCACCGGTCGAGCCACCCGTGACGCCGCCGGAACCACCGGTCGAGCCGCCCGTGACGCCGCCGGAACCACCGGTCGAGCCGCCCGTGACGCCGCCGGAACCACCGGTCGAGCCGCCCGTGACGCCGCCGGAACCACCGGTCGAACCGCCCGT
>NZ_JANJUE010000205.1 GCF_024710765.1 Pseudoxanthomonas sp.
GCCTGCGGCCTGGAAGCCGGAGAAGAGCAAGGTGTTGCGGTGATCTGGCGCGAAGGCGGCAATGTGATGCAGCACGCGGCCACCGGTGGCCATGCCGCTGGCCGACAGAATCACCTTGGGATAACGGTTGGCCGACAGCGCCTTGGACTCTTCGACTTCGCGCACGTAGGTGACGGCCGCACAGGCTTGCTCGAACTCGTGCTCCGCGAGCTTGTGCTCGCTCTTGTGCCGGTACAGCAGTTCGGTCGCACTGCTCGCCATGGGGCTGTCCAGGTACACGGGGACGTTGTTCAACCCGCCTTGTTGGCGCAGCAGCCACAGATCGTGGATCAAGGACTGGGCACGGCCGACCGCGAACGCCGGCACCACCACCGTACCGCCGCGTTGCACCGTGCGGGAGATCACTTCGCCAAGCGCCTTGACCGCGTCCGAGCGGTCATGGCGGCGATTACCGTAGGTGGATTCGATCACAATATAGTCGGCCGACGGCACCGCTTCGGGATCGTGCATGACCGTGTCGCCGTAGCGCCCCAAGTCGCCCGAGAAGACGATGCGCTGGCCATCGATATCGATCTGTGCCGTTGTGGCGCCCAGGATGTGGCCCGCGCGGCGCAGCGTGAGTCTGGCACCGCCGGGCAGTTCGACCTCACTGTGCAGCGCTACCGGATGGAAGTGCTTGAGCGCACGTTCGGCGTCTGGCACGGTGTACAGCGGCAAGGCCGGCTTGTGCTTGGAAAATCCCTTGCGGTTGGCGAAGTCAGCGTCCTTTTCCTGCAGCCAGGCACTGTCGAGGAGGATCAACTCGGCCACGTCGCGCGTGGGCTGGGTGCAGAAGATCTTGCCGCGGAATCCGTCCAGTATCAGTCGGGGCAGGTAGCCGCAATGGTCAAGATGGGCGTGAGTTAGCACCACTGCATCGATGTCGCGAGGCGACACTTCCAAGCGGCGCCAGTTGAGTTCACGCAGGTTCTTCAGCCCCTGGAACAGGCCACAGTCGATCAGGATGCGTGTGTCGCCACTGGTGAGCAGGTGCTTGGAGCCGGTAACGGTGCCGGATCCGCCTAGGCTGGTCAATGAAAGCATGGATTTTTCTTTCTATGTTGGAATGATGTGAATCAGGCTGCCGATGAGCCCGTGGCAACCGCCTCAGAACTGGCAGACGCTGATTGGTCGTCCGGGTTGCCCACGGCAGCCTGCGAGTTGTTCCAGCCCGTGACTTGCGCTGCGGCATAAATGGCACTCACCCAGGTGCATCGGTTGGCGATCAGCATGCCAGCGACGTCGAGTGTGCCGCCACGGTTGATGTAGCCGAGCGCCCGTGTCTTCGAGGGGCCCGCGTCGATCCGGCGCAACACGCCCAGCATGGGTTCCGGACGGGTGTGGCTCAGCAGCACGCGTGGCAGCTGCGGGGGAAAGAGGCTCTCCAGGTCGGCATCGCCGAGCACGAAACCGGCTTCGATATCGTCGCGCGGCATGCGCAGCCGGCCGGGCTCGACCACCACGGTGACGCACGATGCCAGGCCATGGTGTGCCAGGCGCGCATGAGCCTTGAGGGCTTCCTCTAACTGGTAGGCACCGACCGCCACGAACTGCAGCTGCGCGGTGGCTGGGTCGCCGGCCACATGGGCCGCCCCGTGCGCGAGCAACGCCTGGGCCGCTTCGGCTGTGAAATGATTCGGCGTGTCGCGCTTGGACACCACGATGCAGGCCAATTGGCCCCGGCCGGCGTAGACCTCGCGCAGCGCGGCGGTCGCCGTGTTGGCATCGACCGGAAACAGCACCCGCGCGGTGTCCGACATCTCGCCCAGCAGTGTTTCTCCGATGGTGGGATCTTGGTGCGACTGCTCGTTCTTGCTGTTCTCCCAAGTGTGGGAGGTCACGATCAGCGGAACCGAGATCCAGCCCGGCGATTGGCCGAGCTCCTTCTGCCGGCGCGCGAAGATGATCTCCTGGCGCAGCATGCCCAGCATCTTGACCGCGAAGGCTTCGTAGCTGACGATCAAATTCAACCCACCCTTGTTGCCGAGCGCGGCTCCCGCAACGGCCTCCTCGTTCAGCGCCGTGATCACCGCGCCGTCCAGCGATTCCGCAACGCCGGGCTCGGGCACGTTGACGCGGTGCTTGAGTAGCGCCAACGTGGTGCCCATCTTGTTGCTGGCGAGTTCGTCGGGGTTGCCGATGCGCACGCGCAGCTGTGGATTCGCCTGCACTAGCGCGACGAACCAGTGGTCCAGCGCAGCCATGGCGCAGCTCGATGCGCCCGCCGGCGCCCAGTTCGGCAGCGGCAAGTGAGGGTTCGCTGGACGGCGGTGGGCCATAGGGTGTCCGCTCTCGCGCGGGCGCCGGTTCCAATCGTGGTTCGTGAGCGCGGCGAGAGCCTCCTCCAGCTGGGCCTCCGGCACAAAAAGCGCCGCAGCGCTCGCATTGAAAACCGCTCGTACTTGTGCGTTCTCGCGCGGGTTGCCCGCTAGCGGCAGGTTGTGGGCGGCATTGGTAGCAGCGCCCGGAAAGCCGAAGCCTTTCTCCGTCTCGGCAATCACGTAGGGCAACTTGGCTGGATAGCGCCGGTCCGCTTGCGCTACGAATGCGCTCAATGCATCCTCGGCTTCGATGATGGCACAGGCGATCGCCGCAGGATCGCGCCCATCGACAATGATGGGATCGAAGCCGTTGTGGCGCAGATCCTCGGCCAGCCAGCCAGCGCCGCCCTCCTGCACGATCTGGGTGCGTTGCTCGATGCGCCGGCCGTTGAGGACCATGACGGGGATGGCAAAGCCGCAGTCCTCGGCACGCCACCAGCGCGGCGCCCAGTCCGAGCCGCGCTGCTCCTCGAAGGCACCGTCGCTGAGGAAGGTGACCAGGCTTTCTCCCGGCAGTGGCGTATGCACATACTGCAGCTCGGCAAGCCCCAGGTAACCACCCTCGGAGATCGCGCCGGCCGTGTTCGGTCCGGCATGGCTGCCCAACGGCACCGCAGGCCGGCCCTGCTCATCGATGGCATAGGAGTAGAAATCCCCGATCAGCCGCGACAGGCCCGCCTCGCTGCGGTCGTAGCGGCCGCGTTGCGTAGCGGATACATCGCCGATCAAGGCATTCACCGCCTCGATGGCGGCCACGCAGTGGCCCTGTCCCATCACCCAGCCGCGTGTCGTTCCGGTCAACGCATTGGCCAGCAAGTAGCCCACGAAAGCCGGCACCATGTTCAGCGAGCCGCCGGTGTGGCCTTCAGGGGTGCGCTTGAAATCCTCGGGTTCCAGAGGGTTGCCGCTGCGGTCGATGCGCCGGGCATAGGTCATGTGGGCCACCACGCTCATGGCCGTGCAACTGACACGGTCGGCCGCACTCAACAGCGCATGGGCCGTGGCAACGTCTGCCACACGCATTTGTGTGACCAGTCGCTGCACCAGGGCCTGCATGCGTTCGATGGTTTCAGCGCGGTGGACGATGGGCCCGTAGCCGGACTGCCAGTCGGCAAGAGGGTTGGCCTGATGAGGGGGCATGTCGGTCTCCTTCAGATGTTGGGTATGCAGGGATCAGCCGCACGGATCGGTCTGACCGCTGAGCAGGGCTTGGGCGAACAATGGAGCCAAGGCAATCCGGTTGCTCGCATGCGGTACCGCGTCGGTGGACGTGATCCTGAAGAACAAGGGCGCCAGTTGTGTCCAGGCATCCTCTGCGAACAGCGCATGCACCACGACGCACTCAGGCCGACGCATCCCCTGCTCGACGAGCTTGTGCGCCGCCATGGCCAGCGTGCGCCCCGACGACGCGATGTCGTCCACCAAGACCGGGGTTCTGTCGCGCCAGGCGGACAGATCGGGGGCGTCAATGTCGACACTGCGATCACCATGGCGGGTCTTACGCAGCACGGCGTGCGGGACGCCGATGCGAGCCGCGATGGCGCCCACCCATTGCTCGCTCTCCTCGTCGGGACCGACGACCAAGGGCTTTTCGACGTGTTGCACGATCCAGTCGGCCAGCAACGGCGCGGCATGCAAAGCCTTGGTAGGAATGGTGTAAACCGCCGAGAGCGTGGGATGCCGGTGCAGATGCGGATCCACCGTGAGCAGCTTGTCGAATGTCGACGAGACCAAGCGTGCGAAAGACAGCGACGTCACGCTTTCCCCCTCCTGGAATCGCTTGTCCTGGCGCATATAGGCCAGATACGGCGCGACCAGGTTCACCTCGCTGGCGCCAAGCTCGCGCGCAGCATCAGCGGCGAACACCAGAGACAGGAATTGTGGATCGGGCCGGGCCAGCGTGCAGACCAGATCGACGGGACGACCCAAGGGATCGCCATGCAGACGGACATAGCTCTCGCCATCGGGGAATCGGCGTATTTCGATGCCGCCGACCTCGCTGCCGCACGCCTGGGCGAGGCTATGGGCCAGTTCTTCATTACCGGGAAGGGCCAGGGTCAGTCGTCGCATGGGGTGCTCTCTTTCTTCATGAGCTGCTTTGGATCTCACATGGTGACGCTGCCTCAAATAGCCACGACTGGGCCAGGGCGCGCAACGTCGCTACGTACAGCATGCCGCCTGCCAGTGCCTCAGAAATACGGTACCGGCGCAGCGGTTCCACGCCAGCGACCAAGCCCTTGCCAATGAACAGCAGCAAGATGGCCAGTGTGGAGCCCAGGAAGCGATCGACCTGCATCAAAATCTCCGCCCCACGGTGATCGTTCCGTAGACTGGGATCTCTTGCTGTCCGCGAAATTCGCGTGTGCGGTAGTAGCGCGCGAACGCGATGCGCCAGTGATCATGCGTGAACGCGAGGCCATAGCCGATGTCGGCCACGAAGGGCCGCTTGTCGACACTGTGGCTGGACTGAAAGGTATTGCCGTCCAGCGTGATGTCGTGCAAAACCCAGCGGGCGTCAAGCGCAACGAACAGATGCCCGTTCCAGTTGCCGCCAGCGGTTTTTCTGACAGGCGAGGTATTTTCACCGGCTGGCCGCAGCGGCGCGGTACCGAGGTCATCGGGCAGACGTATTCCGTAGCGAAGCTCTGCACCCGCGTTCGCGTAGGTGGCGAAGTTGCCCAGGCTGCCGCCCCAGTGGTGGGTGAAGTCCAATCCCCAACCGCCGGCAGTCTCTTGCCTGAATGCGCGAGTCCTGCGTTCGTGGATCAACTGCAGCACCGGTTCGTCGCGCAATTGATGCCCCCAGCCATTGAAGCGATCTACTCCAATGATGTCGTGCCACCAGTTCTGTGTTTGTCTGGCCAGGGAGGATGGCCCTACCACGCCAACGCGAATCTGCGAGGTACGAAGCGTATCTGCAAGCCTCGCGTTGTAGCCGAAACTCAGCATCAATGCGCCGGCGAAAGGCCGGTCATCCGCTATCAGATCACTGCGCGTCTTGTCGGTCGGGGTGTACATCATCTGCCCGAATCCGATAGTCATGTTCTGCTCGTCGAAACCCTCGGGCTGCAGCACTTCGAGAAAGCGATTCAGGCCGCGGACAAGTCGCGGAAGGCATGGGTCATCGATATAGTCGATCAGGTTTGGAGAGACCCAACTGACGAGAAACCCATTGGTGTACCCCCGGTCCTGACCAACGCCTCCGAACATGTCGTTGTCGATCCGCAGATTGAGCGTTCCGGTCGAGCGCAGCGGGTTGTCGCGCGGGCAGGACTGTTCCTGCGCAAAGGCATTTTCGGACGCGATGCTCAGCGACAGCAACAGTACGGCTGCGGCGCCAAGTCTCTGAACGAAGTGTTTGGGCTGGACTGCCGTCACGCTGCAGTGCCCACCCACTCCGGTTGGCTGGTTACAGCGGCTGATTGGGGCTGACGCACCAGCATGACAGGAACCGGTGCTATGCGGGCCACCTGCTCAGCGTCGCTGCCCATCAGCAGCCGGTCCACGCCGCGGCGGCCGTGCGTGCCCAGCACCACCAGATCGCAGCGCGCGGACAGGGCCTGTTGGGCGACCAGTACCGACACCCGCTCGCCCTTGCTCTCGACCAGCAAGGTTTCCACTGCCAAGCCTTGGCCGCGCAGGCGTGCGGCAGCGGCATCGAGCAGGGCCTGGCCGGCGGCCAGGAAGCCGGGGTGGACCTGTTCGATATAGACCTGCGGCCGTTCGAAGCCGTTGCAGTGCTTCAGCTCTTCGATTACGTGCAGCAGCACCACGGTCGCGCCGCTTAGGCGCGCCAGCGACGCGGCATGGTCCAAGGCCAGTTCGGCAGTGGTACTGCCGTCGAGCGGCACCAAGAGTCTGGAATACATGGGGGGTCTCTCAGGAAAAGGCAAGGGCCGTGGCGTCGAGCAGGCGCTGCGCATGGCAGGCCGCGATCCACTCCTCGTTGGTTGGCTCCACGGCCACGCGCACGCAGCTCGTGGCGGTGGAGATCAGGGGCGCGTCGGCCGCGTTGGCTGGTGCATCGATGTCCACGCCCAGCCAGCCCAGCTCGGCGCAGATGCGCTGGCGCAGCACCGCGCTGTGCTCGCCGATGCCGGCCGTGAACACCAGCAGGTCCAGCCCGCCCAGCACGGCGCTGAGCGCGCCGATCTCGCGCACGATGCGGCGCACGTAGAGCTGCAACGCCAGCGCAGCGCGCGGCTCGCCGGCCTCGCGGGCCAGCAGCACGCGCGGGTCGGACGAGAGGCCCGACACGCCCAGCAGACCGCTCTCGTGGTACAGGATGTGGCCGACCTGTTCCAGCGTCAGCTTCTCCACCTCCATCAGGTAGAGCACCGCCCCCGGGTCCAGCGCGCCGGTGCGCGTGCCCATCATCAGGCCGTCCAGCGCCGAGAAGCCCATGGTCGTGGCCTGACTCGCCAGCCCGCGCATCGCGCACAGGCTGGCGCCCGAACCGAGGTGGGCGACGAGGGTGCGGCCCTGCGCGGCCTCGCCATGGCGCTCGGCCAGCGTGACGGCCATGTATTCATAGGACAGGCCGTGGAAGCCGTAGCGGCGCAGGCCACGCTCCGTGAGCGCATGCGGCAGCGGCAGCAACTGCTCGACCGGCGGCAGCGTGTGGTGGAAGGCCGTGTCGAAGCAGGCGATCTGCGGCAGCTCGGGCCGCTCGCGCAGCAGGATCGCGATGGCCTCCAGCGCAAAGGGCTGGTGCAGCGGCGCCAGCGGGACCAGCGCCTTCAGGTCGGCCAGCACCTGGGCACCGACGCGCGTCGGCGCGACGTATTTGGCGCCGCCGTGCACCACGCGGTGGGCGACGGCCGCGATGGGGCGGCCGTCCAGCCAGCGCAGGACCGCGTCGCGGATGATCTGCAGCGCCACGGCATAGGGGTGCTCGGTGCCCAGGTCCACCGAGTGCACCGGCAGCGTGCTGGCGCCGAAATCGGGGCTGGGCCCGCCGATGCCCTGCACCTTGCCGTTCCAGGCCGGCCGGCGCCCGCCGCCGGTGGTCTCGAACACGCCGAACTTGATGCTCGATGAGCCGCAGTTCAGCACCACGATGTAGGCCGGCGTGCTCATTGCGGGTTGCCCTGGAAGTGATGGGCCAGCAGCACCGCGACCGCGCAGGAGGCGATGCGCGTCTCGCGGCTGTCGGCGCGGCTGGTCAACACGATGGGCAGCTTGGCGCCCAGCACGATGCCGGCCGTGGCGGCATCGCCCATGTATTCGAGCTGCTTGGCCAGCATGTTGCCGCTCTCCAGGTCGGGCACGATCAGCACGTCGGCCTGACCGGCGACCGGCGAGGCGATGCCCTTGGTGCGGGCGGCCGCAGCCGACACGGCGTTGTCGAAGGCCAGCGGGCCGTCCAGCACCGCGCCGGTGATCTGGCCGCGGTCGGCCATCTTGCACAGCGCGGCGGCGTCCAGCGTGGCCGGCATGGCCGGGTTCACCATCTCCACGGCCGCGAGGATGGCGACGCGCGGTTCGGCCACGCCGATGGCATGCGCCAGCGTGATGGCATTGCGGATGATGTCGGCCTTGTGCTCCAGCGTGGGCGCGATGTTGATCGCGGCGTCGCTGATGATGAAGGGGCGCGGGTAGGCCGGCGTCTGCATCAGGAAGCAATGCGACAGCCGGCGCTTGGTGCGCAGCCCGGCGGCCGGCGCCAGTACGGCGCTGACCAGTTCGTCGGTGTGCAGGCTGCCCTTCATCAGCGCCTGCACCGCGCCCTGGCCGCCCAGCTCGGTGGCGCGTGCGGCGGCGGCGTGGCTGTGCGGCACGTCCTCGATCTCGATGCCGGCCAGGCTCAGCCCGGCCTCGGCGGCCACCGCTTCCAGCCGGGCGCGCGGCCCCACCAGTACCGGCTCGATCAGGCCGGCCGCGCGCGCGTCCAACGCGCCGCCCAGGCTCAGCGCGTCGCAGGGGTGGACCACGGCCACGCGGATCGGTCCCAGGGGTCGGACGTGCTCCAGCAGCCGGGGCAGGCCGCTGGCCGCCAGCAGCCGCACCTCGGGCAGGGTGCTGGCCGGGCGCTCGATCTTCTGCTCGGGCGCCAGCACCAGGGCCTCGCCCTCGATCACGGCCTGGCCGTCCTGGTTGACGCAACGGCAGGCCAGCGTGACGCGGCGCCTGGCCTCGTCCTTGGCGCTGACGGTGACGCCGATCGTGAGCCGGTCGCCGACGCGCACCGGCGCGCGGAACTTCAGCGTCTGGCTCAGGTAGACGGTGCCGGGGCCGGGCAGCCGGGTGCCGAGCACGGCCGATATCAGCGCGCCGCCCCACATGCCATGCGCGATGACGCCGTGGAACTGCGAGGCGGCAGCGTATTCGGCGTCCAGGTGGGCCGGATTCAGGTCGCCGGACATGACGGCGAACAGCTCGATGTCCTGCTGGGTCAGCTGGCGCTCGATGCTGGCGCTGTCGCCGAGCTGCAGCTCGGCGAAGGTGTGGTTGCGCAGCATGCCGATGGGCTGCGTGGTGTCGTTCATGCCTGGTCTTTCTTGTTTGCCCGCGGCGAGCGGCGGGATGTGGTGGACTGGCGTCCCGGCTTCGGCTTGACCTGCGCTGCGACTGCAAGAGCGTCGAGCACCCGCGCCAGCGCCTGTTCGCCTTCGTCCGTCAGCCCGGCCCCGCTGCTGCGCAGCAACTGCTCGATGAAGCGCGCCGTGGCCTGCAGCGTGCGGGCGGGCGTGCCGCGCAGCAGGACCGGCAGCGCGTCGACGATGGCCGGCCCGTGGTAGCGCACGATCAAGGCCTGCTCGCGCAGCACACGGCGGAGCTCCGCGCTGCCGGCCCGGCCGCTGACGTTGTCATGCAGCAGCCGCGCGGCCTCGTGATGCAGGCGCTCGTCCATCTCCCCACAGTGGCCGAAGATGTAGAACAGCGCGCGCAGTGCGGCCTCCGGCAAGCCGCCCACGTGCAATTGCTGTTGCAGATAGGCCCCGACCTGCTCGATGAAGGCGCGGTGCTCGGGTGATTCGCCGGGGTGTGGGCGCACGGGGCCGGCGGCGTCGCCGCCGATGAGCGACTGCAGCCACGGCGAGCTGTACAGCGTCTCGAAGGCGAGGCGCCAGCCTTCGTCGCGCTGCACGCGGTAGGCGTCCAGCGAGCGCTCGATCGCCTGCGAGGCCAGCGCCTGCCACTGCAGGAAGGGGTTGTCCGGCGCCACCGCCACGCGCTGCGCGCGCGCCTGCTCGGCCAGGGCCTGCACGCAGGGCGCCAGCGGGTGCGCGCTGGACCAGTGCGCGAAGCTGACGCGCATCGGGTGCAAGGCCTGCAGCGCCTGCGCCACCGGCGGCGTGGCCCAGGCCCTGACGCAGGGTTGCAGCAGGCTGCGGTACAGCGCCAGGTTGATCTCGGAGACGCGCGCGGCGGCCGCGAAGCGGCGCTCGGAGACGGCGTCGGGCTGCACGATGGCGCGTACCTCCTCGATGCCGCTGCGGCGTATCGCCAGCAGGTGCGGGTCCTGCAGCGGGGTGCCCGGCGGCGCGTCCTTTACGGTGGCGTGGAAGATGCCGGCCGGCAGCAGCTCGATCTGCTCGATGGCGCTGGCGAACTTGCGGTGCTCCTTGCCGCCCACGGCGCTGGACACGAAGATGCCCAGGTGGCCGATGCTGTCGTGCGTGGCGTAGACGATAGTCTGGTCGTGGCTGAGCAGGTCGCGGTCGTCGCGGTACAGGTCGGTGATCCAGCCCAGCGCCTGCGCCGGCGGCGTGATGTCGTCGCCGTAGGAGCAGAACACCAGGATGGGCGAGCGGATGTTGCGCAGGTCGATGCGGACGCCGTCCGAGGTCAGCAGCTGCGCGGTCGACAGCTGGTTGCCGATGAACAGCTTGTCGGCGATGTACTGCATCTCGACATCGTTCAGGAACACATAGCCGCCCCAGTATTTCTCGAATCCCAGGTAGCGCGGCCCCTCGGTGTCGGCGTTGGCGTAGAGGTGGTAGTGCTTGCCCCACAGCGTGTGGGCCGGGTCCAGGTTCTCGAAGTTCTGTACCAGCCAGGCGCCATCGAAGCGGCCCGCGCCCAGGTCGCCGCCCAGCGCGGTCAGCCAGCTGCCGCCGGTCAGCCCGCCGCCGTAGCGCATCGGGTTGTCGCCGGCCCAGTAGGACAGCGGCGCGCCGGCCACGATGATGGGGCCGAACAGCTCTGGCCAGACCGCCGCCGTCATCAGGATCTGCCAGCCGGCCTGGCAGTTGGCGACCACGGCCGGCTTGCCGGCGCTGTCCGGATGCAGCTCGGCCACCGTGCGCAGGAAGGCCGCCTCGGCGCGCATCACGTCTTCCACGGTCTGGCCGGGCACCGGGTCGGGCGTGAAGCCGACGAAGTAGCAGGGGTGGCCGGCCTGCAGCGCCGCGCCGACCTCGCTCTCGGCCTTGAAGCCACCGATGCCGGGACCCTGGCCGGCGCGCGGATCGACCACGACGAAGGGCCGCATGCCGGCCTCGGTGGGCCGCCCCTCGGGTGGCAGGATGCGCACCAGGCCGTAGTTCACCGGGCGCGGCAGCTCCGCGCCGGACATCACCGGCTCGAACGCGAAGTGCAGCACGTGCGGCGCGTCCATGCCGCGCTGGGCCTGGTATTGGTCGCCGACTTGGCGCTCGATGTCGGCCACCAGCAGCGCCCGCTGCCAGGCGTCCGCGGCATAGGCGCAGGCGGCCTGGGCCAGCTGCGAGAACGGGGCCGGCGCGCCGCAGGCGACAGGCGGCGCGCCCGCCAGGGCGCTGTCATCCGGTGGGGTCATGGGGGGCTCGGTCGGTGCAAGGGGCTCGGCGCTCAGCCCATGTACTGGCCGCCGTTCATCGAGATGTTGCTGCCAGTCATGAAGCCGGCCGCCTCGCTGGCGATGAAGGTGACGAGTGCGGCGATCTCCGCAGGCTGGCCCAGGCGGCCGACGGGAATGCCCGCGACGATCTGCTGCAGCACGTCCGGCGGCACGGCCGTCACCATCTGGGTGGCGAGGTAGCCCGGCGACACGGTGTTGACCGTCACGCCCTTGCGCGCCACCTCCTGGGCCAGGGCCTTGGTGAAGCCGTGCATGCCGGCCTTGGCCGCCGAGTAGTTGGTCTGGCCGAACTGGCCCTTGAGCCCGTTGATCGACGAGATGTTGACGACCCGCCCCCAGCCGCGCTCCAGCATGCCGTCGAGGAAGGGCTTAGTGACGTGGAAGACCGAGTCCAGGTCGGTGCGCAGCACGGCGTCCCAGCCGTCCTTCGTCAGCTTCTTCAGCGTCGCGTCGCGGGTGATACCAGCGTTGTTGACGACGATGTCGACCTGGTGGCCGTCGGCGGCGATGCGCGCGGCCATGCGCTGGCAGGACTCCCAGTCGGCCACGTCGGCGGCGTAAGACTGGAAGGCGTAGCCCTCGCCTTGCTGCACGGCCAGCCAAGCGGCCGCGGCGCCCTCATCGCGCGCGTGGGTCAGCAGCACGCGGTGGCCCGCGTCGTGCAGGCTGCGTGCGATGGCCTCGCCGAGACCGCCCATGCCGCCGGTGACCAGGGCGGTGCGTTGTTGTTGCGTCATTGGATCACTCCTTCTGAGCCACTGCGGTCGTGCCTTGCTGCGGCAGCAGCGCGGCCCAAGGTTTGAGCCAATCGGGCACGGCGGCGGCCGTCGGCTGTTCCGCGCCGCTGCGGGTCACGGCGTGCTGCCAGTGGACCAGCGCCTGCTGCACGCCGCTCGCGAAGGCGGCCTGGTTCTGCACGGCCAGCTGGCCTATCGTCTGGCTTTCGGCCAGGCGCCGCTGCACCGCGGACGGGAAGGATTCGGCGGGCAGGCGGGTCAGGGCCTGCCAGTCCGCAGCGCCCTGCAAGCCGTCGATGCCGGCCCTGGCTTCGGCCAGACCTTGGGCGGCGCTGCGCTGCAGCAGCTCGCCGTTGCGCTGCGCGTTCTCTAGCAGCAAGCGGCCGAACTCAAGCTGCAACTCGCCGTTGGCCTTGCAAAGGTTCAGGGCAAAATTTTCGTGACTCATGGCGATCTCCAATTCAACAGGAATGACGGTGAAAGGAACTCAGGCCATCTGCGTGATGGTCTTGCGAAAGCGCGCCAGCGAAAGCGCGAACAGCACCGAGCCGATAGCCAGCAGCGCCAGGAATTGCGGCCACACCACGGACAGCCCGGCGCCGCGATACAGGATGGCCTGGGCCATGCTGACGAAGTGGGTGGTCGGGGCCAGCAGCATGATGTCCTGCACCATCTGCGGCATGGATTCGCGCGGCGTGGCGCCGCCCGACAGCAACTGCAGCGGCACCAGCGTGAGCACCAGCAGCAGGCCGAACTGCGGCATGGAGCGCGCCACCGTGGCCATGAAGATGCCCATGGCCGTAGTGGCGAACAGGCTCAGCGCCGAGCCGGCGAGGAACAGCCCCACGCTGCCTTCGATGGGCACTTGCAGCCAGCCTCGCACCACCAGGTTCAGCGACACCCCGGCCGCGAGCAGCACCACCGCCCCCATGGACCAAACCTTGGCCAGCATGATCTCGGTGGGCGTGACGGGCATCACCAAGAGATGCTCGATGGTGCCGTGCTCGCGCTCACGGAGCAGCGCCGCGCCTGTGAGGATGATGGACAGCATGGTCACGTTGTTGTTAATCTTCATCACCCCGCCGAACCAGGTCTTGTTCAGCGTCGGGTTGAAGCGCGCGCGCAGCGTCAGGTCCACCGGCGAGCTGCTCGCCGCGCGGTGGCGCTGGGTGAACTCATTGATTTCGTCGCTCACGATCTGCTGCACATAGCCGCTGCCCGAGAAGGCCTGGGACATGCGCGTGGCATCGACGTTCAGCTGCAGTTCCGCCGTCTTTCCGGCCAGCACATCGCGCTGGAAGCCCGGCGGGATGGTCAGCGCGAAGGTGATGCGGCCGGCATCCATGGCCGGGTCCACCTGCGCGAAGTTCATCATCTGCGGCGCCGTGAAATGCGGCGGGTAGAACGCCGACGTGAGGCGCGCGGACAGCGGCGACTGGTCCTCGTCGACGATGGCGATCGGCGCGTGGTGCAGCGTCTCGGGCATGGCCGAGGCCGCCGTGTAGACCGACAACGTGAAGGTGTAGACGATCAGCACCAGCATCACCGGGTCGCGCCACAGGCTCCACAGCTCCTTGACGCCCAGACGCCAGATGTTTTTCAGATGGTGCGCCATGGCTACTTTTCCTGTTTGGGGAGCGCCCAGATGGCGATGCCGACGATCACCGGGATGGCGATCAGCATGGGCCAGAAGGAACTGCTCAGGTCCTGCCAGCCGAGCGACTTGCTGAACACGCCGCGGCTGATGATGATCATGTGGGTGGCGGGGTAAATCTCGCCAATCCAGCGGCCCGCCCCCTCCAGCGAGGAGACCGGGTCCGTCAGGCCGGAAAACTGCGTGGCCGGGATCAAGGTGCCCAGCATGGCGAAGAACATGGCCGCGATCTGGCTGCGCGTGACCGCAGAAGCCAGCAGCCCCATGCCGGTGGAAATGCAGCTGAACAGCAGGGCGGCCAGCGTCAGCGTGAAAAAACTGCCCTTCATCGGCACCCCGAACACAAACATCGCCAGGCCGCTCATCAGCAGGTAGTTCAGCATGGCCAGCGCCACGTAGGGCAGCTGCTTGCCCAGCAGGAATTCCACCCGCGTCACAGGCGTCACATAGAGGTTGACGATGGAACCCAGCTCCTTTTCGCGCACCACGGCCAGCGCCGTCAGCATGGCCGGGAACATCAGCAGCAGCAGCGGCATCACGGCCGGCACGATGGCCGGCAGGCTCTTCACATCGGGGTTGTAGCGGTAGCGGGTCTCGATGCTCACTTGGCTGCTCAGTTGCTGGCCCGTGCGTTCGCGTACCTGCTCGCTCAGCCACCGCTGGTGCATGCCTTGCACATAGCCCTTGACCGTTTCCGCGCGCGTGGGCATGGCGCCGTCGAACCACGCTCCGATGGCGGTGGCGCGGCCGCTCAGCACATCGCGGCCGAAGTCGGGCGGGATTTCGATGGCCAGCGCGATCTTGCCGGCGCGCATGCGCTGGTCCAGTTCCTCGTAGGAGCGCAGTGGCGCCTGCTCGATGAAGTAGCGCGAGCCCGACAGGCCATGTGTGTAGCTCTGGCTCAAGGTGCTCTGGTCGCGGTCGAGCACGGCGACCGTCAGGTTCTCCACATCCATGTTGATGCCGTAGCCGATCACGATCATCAGCACCAGCGAGCCCACCAGGGCCAGCGCGGCGCGCACCGGGTCGCGCTGCAGCTCCAGCGCTTCGCGCCACAGATAGCTCCACAGGCGCTGCAGGCTGAAGCCCGCGGCGCGCGGACGCGGCTCTGGAGCCGGCGCAGCCGCGGCGCCGGCTGGATAGGCATCAGCCGCTTCCACCTTGGCGGCCGGCGCGGGCGCCGCTTCGCCCGAGGCTTCCACCAGATAGCCGATGAAGGCTTCCTCCAGCGTGGCGGCGCCGCGCTTAGCCACCAGGGCGGCGGGCGCGTCGGAATCGAGCACCTTGCCCGCATGCATCATGGACATGCGATCGCAGCGCTCGGCCTCATTCATGAAATGGGTGGAGATGAAGATCGTCACCTGGTCGCGGCGCGACAGCTCCACCAGTAGGCGCCAGAACTGGTCACGGGCGATCGGGTCCACGCCCGACGTTGGCTCGTCCAGGATCAGCAGTTCGGGCTTGTGCACCATGGCCACGGCCAGCGACAGGCGCTGGCGCAGGCCCAGCGGCAGCTTGTCGGGCAGGTCATGGCGCTCTTCGCGCAGGCCAAAGCGCTCCAGCATGTCCTCGACGCGGGCGGAGATCTCGGCCGCCGGCACATCGAACAGCTGGGCGTGCAGCACCAGGTTCTGCAGCACCGTCAGCTCGCCATACAGTGAAAACGCTTGCGACATATAGCCCACGCGCCGTCGCGTGGCGATGTCGCTGGAATCCACTTCGTGGCCAAACAGCCAGGCCCGGCCTTCGCTGGCAGGCAGCAGACCCGTCAGCATCTTCATGGTGGTGGACTTTCCGCAGCCGTTGGAGCCGAGGAAGCCGAAGATCTCGCCGCGGCGGATGCGGAAGTTGACATGGTCCACGGCAACGAAATCGCCAAAGCGCATGGTCAGTTCGCGCGCCTCGATGGCGATGTCGTCCTCGCGGGTCTGCAGCGGCGGGATCACCACGGCGGCGTGGCCGCGTTTCTTGTCCTCGGGCAGTAGCGCGATGAAGGCCGCCTCCAGCGACTGCGTACCCGTGCGTCCGAGCAGTTCACTGGGCGTGCCGGTGTCGAGCACCTTGCCATCGTCCATGGCCACCAGCCAGTCGAAGCGCTGGGCCTCGTCCATGTAGGCCGTAGCCACCACCACGCTCATCTGCGGGCGGGTGGCGCGGATGCGGTTGATCAGCTCCCAGAACTGAGCGCGGGCCAACGGATCGACGCCCGTGGTGGGCTCGTCCAGGATCAGCAAGTCGGGATCATGGATCAGCGCGCAGCACAGGCCGAGCTTTTGCTTCATGCCACCCGAGAGCTTACCCGCGGGGCGGCCCAGGAACTTGCGCAGGCCGGTGCTCTGCGTCAGGTCATCGATGCGCCGGCGGCGTTCAGCGGCGTCGTGCCCGAACAGGCGCGCAAAGAACTGCAGGTTCTCTTCGACCGACAAGGTGGGATAGAGGTTCTTGCCCAGGCCCTGCGGCATATAGGCAATGCGTGGGCACACGGCATTGCGGTGCCTGCGGCGGGCCATGTCGCCGCCCAGCACGAGCACCTGCCCGTGCTGCACGGCACGTGCGCCCGCCACCAGCGACAGCAGACTGGATTTGCCGACGCCGTCAGGGCCAATGAGGCCCACCATGCCGCCCGCGGGGACGTCCAGCGTGATGCCGCGCAGCGCTTCGGTCTTGCCGTAGCGCTGGCGCACATCGTGCAGGGAGATGACCGGGGTTGAATTGCTTGCAGAAGCCATGAAGCCGAGCCTTCCGCCGCGCCGTCAGGGCGCAACCCTGGTTTGCAGCTTGGCCGGCCACTCGCTGTGCGGGTCGAGCTTGATCCAGGCCTCGCCCGGCAGACCCGTCTTGACCTGCTCCAGGTGCTTTTGCAGCAACTCGGGTGCAATGCGCGCCTTCACGCGGAACATCAGCTTCTGGCGTTCGCTGGCGGTTTCGACCGTCTTGGGCGTGAACTGGGCCGTACTGGCCACGAAGGACACCTGGGCGGGAATCACGAACTGGGGCGCGGCGTCGAGCACGATGCGCACCTCCGAGCCCAGCGCCACGCGGCCGGCCGCGGTCTCGGGCAGGAAGAAGCTCATGTAGACGTCGGACAGGTCGACTAGGTTCAGCACCTTGCCGCCGGCGCCCAGCACCTCGCTGGGCTGGGCCAGGCGGAACTGCACGCGGCCGTCGCGCGGTGCCTTCAGCTGGCTGTCGTCGATTTCGGCCTGGATGCGCTCCAGCGTGGCATCGATGGCTTGGACCTGGGACTGCGCGCTGGTGACCTGCATGCGTGCGGCGGCGACGGCGGCATCGGCCGAATCGGCCTGCGCCTGCACAGAGGCAATCGCGGCTTCGGCGCTGCGCGTGCGAGCACGATCGTCGTCCAGCGTCTGCACCGAGGCTGCACCTTCCTTTGTCAGGGTCTCCGAACGTGCCAGCCGGCGCTTGGCAGCGTCGAACTCGGCCTCGGCCTGGCGCATCCGGGCCAGCTGGGCCGTCTTGTCGCTCTGGCGCATGACCACCTGGGCCTGCGCGCTGGCGACGGCGGCCAGGGTCTGCTGGCGCTGGGCCTTGGCCTCGCGCAGCTGCGCGTTCAGCGTCTGCACCTGCATGGTGGCCAGCACCTGGCCTGCCTTTACGAAGGCTCCTTCGCTGACTAGGATATTGTCGACGCGCCCTGCCAGCTTGGTCGCCACGTCGACTTCGGTCGCCTCGATGCGGCCGTTGCCGTGCAGTAAGGCGCCGTCGTCTTTGCCGCCTTTGTACTTCTGCCATGTGTACCAGGCACCCGCAGCCAGCGCTATCGCAATGCCGACGGTAATCAGTTTCTTTTTCAATGCGTTGTCCATGGTTTTCAGTGGGCTGTGGGTGCTGCGGCAGAGGCAGGAAGGGTGGGAGAAGCCAGCAGTGGCGCATCGGGCAGCGCTTGTGCGCCACCGCCCAGTGCGCGGTACAGGGCGACTTGGCTGGCCAGCAGCGCGCGGCGGGTTTGAACCAGTTGCTGCGCGGCGGAGATCAGCGAGCGCTCGGCGTCGAGCACATCCAGAAAGCTGGTGGCGCCGTTGTCATAGGCCAGGCGCGACAGGCGGGCGCGTTCCCGCTGCACGGCCAACGCTTCGCGCTGAACCTGCACCTGCTCGGCGAGCCAGCGGCGTGCCGACAGCGCGTCGGCTACGTCGCGGAAGGCGGCCTGCACGGCCTGCTCGTACTGCACCACGGCCAGGTTCCGGCGTACTTCGGCCAGGTCGAGATTGGCCTGATTGCGCCCCCCGTCGAAGATCGGCAGGGAGAGGCTGGGCGCGAAGCTCCAGGCACGGTTGGCCCCTTTGAACAGGCCATCCAGTTCGTTGGAGGCCGTGCCGCCGAAGGCCGTCAGCCGGATGCTGGGGAAGAAGGCCGCCCGGGCGGCGCCAATCTGCGCGTTGGCGGCCCGCAATTGGTGTTCGGCCGCCGCGAGGTCGGGGCGCTGCAGCAGCAACTCCGATGGCAGGCCGGCCTGCATCGGTGTCAACTGCCAGACCGCCTCGGCCTGGGCCGGGGTCTGCATCGGCGGCAATTCAGCCGGACTGCCCAACAGCAGATCCAGCGCATGGGCCTGCTGGTCGCGCAGCTGCTGCAGCTGGACAACCAACGAATCCGCCTGCGCCACCAGGGTCTGCACCTGCGTCAATTCCAGTCGCGATGCAGAACCAACCTCGAAGCGGCGTGTGAAGATGCGCAGGGATTCGCGCTGGCTGGCCGCACTCTCCTGCGCCAGGCGCAGGCGTTCGTCCACCTCGCGCAGGCCCAGGTAGGTATCGGCCACCTGCGCGATCAGGCTGAGCGTGGTGGCGCGACGGGCCGCGTCCGTGGCCAGGAAGCTTTGCAGCGCCGCCTCGTTGAGGCTGGCGAGGCGACCCCAAAAGTCGAGCTCCCAGCTGCTGACACCCAGGCCGACCTGGAACTGGCTGGCGGTGATGGCGTGGCCGGTGAGGCTCAGGTCGGCGGGGGTGCGGGCGCGCGCCGCCTCGGCGGACAGGCCCAGCGTGGGGTAGCGTGCGCTGCGCTGGATGCCGTAGGCGGCCTGCGCCTCCTGCACGCGCAGCACGGCCGTGCGCAGGTCGTGGTTGTGCGCCAGCGCCTGCTCGATCAGCCGCTGCAGCGCGGAGTCGGTGAAGTAGCCGCGCCATTCGAGCGCGGCGGCAGCAGCAGCAGCAGCAGCGGGCGCCATGCCGGCGCCGTACTGTGCGGGTAGTGGCACGGCTGGGCGTTCGTAGGAAGGCGCCATCGAGGCGCAACCGGCCAGCAGCAGAGCGCTGGCCAAAGGGATGAGTCGGGATATCAGCATGCGTTCAACCGAGGATGTGGTAGCCGGCGTCCACGTAGAGCGTGCTGCCGGTGATGGCCTTGGCTCCATCGCCGGCCAGAAAAGTACACAGTGCACCGATTTCGTCAATGTCCACCAGACGGCGCAGCGGTGCGCGCTGCACAGCCTCTTGCAACAGCGTATCGAAATCGGGGATGCCCGAGGCCGCGCGCGTGGCCAGCGGGCCTGGCGAGATGGCATTGACACGGATACCCTTGGGCCCGAGCTCGGCTGCCAGGTAGCGCGTGCTGGCCTCCAGCGCGGCCTTCACCGGCCCCATGAGGCCGTAGCCCGGGATCACTTCTTCCGCGCCCACATAGCTCATAGTCATCAGGCTGCCGCCCTGCGGCATCAGCGGCTCGGCCAGATGCGCCATGCGCGCAAAGGAATGGCAGGAGATGTCCATGGCCCGCGCGAAGCCCTCGCGCGAGCTGTCGACCACGCGGCCGTGCAGATCGCTCTTGGGTGCGAACGCGATGGAGTGCAGCACGAAGTCCAGCTGGCCCCATCGCTGCGCGATGGCGGCGAACACGGCCTCCATCTGGCCGGCTTGCTCGACGTCCAGCGGCAGCGTGATGGGGGCCTGCAGTTGCTGCGCCAAGGGCTCGACATGCGGGCGGGCCTTGTCGTTGAACCAGGTGAGGGCCAGTTCGGCGCCGGCATCGCGCAGGGCGCGTGCGCAGCCCCAGGCGATGCTCTTGTCGTTGGCGACGCCGACGACCAGGCCTTTCTTGCCTTGCAATGCGCCTGCCATTTACTTTTCCAGGACGTAGCTGCCGGGTGCATCGGCGGTGGCCGGGTAGGCGCTGCTGCCCATACGCGGCGGTTTGACTTGGGCACCCGAACGCGCGGCCAGCCATTGCTGCCAAGCCGGCCACCAAGAGCCCCGCACGGTGGAAGCCGCAGCCAGCCATTCATCCGGCGCCAGATAGGTACCCCCGGCCTCGCGGGTCAGCCACTGGTACTGGCGTTTCGACGTCGACACTGGGGGGTTGACGATGCCTGCGTTGTGGCCGCCGCTGGTCAGCACGAACGTGATCTCGGCCGGGCACAGGTAGTGCAGCTTGTGCACCGAGCGCCAGGGCGCGACATGGTCCGTGGCGGTACCCACCATGAAGGTCGGGAGTGTCAGGCTACCCAGCGAGACTGGACGGCCATCGACCGGATAACGGCCCTCGCTGAGGTCGTCGTTCAGGAACAGCCGTCGCAGGTACTGCGAATGCATGGTTGCCGGCATGCGCGTGGTGTCGGCGTTCCACGCCATCAGGTCGTTGAAACCGCTGCGGTCGCCGAGCAGGTAGTCGTGCACCAGGCGTGACCACAGCAGGTCGTAGGAGCGCAGCATCTGGAACGCGCCAGCCATCTGGCTGGCCTTCAAATAGCCGGTCTTGGCCATCTGCGCTTCGAGCAGGCTGACCTGGCTCGCGTCGATGAACAGACCCAGCTCGCCGGGCTCACTGAAATCGGTTTGTGCGGCAAAGTAGCTGGTGCTGGCTAGGCGCGTGTCGCCGTCGCGGGCCATGGCGGCGGCCGCGATGGCCAGCAGCGTGCCGCCCAGGCAGTAGCCGGCGGCATGCACTTTACGCTTGGGAAGAATCGCGTTGACGGCATCCAGCGCGGCGTGAAAGCCGTCGCGAAGGTAGTCATCCATGCCCAGGTCGTGCTCGGCCTCGCCGGGATTCTTCCAGGAAATGCAAAATACGGTGTGGCCTTGATCCACGAGGTACTTCACCAGCGAGTCATGCGGCGACAGGTCGAGGATGTAGTACTTCATGATCCAGGCCGGAATCAGCAGCACCGGCTCGGCGTGCACCAAGCCGGTGGCGGGCGCGTACTGGATCAGCTCCATCACGCGATTGCGCAGCACCACCTGGCCGGGCGTGACACCGACATCGCGGCCGACCGTGAAGCCGGTCTCCGGCCCGGTTCCAGTGACGGCCTGCTGCAGATCCTCGACCAGATGCTGCGCGCCACGCACGAGATTGGCGCCGAGTTCCTCAACCGTCCGGCGCAGCGCCAACGGATTGGTCGCCAATCGGTTGCCGGGCGAGAACATGTCTAGCCACTGCCGGGCCCAGAACGAGACCATGTTCTCGTGATGCCGGTCGACGCCACTCACGCCATGTGTCGCCGCATCCCACCACTGTTCGGTCAACAGGAAGGATTGCTGCCAGAGACAGAACGGCCATTTCCGCCACGCCGGATCAACGAAGCGTCGGTCTTGTGCCGGTGGCTCCACCAGCACCTGCTCATGGTCCGGTGCGGCTTGCAGGCGCGCGCGCATGTACTGACTCAGCGCCTGGGCTTGCGTGCCGGCCAACTGCGCCAGCGCCATCTGCTTGCCGGGCGAGTTGGCCAGGTGCACAGCCCAGTCCTACCAGGCCAGCAGCGCCGAGGCCGGCGAGAGCCCGCCAGAGGCTCGGGCCAGCAGAGCGTGGGCCTGCGCGTCAAGACGATCCGCCAGCGTCGCGCCTGGCAATGAGGATGTGGTTGCAGAGGTCATGCTTAGGATCTTGGGGCTTTTCCGGGGGATGGATTTGACATACATCAATCGATCATCTTTTAAATACCGACTGGCCGGCCAATAGTATACTGTTGCGCGACCACGATGACAACGGCGAACAGTCGCGGGGAGCAGGAAGCTGTGGGTAAAGTGTCGGCTTCTTCTTGCCTAGCGCACACCACCATGATCAACAACGATATTTCAGCAGCCTCACCTGGCGTCAGCGAGCCAGGTCCGCCACGCCGGCGCCTGCCTGCAGCCACGCGCGTCACGCAGATCCTCGACGCAGCGCTGCAGGTGTTCTCCGACAAGGGCTTCGCGTCCGCGCGCCTCGACGACATCGCCGAGGCGGCAGGCCTGTCCAAGGGCGGCGTCTACACGCATTTCGCCAGCAAGGAGGAGATTTTTGGCGCACTACTCAAGCGCCTGATCCAGCCGCCCATGCCGGCCGCTCCCGAGGCCCTGGCGGACGAAGAACCCGTGACCGTGGACCTGCTAGTGCGCCGTGTCGTGGAACCGATGTACCAATCACCTCGGTGATCCCTCAGTGCTGCAGGCCGTGCGCTTGCTGCTGGCTAACGGCACGCGCGTGCCGCAGGCCTTCGACCAATGGCACCAGACCATGTTTGAGCCGCACATCGCCGATGTGGCGCGCCTGCTCCAGCGTGGTGTCCGGCAGGGCACGCTGCGTCGCAGTGCTATTACGCATGCGCCGCGGCTGATCCTGTCGCCTGGCATACATGCAATGCTCGACGGCGTGGTCCGCGGCCTGGTGGCCCCTGATGCGATAGCCGAATGGAAACGCCTTCATGTAGCGATGCTACGGGAGCTGCTGACGCCATAACGTGGCTTTGTCGCTCGGGGCTTGGAATATTCGCTTGGTGGAATGGAGGGCCTTTGGGCAGAAACCAAGCATTCAAAACTGATGTTTGGGTCGATACAGGTGAGGTCTGTGGTGTTGATGGAATAAGGAGGACTGTGGCGAATTTGCTCCCTAAGCAGAGCCGGAACCTCTTTCCCATCATTGCAGGAGAGAGCGAGGCGCAATCCGCATGACGTGGACGCAGGCCGAGAACGGGGCGAACAGGAGGCCGCATTGGAACTTAGACTACTGCGCTATTTCGTTGCGGTCGCGGAAGAACTGCATTTCGCGCGAGCGGCGGAGCGCCTTGGCGTCGAGCAATCGCCCGTGTCACGCGCGATGCGCCATCTCGAAGCCACGCTCGGCGTGCAGTTGTTCGACCGCAGTGCAAACCAGACGCGACTGACCAGGGCCGGTCAAGTGTTCCTTGGTGAGTGCCGGCGCGTGCTGGCTACCGTGGAGCAGGCGGTGAGTGCCGCAAAGGCGGCGGCACAGGGCTATCAGGGCTACCTGCGCATCGCCATCTGCGACAGTTTGGCACAGCCCCACATTGCCACCTTGCTGGCGCGCAGCCGCGAGGAAGAACCCGAGCTGGAGATTCGCGTCTTCGAGCTGCCTTTCGCGCAGCAACTCAAGGGCCTGCATAACGATCTGCTGGACATCGGTTTTGCGCTATCGGACGCGGTGACTGAAGGCCTTGTCGCCGAGCCCGTGTGGACCGATCCGCTGTCGGTGATTGTGCCCGTGCGCCACCCCTTGCTGGCACACGCGGAAGTGCCGCTGGATGACGCCTTGAAGTTTCCGCTGGTTCTATGCCATCCGGATGCAGGATCGGGCTGCCACCATCAAATCCAGGCTGTACTGCAAAGTGCGTCCATGCCGCTCAAGCTGGTAGATCAGGTGACGAGCTTAGGCGTAATGCTGACTCTGGTCGGTGCCGGTTACGGCATCGGTTTCGCCATTGCTTCGCAGGTGCAGACCCTGAACCGCCCCGACATAACCGTCCGCCCCCTGGCCGGCACGCCGCACATGCTGTCCACTTATCTGCTGCGCCGTGGCGCCGAACCCACTGAGCCGATGAAGCGGTTCCTGCAGCGCGCACGCCAGGAGTTCCTGTTAAAGGGAGATGAGCCGGCCTCGTGACGTTGAGCGCTCGGGTACATTGGCTATTGCTGGCTGTCCATGACTCGCACTGGACCTGCTCGGAGCGCGCGTTGACCAAGGGTGGTTTTTCAGTCCATAATTATGTACATCTCGGTTCGCCGAGTTCGAAAAACTCGTTATCAATCAACGAGTTGGGAACACGATGAGGTTCCCATCGCCCGCTCCACATCGAATTCGGGCAGATCCTTGGTCTGCAAGCAAAAAAAGCCAACCTTCGCGGGTTGGCTTTTTTGTTGTCTGGTCGATTTCTGGTCGGATGTGGGTAGGGCGTTGTCAATGCCCATCCTGCACCATCCTGCCGTCCGTTATCGGCCAGCAGGATGGTGCAAGCTTAACGCGGTTTCGCCCGTCTTCCTTGGCCTGGTACATCGCCTGGTCTGCTCTTTTCATCAAGCTGTCGAGGGTCTCGTCGTGCCCGCGGAAAAGCGCTACACCGATGCTGGCTGTGCATTCATGTTCGATGGCTGGGGCAACTGGCACGGGCCTCAGCAAATAGCGCTCGGCCAAGCGGGCGCGGATTTTCTCCGCAACGCCGATGGCTTGATCGCGTGCTTGCGCCCACTGGGTATCCAACGTATGCAGAAGCACCACGAATTCGTCGCCGCCGATGCGTGCCACGGTGTCTGCCTCGCGCACACAGCCCTTGAGGCGTGAGGCCACTTCAATTAACAGCAGGTCCCCCATGTCATGGCCATGCATGTCGTTGAGGGATTTGAAGTTGTCGAGATCAAGATAGATCAGCCCACCATAGTGGTGACTGCGTTTGTTTTCACTCATCGCCTGGTCCAGATGCTCCAGCAGAAGGCGACGATTGGGCAGGTTGGTGAGCGTGTCGTGAAAGGCCAGTTGGCGTACTTGATCTTCCAGGCTCTTCCTCTCGGTCACATTGCGCGTGATGCCGTGGTATCCGACGATTTCGCCCTGATCGTTATGCTCGGACTTGAACAATACCTCGCCCCAGATCCGGCTGCCATCCTTGCAGAGATACTGCATCTCAAGCTTGTGAGACCCGGTTCGGCCATTCGGCAGACTGTTGGGTACGCACGAATCCAGCACTTTCCTGAACTGGGCGCTGGCTTCGTGGGTGAGTTGTTCAAATACCGGGCGTCCCACCACTTCATCGGACTGAAAGCCCCGCTGTCGCTCATCTGCCGGGCTGATGTAAGTGAGGATGAAGTCACGGTCCATCCGCCAATGGACGTCTTCCGCATCCTCCGCCAGCAAGCGGTAAAGCGCCTGACTCTCGTGCAGCGCCTGAGTCCGCTCGGCCACCAGTGCCTGCAAGGCGTAGTTTTCCTGCTGCAGGCTGCTGAGCGGGAAGACTTCGTCGTCGTTAGCGTGCTGGTATGGCACTGAATAGCTGCAATGCGTGATCATCCATGCTGCATCCTCCAGACGGAAGACCAGCAAAAGCCGCGTCACCTGACTGGCCAGTAAATCGGCGTCATGGGGCAGGTGAATATGCAAAGTCGCGGCAACCGATACCACGTGATCACAGAGATCCTGCATCGATACGTCGATCACTTCAAGGCGAATTGGCTGCGGCACCTGCTGAAAGTCTTGCTGCGTGATGCTGATCCAAGCGTCGCGATCTTGGATCAGCCGCCCCCAGCTACCGGTGAAGCCCGTGAAGCTCTGGCTGAAACGCGTAACGAGGCGGACGTCCCGTTGTGCGTACATCTCGACGTATTCATCGAACAGCTCACGGATAATGCGCTGACGTTCGTGCCGCACGTTATTTACACTCCGGACTCGGAACTTCCATAAGTTTATTGCGGAACAGCGATCGGTATTAGAGTCATCAAGCACGCTAGTAGGGCATGCCCCATGCCAAGACAGTCGCGATCGAGGACCTCTCCCCTCGTCTGGTCAGGATCGGGTCACCGCTGCGTCAGGCTCAAGCTAGCCGCGTCCAGTCGCGGTGGTTGGATGCTCGACAACCGTTAGACACATAGGTCGCAAGTCCTTGAGCGTAGAGCGACATTGGTTGCATTCCTCTTCGCAAACCGTTACCACCCCTTCAGTTCGGTCGGGCGCAGCCCCTGTTCGAGCATTTCGGTTTCCAGCTTCATGCGCAGGATCAGCAGGCCGCGCAGGGTCTGGCGGGGTTTGTCCTCCGGCCAGGAGTCGTGCACTTCGCGGGTGCATGCCGCGATGGCGGCATGATCGGCGAGATCGACGCCGCAGAGGGTGGCGTAGTGTCCGATTTCGCGGTCGAGGCTGGCCAGTTCCTCGGCGTAGTGCTCGAAGCCGCTCATGGCTGGCGATCCTGCCCGGCAGCGGGGGGCGGAGGCGATGTGGGCGGCGGGGGCGGTCGCATGCGGAATTCCTCGGGGGAGAGGCGTCGATTATAGCCGGCCGCGCGGGGCGGGGCCGGCACGGCGAGGCCGTGCGTCGGCCGTGCTAGAATCGGCCGCTCAATGGAACTCATCATCAACGGCGAACCCCGCCGCTTCAACGCGCCGCTGACCGTGGCCGCGCTGGTCGAAACGCTCGGCTACGCCGGCAAGCGCATTGCCGTCGAGCGCAACGGCGAGATCGTGCCGCGTGGGCGTCACGGCGATACCGGCCTCGACGACGGCGACCGTCTCGAGATCGTCGTCGCCGTCGGCGGCGGCTGAGTTCGCCCGCGCCGGCCCACGCCGCGCCGTTTTCCCGCACCGGCCCTTTTTTCCGAGACCATGGACGCAAACGCACACAGCCTGACCGTCGCCGGCAAGACCTACCGCTCCCGCCTGCTGGTGGGGACCGGCAAGTACAAGGATTTCGCCGAGACCCGCGCGGCGATCGATGCCTCCGGCGCCGAGATCGTCACCGTCGCCATCCGCCGCACCAACATCGGCCAGAACGCCGGCGAGCCGAATCTGCTCGACGTGCTGCCGCCGTCGCAGTTCACCATCCTGCCCAATACCGCCGGTTGCTACACGGCTGACGACGCGGTGCGCACCCTGCGCCTTGCGCGTGAGCTGCTGGATGGGCACGCGCTGGTCAAGCTCGAGGTGCTCGGTGATCCCGCGACGCTGTTCCCGAACATGCCGGAAACCCTGAAGGCCGCGCGCACGCTGGTCGATGAAGGTTTCCAGGTGATGGTCTACTGCGCCGACGATCCGATCCAGGCCAGGATGCTCGAGGAGATCGGCTGCGTCGCGATCATGCCCCTGGCCTCGCTGATCGGCTCCGGCATGGGCATCCTCAATCCGTGGAACCTGCGCCTGATCATCGACAACGCCAAGGTGCCGGTGCTCGTCGACGCCGGCGTCGGCACCGCCTCCGACGC
>NZ_JANJUE010000019.1 GCF_024710765.1 Pseudoxanthomonas sp.
GGGCCTGGCCGCGCTGGCCGGTGTACTGCTGTCGTTTCTGCGCTGGTTCCATTACGACCCCCAGATCAGCGGGCAGCTCGTGCGCAACGATTTCCTGAAGGGCGAAATCCAGAAGGTCGAGGCGCAGATCCAGGAAATCGATACGCTGGACAAGCAGAAGGACCGGTTGCTCGCACGCAAGAAGGTCATCGAGCAACTGCAGGCCAACCGCTCGCAGATGGTTCATCTGTTCGATTCGCTGGTGCGCACGATTCCCGACGGCGTCGCGCTGTCGAACATCAAACAGGAAGGCGAGGTCCTGACCCTGGAAGGTCGGGCCCAGTCCAATGCGCGGGTCAGCGAATACATGCGCAACCTGGAAGGCTCCGGCTGGATGACCAAGCCCGACCTGGCGATCATCGAAGCCAAGGCGGAGGACGCCAAGGCGCTGTCCGGCGGAGTCAGCAGTTCGCTGCCTTACATGTTCAACCTGCAGGTGCGCCTGGCGAACCCCAACGCTTCCGAGGGCAAGGATGGCCAGCCGGCTGATGGGAACGCAATGCCCGAGGTCAGTCCGGCTCCCGCCGCCGCAACGGCTGCACCGGTGACGCCGGTCGTTCCCGCCGATGGAGCCAGTCCGGCCGCCACGCCCGCGTCGCAGCCGGCTACGCCCGCCAACACCACCCCGGCCGCGCCTTCGAATCCGGCCCCGACGCCCGCCAACAGCCCGGGGAACGCGTCATGAGCCAGAAAAAGACATCGCTCAAGAACCTTGACATCAACAACATCGGTGCCTGGCCACAGAACGCGAAGATTGGCTTCTGCGTGATCGTTGGCCTGTTCATCCTGGTGATGGCCTATCTGCTGGTGATCAAGGGCAAGCGCGAGGATCTCGCGCAACTGGAAGGCCAAGAGAGTTCATTGCGCCGCGACTTCGAGGAGAAGCAGGGGCGCGCCGCCAACCTGGGGCCCCTGAAGCAGCAGTTGGCACAGATGGAACAGGTGCTGCAGCAGATGCTGCGCCAGCTGCCGAGCAAGACCGAGATGCCGGACCTGATCATCGACATCTCGCAGACTGCGCTGTCCAGCGGCCTGTCCAACGAGCTGTTCCAGCCTGGTCCGGAGACGCCGAAGGAGTTCTACGCGGAGAAGCCGATCGCCCTCCGCATGGTCGGCAGCTACCACCAGTTCGGTGCCTTTGTCAGTGGCGTGGCCTCGCTGCCGCGCGTGGTCATCCTGACCATGCACGACATCTCGCTCAAGCCGAAGGAAGGCAAGGGCGCGATCACCAGCCGCGGCGCGCTCGAACTGTCGGGAACCGTGAAGACCTATCGCTACCTCGACGAGAAGGAAATCGAGGACCAGGAGAAGGCCGCCGCCGACGCGGCAAAGGCAGGAGCGAAGTGAAGAACATGCATTCCGCTATCCGCCCCTTGCTCCTGGCCTGCCTGGCGGTGTCGCTCGCCGGCTGCGCGCGCGGCATCACCAGTACGCCGGGTGACGCTCCCAACCTGGAGAAATGGGTGGCGGACGTACGCGCCCGGCCCGCGCCTCCGCTGGATCCATTGCCGGTCATGCAGCAGTTCGAGACCTTCGAGTACGCGGCGCAGAGCCTGCGCGACCCGTTCAGCAATGCGTGGAGCAACGTGGACAACGGGGGCCTGCGGCCGGATCCGAACCGCCGCAAGGAAACCCTGGAACAGTATCCGCTGGACAGCCTGGACATGGTGGGGACCATCGGCAAGGGGCCGGGCTTGATCGCCCTGGTGATGGCGCCGGACAAGGTGACCTACCGGATCCGTCCGGGCAATTACATGGGCCAAAGCGATGGTCGCGTCACCTCGGTACGCGAGGACGGCATCGAAATGGTCGAACTGGTGCCGGATGGCGCAGGCGGCTGGCTGGAACGCCCCGCCTCGGTCGCGCTTGAAGAACAATGATTGGGGGAAACACGATGACCGCTTCAAACGCTAATGGCCTGCGGCCGATCCGGCGCCTGGCTACGCTCAGGACCCAGAGCCTGGGTTTTGCCATCGGCCTGCTGGTCGCCACGGGTGCAGCCGGTGCGGCCAATCCGACGCCCCCGGTCCAGGCCGTCGCGCCGGCCTCCGCAACCGCGGGCACGCCTGCGAAGGGCCAGGTGGCGATCACCAACATCGACTTCCGTCGAGGCGAGGATGGTGCCGGCCGGCTGGTGGTCAAGTTCGACCGCGCTGGCGCGGCTCCCGATTTGCGCAACCTGGGAGCCTCGGTGGTGGTGGATGTCGGCAATGCCGAGATTCCCGCCAACCTGCAGCGCGGCCTGAACGTGGTGGATTTCGCGACCCCGGTACAGCGCGTGGATGCCCGCCCGAGCGGCCAGGGTACCCAACTGGTGTTGAGCACGCAGGGCGCCTTCGAATCACTGGCTTACCAGACCGGCAACGAGTACGTGGTGGAAATCGCCCCGCGGGCCGACAAGCCGGCGATGGGTGCGTCCGGAAGCGGGGCGGCGGCAACGGTCGCCAGCGCCGCGGCCAAGGTGGCGGGTTCACAGAATACCCGCACCTATGGTGGACGCCCGGTCACGTTCAACTTTCAGGACGTGCCGGTCAGGACGGTGCTGCAGCTGATCGCCGAGGAATCCAACCTCAACATCGTTGCGTCCGACACCGTGCAGGGCAATGTCACATTGCGTCTGGTCAACGTGCCCTGGGATCAAGCGCTGGACATCGTGCTGCGCGCCAAGGGCCTGGACAAGCGCCGCGAAGGCGGAGTGGTCTGGGTCGCGCCGCAACAGGAACTGGCCAAGTTCGAACAGGACAAGGAAGACGCGCGCATCGCGATCGAGAACCGCGAGGATCTGGTCACCGACTACGTCCAGATCAACTACCACAACGCCGCGGCCATCTTCAAAGCGCTGACCGAGGCCAAGGGCATCGGTGGCGCCTCGGGCGGCGGTGGTGGTGCCGGCGGCACGGGCCAGCAGGAAAACAGCTTCCTGTCGCCGCGTGGTCGCCTGGTCGCGGACGAGCGCACCAACACGCTGATGATCAGCGATATTCCGAAGAAGATCGCGCAGATGCGCGAACTGATCAGTGTCATCGACCGACCAGTGGACCAGGTGCTTATCGAAGGCCGCATCGTCATCGCGACGGATACCTTCGCGCGTGACCTGGGCGCCAAGTTCGGCATCGGTGGCCGCCGCAGCTACAACAACGGCGACAACACCGGCACGATCGGCAGCGGGGCCACTGGCAACGCCAATGCGTCGCGCGGCTTGAATGTCAACCTGCCGGCGAAAACCTTCACCACGGGTACCTCCGCGAGCATCGCCTATACGTTGCTGGGCCGCAATTTCAATCTTGATATCGAACTGCAGGCCTTGCAGGAAGAAGGCCGGGGCGAGGTCATCTCCAATCCGCGCCTGGTTACCACCAACCAGCGCGAGGCCGTCATCAAGCAGGGTCGCGAGGTCGGTTATCTGACCGTGACCGGCCAGGGCACCGGCGGTGCGGCGCTGCCGACCGTCCAGTTCAAGGAGGCGCTGCTGGAGCTGAAGGTCGTGCCGACCATTACCAGCGACGATCGCGTGTTCCTGAACTTGAACGTCAAGAAGGATGAAGTCCTGCGCTTCATCGATCTGGGACAATTCGGGTCGGTGCCGGAACTGGCACGCCGCGAGATCAACACCGCTGTGCTGGTTGACGACGGCCAGACCGTGGTCATCGGTGGCGTCTACGAGTTCACTGATCGCACCAGCATCGCCAAGGTGCCGTTCCTGGGCGACATTCCCTTCCTCGGCAACCTGTTCAAGAAGAAGGGCCGTGAGAAGGAAAAGGCGGAACTGCTGATCTTCGTGACGCCGAAGGTGTTGCGCGTGTCGCAGCGCTGACTGGTCCTGACAATGATCGCGCCAAGGGCTCCCTCGTGGAGCCCTTGGCGTTTTTGCGTTCCGCGCAACATTGATTGGCTGTCAGCTGAACCGGAGACCGCATCGTTGAACCATGCGGCCCGCTATCGGTCAGAATCCAAGCATCACTTGCACGGAACGACGATGGACGGAGCGGATAACCAGCCGGCGACGCTGCACGCCACCTTTTCGGCGCTGCGGGACGACCTGGGCCAACGGATCATTGGCCAGTCGGCACTGGTCGAACGGCTGCTGGTCGCCCTGCTGGCCGATGGCCATCTGCTGGTGGAAGGCGCGCCAGGTCTGGCGAAAACCAC
>NZ_JANJUE010000108.1 GCF_024710765.1 Pseudoxanthomonas sp.
GGCGGGGCAGGCAGCAAAGCGGGTTCAAAGTCTAGTCGAGGCCCTGCAACTCGAAGCGGCGACGATGGGCATGTCCGCGGGCGCGGTCGAGCTCCACAAATTGCAACTTGCGGGCGCGACCGCGGCGCAAATGAACTTCGCGCGGGCGGTTATACAGGCCCGCGAAGCGTTCGACGCCCAGGCCGCGGCGCTATCGGAAGGCAAGGCGTTGACCGAAGGCCTCCGGACGCCGTTGGAGGCCTTCGACGCGGAACTCGGCCGGCTTAACGACCTCCTGCAACGCGGCGCGATCGACTGGGAAACCTACTCTCGCGCGGTCATCAAGGCGCAGGACGCCTTTAATGCGGCCGATCCGAAGATGCCGGCGGCCGCCGCGAACGCCGCGCGGTTGAACGCCATGCTCGAGGCGACGCCGACGGCGAAGCTCGAGGAGACGCGGGCGGATATGCTCTTGCTGGCGGATGCCTACGAGGCGAACGTCCGCGCGGGTATGTCGGCGGCGGACGCTGGCGCGCAGTTCGCGGAGGCGGCGCAAACGCGGCTAGGTACGCTCCCCGACGCCACAAAGAGCGCGACCGATCAAATGTCGGTTTACGCGGACCAGGCCGCTCGCAACATGCAAAGCGCGTTTGCGGACTTTCTCTTTAGCCCCACGCAAGAGGGGTTTAACGGGATGGTTAAAGGCTTCGCGGACGCGCTCTCCCGGATGGCGGCCGAAGCGGCGGCAGCGAAGATCTTCGAGGCCCTCGGGATGGGGGGCAAAGGAGGCGGAGGCGGAGGCGCGGCGATCGCGGAATTCTTCTCCGGGTTCTTTGCCGACGGCGGCGTCATGCGCCCGGGCAAGGCGGCCATTGTGGGCGAGCGCGGCCCGGAACTGGTTCTTCCGTCGACGTCCATGCGGGTCCTGTCGGCGCCCGACACCGCGGACGCCCTTTCCGGCGGCGGCCGGCGCGTCAATCAGGTATTCAACATCACGACGCCGAATCCGGACGCTTTCCGGTCGAGCGAGCGGCAAATCAAGCGAGGGTTCCGGGAGGGGCTGAAATAATGGCGCGGTTCATTGACCTGTATCTAGACGATTGCGTCCCGGGTTACCCGGTCCTGGCGTCTCCGCGGTTCGCGACTGAAATTGTTATGGTGGACTCCGGCGACGAGCAGGCGAACCAGCGGTGGGCGCACCCGTTGCACCGCTACGTGCTGCCGGAGGCGGTCCGCACAATGGAAGTCTTTAACGCCGTCCGCGACCATTGGCTGATTTGTGCGGGGCCGGCGCGGTCGTTTCCGTTCCGCGATCCGCTGGACTTCGCAAGCGTCGCGCTATCGGCGCCGAATACCGTTCCGACCGTAACGCCGTATGACCAGGCGCTAGGAGTCGGGGACGGGTCAAACCGGTTTTTCCAACTGACAAAGCGGTACACGCGCGGGGGCTACTCCTACGACCGGACGTTGACTCACCCGGTTACGGCGTCTATCCGGATCGCAGAGGACCCGGACGGGAGCTCCCCGCCGTTTGAGTACGTCGGCGGCTTTACGGTCGGGCGGGAGACTGGCATTGTGACCTTTGACGTTGCTCCGCCAGCGGGTCACGTTTTGACCTGGGGCGGCCTGTTCGATGTCCCGGTCCGATTCGAGTCGGACGACGCTTTCGACGGTATCGTCCGAACCTTCGGGGTCGGGGGATTTGCGGATATGACTTTGCTAGAGACGAGGAGCTGCTGATATGGCGCTAATTTGGATGGACGGGTTCGACCATTATGGGACGGGTGCGGCCGGTGGGGCGGCAATGCTCGACGGGGTTTGGGCAGAGCTATTAACGAACGGCGCTCCTAGCACGGTCAACCCGCGGACCGGGGCGGCCGCGTTCGGGAATGCCACCGTCGCGCCAAGCCTTAACGCCGTTCATAGGCGGGTTTTGGGAGGGGCAAAAGCTGCCGTAGGCTTAGGCATGGCCATTTGGTTAAATAACCTTCCGGTGGTGGTACAAGGTTTATACTTGTTCCAATTCCGTGATGCCGGTAACACGCCGCAGGTCACAATTATTTGCGATACGACGGGCACTATTTCTGCCTACCGTGGAACGACGACCACGCTGCTCGGAACGTCCGCGAGTGCCGCTATTGTTGCGGGAGCGTACCAGCATGTAGAAGCAAAAGTCGTTTTTGACAACGTGGCCGGATCTGTTGAGGTTCGGGTAAACGGCGTTACTGTTTTGAGTTTGACCGGGGTCGATACTGTTGCAACGGCGAGCGTTGAGTGCTCGCAAATTTGTGTTATGAATACGCGATCGGCGTCGACTACGAATATCACCGGGTGGTTTTTTGATGACGTTTTTGCATGGGATACGAGCGGAACGGAGAATAACGATTTTCTCGGGGACCGTCGGGTCCGGACGCTGTTCCCGGACGGCAACACGGCGAGTGCGGGGTGGACCGCAGTAGGAGCGGCGACCGGGTACGAATGCATCGACGAGGCGGTCCCGGACGAGGAGACGACCTATATTGAAGCGGCGGGGGGCACGACTCCGACCAGCGAATTTACGCTTACGGATCTCCCGTCCGTCGGGGCGATTGCGGCCGTCGAGGTCGTAACGCGGTCGCGGAAGACAAATGCGGGGGTGGCGAACCTTCAGACTTCTATGGTGTCCGGGGCGAGTGTTGACGTCGGGGCGGACCGGCCGTTAACGGAGGTTTACACCTATCGCTCCGATGTTTCGGAGCTAGACCCGGCAACTGGCGTTCCGTGGACCCAGGCGGCGGTTAATGCCGCCAAGTTGCGAATTGCCCGGACGGCGTGACCGATGGCCGTCCACACCTATTGGCGGGTTAACGTTAGCGCGATCCAGTCGGGATCACGGGTTCGCGTCTACGAATTGGAAATGCGGGCGACGAAAGGCGGCGCGGATCAATGCGCAGGCGGGACGGCGTCCGCGTCCACGACGAACGGGGTGAACGTCGCCTCCCGGGCGTTCGATAATTCGACGTCGCTTTTTTGGGAGGCGACGGGCACAAGCGGGTGGATCAAGTACCAATTCGCGGCGCCGGTCGACGTCCTCGAGCTCGTTGTTACCGCACTCGCGACGGGCGGGCCGAAAACCTTTACCCTGGAATGGTCCGATGATGATGTGGCGTGGACGTCGGCCATGTCTTTGTCGTTGCCGTCGGACGCTTGGGACGCGACGGTTTTGTCCGTTCCGTTTACCGTCGGCGCCGATGACGAGCGCGTAACGCAAGCGTCCGCCCTCGTGCTGATTGCGGACGAAGCGGCGGAACGCGTAACGCAAGCGGTTGTTCTGGCATTGGCGTTTGACGCACCCGACGAGCGCGTAACGCAAGCGGCGGTTTTGGTTCTGCATGACGACCAGGCGGCGGAACGGGTTACGCAAGTTGCGGTCCTCGCACTCGTACACGAAACGCCCTGTTTAACCCGCCGCGCGCAATGCTGGACGATCACGCGGCTAGACGGGACCGTTTATCGCTACACGACGGCGGACGTTCCGGTCGTGCTGTTCGGGCAAACGTTCTCCCCGTGTCAAAGTTTGCTTGCGACCGCGTCGAGCGCCGGCGTCGTCCAAGGCGGCGCCGGCGATGTGGCGGTCAACGGCATGATTACGGACGACCAGATCCGTGCGGTTGACTTGATCGGCGGCAAGTTTGACGGGGCGACCGTTGAGGTATGGACGGGGGAATGGGATCCGGGATTCGAGCAAGGGTTCATCCCGTTTCGACTGACCCGGGGGGTCGTCGGCAAGGTGTCGCAAAGCGAGTCCGGCTTTACCGCGGAACTTTTGAGCGCGGGCGCCAGGTTGCAGCAGCGGCCGCTATTGCAGTCGATCACGCCGGCGTGTCGGTTTGAGCTCGGGGACGGTCGTTGCCCGGTCGTTATCGGGGACTTTGAAGTCTCTGGCCTGGTCGTCGCGCTCGATACGCTGGTTGCGTCCGATCGGTCCGTGTACCGGAAGTTTTTCGACTCCTCGCGGGTCGAGGCGGACGGGTATTTCGCGGACGGGAGTTTGACGTGGACGAGCGGGGGTAACGTCGGTCTGGATGTGCAAGTCCGAACGAACGAGTCGGGATGGGTTAGTCTCTGGTCCCCGATGCCCCATCCGATCCAAATAACGGACGCCTACACGCTAACGCCCGGTTGCGCGAAGACGTCGGACGATCACACGGTAAAATTCGGACTCGGGATCGTCTCTTTCGGCGGGTTCCCGAACCTCCCGGGGACCGATGCAATGATTGAGACGCCGAACGCAAAGGGGTGACGATGGCAACGCGCGAGGACGTTGTACGGGTGGCGCGCACATGGCTCCGGACGCCGTTTCACCATCAGGCGCGCGTCCGCGGGCACGGCGTCGATTGCGGGAACCTCGTGGCGGAGGTCGGCGCGGAGCTCGGTCTTATGTCGAGTCTCGAGCCGGGGGAACTCCGCTACTCCCGCCGGCCGAACCCAAATCAAATGCGGGCGGTTATCGCTAAGTACCTGGACCCCGTCGAGGGCCGCGAACCGCTCCCCGGGGACGTGGTCTGGATGGGATGGCAAGGCCCGGGGGTGCCGATGCACTTAGGCATTCTGACGCTGCTACACGGGGCGGGAATCCTGCACGCCTACGCCGACGCCGGCCAGGTGGTCGAGACGGCCGTCCCGCCGAACATGTGGGTTAAAGTGCACTCTGTTTGGACTTATCGGGGCCTGGCGGAATGAGCGCAAGCGACGGACTACGGATCGTAGGAAC
>NZ_JANJUE010000349.1 GCF_024710765.1 Pseudoxanthomonas sp.
TGTACTTCATCGCGCTGTACTGCAACCTGATCGAGGGCGGTGAGGCCGGGGGCATCCTCGAGGCGCTGCTCGTCCGGCTGGCGCTGTACGAGGAGAAGACGCTGGCGCTGAAGCAGAAGATCAAGTCGGCGCTGATCTACCCGGTGGCGGTGCTGGTGGTCGCCTTCGTCGTGCTGTCGGTGATCATGATCTTCGTGATCCCGGCGTTCAAGGACGTGTTCTCGTCCTTCGGCGCCGACCTGCCGGCGCCGACGCTGGCGGTGATCGCGATGAGCGAGTTTTTCGTCGACTACTGGTACATCATCTTTGGGGTGTTGATCGGCGGCAGCTACTTCTTCCTGCAGAGCTGGCGGCGCAGCGAGAAGATGCAGAAGTTCATGGACCGGCTGCTGCTGAAGGTCCCGGTGTTCGGCGACCTGGTCTACAAGTCGGTGGTCGCGCGCTGGACGCGCACGCTGTCGACGATGTTCGCCGCCGGCGTGCCGCTGGTCGAGGCGCTCGACTCGGTGGGCGGCGCGTCGGGCAACGCGGTGTTCGTCGAGGCCACCGAGAAGATCCAGAAGGACGTGGCCACCGGCTCGGCGCTGACCGCGTCGATGCAGGCCACCGGGGTGTTCCCGAGCATGGTGCTGCAGATGAGTTCGATCGGCGAGGAGTCGGGCTCGCTCGACCACATGCTGGGCAAGGCCGCCGAGTTCTACGAGGAAGAGGTCGACGAGATGGTCAAGGGCCTGTCGAGCCTGATGGAGCCGTTCATCATCGTCGTGCTCGGCGTGCTGATCGGCGGCATCGTGGTGTCGATGTACCTGCCGATTTTCAAGCTCGGCGCGGTGGTCTGACGCGGTGCGCGAGGCGCTGGACGCGCTGCCGCTGGACCTGCTGCTGCACCCGGCGACGCTGGGGCTGCTCGGGCTGGTCGTCGGCAGCTTCCTCAACGTCGTCGTCCACCGCCTGCCGCTGATCATCGAGCGGCAGTGGTGGGGCGACGTGGCGCACCAGCTCGCCGACGCCGCTTCGTGGCAGCGCGTGTTCGGCACGCGCACCGCCGGCGCCGCACCGCCCGCGCTGGCCCAGGCCGCCAAGGCGCTGGACACCTCGCTCGGCGCGCTGCCCCACCTGGGGCTGGCGACGCCGCGCTCGCGCTGTCCGAGCTGCGGGCGTGCGATCGCCTGGCACGAGAACGTCCCGGTGTTGGGCTGGCTGCGGCTGAAGGCGCGCTGCGCGGGGTGCGGCGCGCGCATCTCGGCGCGTTATCCGCTGGTCGAGCTGCTGACCGCCGTGCTGTTCGCCGCGATCGGCTGGCGCTTCGCAGCGCAGCCGGTGGCGCTGCTGTGGTGCGCCGTCGCTGCGGTGCTGGTGGCGCTGGCGGCGATCGACTGGGACACCACGGTGCTGCCCGACGCGCTGACGATGCCGCTGCTGTGGGGCGGGCTGGTGGCCGCCGCGCTCGGCTGGACGCTGCCGCTGGCCGACGCGCTGTGGGGCGCGACCGCCGGTTACCTGTCGCTGTGGTCGCGGTACTGGCTGTTCAAGCTGACCACCCGCAAGGAGGGCATGGGCTACGGCGACTTCAAGCTGCTCGCCGCGCTCGGCGCCTGGCTGGGCTGGCAGATGCTCGTGCCGATCCTGTTGATGGCCTCGGTGATCGGGGCCGTCGTGGGCATCGCGATGAAGCTCGCCGCATCGCTGCGCGAGGGCCGGTACGTGCCGTTCGGCCCGTTCCTCGCCGGCGCCGGGTTGGTGGTGATGCTCGCCGGCGCCGACGCGGTGCGCGGCTGGATCGGCTGGGCCTGAGCGCCGACATGCGGGGCGCCGCCGGCATGCACATCGGGCTGACCGGCGGCATCGGCAGCGGCAAGAGCACGGTCGCGGCGCGGCTCGCCGCGCTGGGCGCCGAGGTGGTCGACGCCGATGCGATCTCGCGTGCGTTGACCGCCACCGGCGGCGCGGCGATCGGCCCGCTGCGCGAGGCCTTCGGGCCGCAGGCCATCGACGCGCAGGGTGCGCTCGACCGCGCGCACATGCGCGCGCTGGCTTTCGCCGACCCCGCGGTGCGGCAGCGCCTCGAGTCGCTGCTGCACCCGCTGATCGGCGCCGAATGCGAGCGCCAGGCCGCGTCTGCCGGCGCACGGCCGGTGGTGTTCGACGTGCCGCTGCTGGCCGAGTCGCGCCACTGGCGCGCGCGGGTGCAGCGCGTGCTGGTGGTCGACTGCGACGAGGCGACGCAGGTCGAGCGCGTGATGC
>NZ_JANJUE010000213.1 GCF_024710765.1 Pseudoxanthomonas sp.
CCCTGGCGTCCACGAATCCGGTGTCGCGACTGACGTCGCTCCTACAACGAAGAGTGCAGGCAGTTCCGGCATCTCGCCCCGGATGCCTGCCGGCCGATACCCGTCATAGCCGGCGGTCTTTCCTGTAGGAGCGACGTGAGTCGCGAGCTCTTCCCTGGCGTCCACGAATCCGGTGTCGCGACTGACGTCGCTTCTACAAGGAAGAGTGCAGGCATTTCCGGCATCTCGCCCTGGATGCCTGCCGGCCGATACCCGCTTTAACAGGTGGTCTTTCCTGTAGGAGCGACGTGAGTCGCGAGCTTTTCCCTGACGCCCACGAGCCCGCTGTCGCGACTGACGCCGCTCCTACAGAATCTTGACCGGACCGGTGACGGAAGGTCTCTTACAATACCGTCGACATGCGCAAGATCATCCACATCGACATGGACGCGTTCTACGCGTCGGTGGAGCAACGCGACGATCCCTCGTTGCGTGGCAAGCCGGTGATCGTCGCCTGGCGCGGCACTCGCTCGGTGGTATGCGCGGCGTCCTACGAGGCGCGCACGTTCGGGGTGCGTTCGGCGATGCCGGCGGTGCGTGCCGAGCGGCTGTGCCCGGACGGCATCTTCGTGCCGCCGGATTTCGTCCGCTACAAGGCGGTGTCGCGGCAGGTGCGCGAGATCTTCCTGCGCCAGACCGATCTGGTCGAACCGCTGTCGCTGGACGAAGCCTACCTGGATGTCACCGAATCGCGGACCGGGCTGCCTTCGGCCACCGCCATCGCCGAGACCATCCGCGCGCAGATCCGCGAAGAGACCGCCCTGACCGCGTCGGCCGGGGTGGCGCCGAACAAGTTCCTCGCCAAGATCGCCTCGGACTGGCGCAAGCCCGATGGCCTGTTCGTGATCCGGCCGCGGCAGGTCGAGGCCTTCCTCACCCCGCTGCCGGTGGAACGCATCCCCGGCGTGGGCAAGGTGATGCTGGGCAAGCTGCATGCGCTGGGCATCCGCACGGTGGGCGAGCTGCGCGAGCATCCGCAGGCCGAACTGGAACAGCGCTTCGGCAGTTTCGGCGCCAGCCTGTACCGGCGCGCGCGCGGCGTCGACGAGCGCCCGGTGGAGCCGGACCAGCCGGTGCAGTCGATTTCTTCCGAGGACACCTTCGAGCGCGACGTGCCGCTGTCGGCCATCGATGAGCAGGTGCGCCGCCTCGCCGGCAAGACCTGGGAGGCGACCCGCAAGACCGATCGCATCGGCCGCACCGTGGTGCTGAAGCTGAAGACCGCCCAGTTCCGCATCCTCACCCGCAGCTTCACCCCCGAGGCGCCGCCGGCCAGCATGGAAGAGTTCACCGCGATCGCGCTGGCATTGCGTGATCGCGTGGACCTGCCGGCGGACACGCTGTACCGATTGGTGGGTGTCGGCTTGTCCGGCCTCCGCGAGCGCGGCGAGGTGGCGGAACAACCCGGGTTGTTCGACGAGTCGCCGAATCTTTCCTTGTAGGAGCGACGTCAGTCGCGACCGCATCCCCCGATCTGCGCAGATTCGTCTCCCGACGTCGGGATGATCCGCACGGGCCTCCTGGTTTGGAGGCCCCGATTTTCCTGGTGGTCGCGACTGACGTCGCTCCCACAGGTGCGTGAAAAAAGCCCGGCGATTGCCGGGCTTTTCGATGCGGCGCCGCGCTCAGCGCCTGGGCTGGTAGCGCAGGCTCAGGCCGTACTCGCGGCCCGGCTGGTTGTACCAGGCGACGGTTTCGTACTCGCGATCGAACACGTTGTCGACCTTGGCCAGCAGCGTCCACTCCGGCGTGACCGCGTATTCCAGCCGCAGATCGGCGGTGGCGAAGCCACCCAGGCGGGTTGCATTGGTCAGTTCATCGTAGCGGTAGCCCGCGCCGTTGATGGTCGCGCCGACGCGGAAGTCGCCGAACGCGCGATCCGCGTCGATGCGGCCGGTGTTGCGCGCGCGGCGCGGCAGCAGGTTGTCGTTGTTGGCGGCGCTGCGATTGCGCGGGTCGGTGTGGCTGAGCTGGGCGGACAGATCCCAACCGGCCAGGGTCACGTCGACGGTGAATTCGGCGCCGCGGATGCGCGCCTCGTCGACCTGCACCATCGCGAAGCGGCTGCCGTCGTAGGTGATCAGATCATCGATGCGGGTTTCATACAGATCCAGCGCCCAGCGCCACGCGTCGCCGTTCTGGGCGATGCCGACGTTCAGGCTCTTCGACTTTTCCGGTTCCAAGTCGCGGTTGCCGCTCCACGGGTCGTACAGATCGCTGAAGGTCGGCGCCTTGAAGCCGGTGCCGTAGCTCGCGCTGAGCTTGAAGCCCTTGCCGAAGCGCATGCCCCAGCCCAGGTTGCCGGTGGTGTGGTTGCCGAATTGCTCGTTGTCGTCGTTGCGCACGCTGGCCTGCAACTGATGCGCGCCGAACTTGCCCTGGTACTCGACGAAGCCGGCGGTATTGCGGCGGCTGTCGGCGGCGTAGTCGGTGGTGCTGTCGAGGTGATCGATGTACCAGTCCGCGCCGACCGTCAGCAACTGGCCCAGGCCCAGGCCGATGTCGGCCTGCGCGCTGGCGGTGTCGCGGTGGGTGTTGTGGGTGCTGTCGTGATCGACTTCGTTGCGGTAGTTGTCGGTCTCGTTGTCGCTGCGGCCGACGTTGACGGTCAGGGCGAAGCGATCGGTCGGCACGTAGCGGACCTTGCCGTTCAACACCTGCTGCACGTTCTCGGTGTAGTTGTAGTAGCCGTCGTACCGGTTCGCGCCTTCGGCGCGCAGCGCGCTGGCTTCGGCGGTCAGCGTATCGGTCAGCTTGTAGCCACCGCGCAGGCTGGCCGAGACGTTGCGGTAGCCGTCGCGATCCGGCTCGTCGGCGTAGCAGCCCCTACCCGGTGAAATCGAACCACGGCAGGCATTGATGCCATCGGTGCGCTGGTAGGACGCATCGGCGCCGAACCAGCCGCGCTCGCCGCCGCCGCCGAAACCGGCGCTGGCCTGGCGCAGGCCGTTGCTGCCGCCACCGACCTGGAAGTGCGGCGCGTAGCCACCCTGGTTGCGGCGGGTGAAGATCTGGATCACGCCACCGATGGCCTCGGAGCCGTACAGGCTGGAATTCGGGCCGCGCACGATCTCTATGCGATCGATCTGCGCCAGCGGCAGGTCCGGGATGGCGGCGGCGGCGAAGTCGGCCGAGTTCACCCGCACGCCATCGATCAGCACCAGGGTATGGCTGGAGTTGGTGCCGCGCAGGAACAGCGAGGTCTGCTTGCCCAGGCCACCGGCATTGGTCAGGTTGATGCCGGCGCGACCGCGCAGCAGATCCTGCAGCGAGGACGCCTGGCTGCGCTCGATGTCGGCGCGGTCGATCACCTGCGCCGGCACCAGGCTGTCTTCCAGCGCGATCGCGGTGCGGGTGCTGGTGACGACGACGTCGTCCAGCTGGGTGGCGTCCTGGGCGAGGGCCAGGCCCGGCAGGGCCAGGGCGACGGCCAGGGACAGGGTACGAAGATGTGGCATTGCAGTCGGCTCCATGCGCCGCGCGCTCCCGCGCGGCATGAGGGGGAGGCGGCAACGCGGGAACGGGAAGACAGCGGAAACGACCGTACGCACGGCGCTCGCCGCCGCAACGCCCGCCGCGTCGCAACCAGTCGTTCTTTCGGGCCGGTCTCCGGGCTTGCGAGTGCGATGGCGACCATCGCCGGCCAGGGCGCCTTCCCGTGCGGATGCACAGTGGCGTATGCCCTGGCCTGGCTCGCTTACCGTTGCGGGGGCAGCGCCGGAATCGCTCCATGGCAGCGCGGTATCGCGTGCGGGGGCTCACCGGCTTCCCGTTTCAACCCTGGGCGGAACCGCCCGCGGGTCACCAGAAAGCGCGGCGATTCTAGCAGAAGCCGGGCGGCTGGCCCGGTTCAGGCCATGCACGGCCGGACGGCGGCCATGCCTCCCGTAGAATCGCGGTTCCCCCAACAGCAAGAAACCCGCACGTGTCCCAGGACTGGATCCACGCCGACTGCCGGCAGCCCTCCCCCGAACATCGCGAACGCGCGCGCGCGCGCCAGGATGAGCTGACCAAGCCGCAGGGATCGCTCGGGCGCGTCGAAACCCTGGCGATCGAACTGGCGGCGTTGCAGCACCGGGATCGCCCGGTGGCGGCACGGGTGCCGGTGATCGTGTTCGCCGGTGATCATGGCGTGACGGCGCAGGGGGTGTCCGCGTTTCCGTCCGAGGTCACGGTGCAGATGCTGCACAACTTCGCCAACGGCGGCGCGGCGATTTCGGTGTTGGCGCGTGAACTCGGCCTGCCGCTGTCGCTGGTGGATGCCGGCACCCGGGCCAGCCAAGCCATTGCCGGCGTGCACGCCGACAAGCCCTGCCACGGTACCCGCGACTTCAGCGTCGAAGCGGCGATGAGCGAGGACGAACTCGCACACGCGCTGGCCGCCGGGCGCCGCGCGGTCGAGGCGGCGGGCGATGCGGATCTGTTCGTGTTCGGCGAGATGGGCATCGGCAACACCACGGCCGCCAGTGCGCTGGCCTGCGTGCTGGCGGATCTGCCGCTGGAGGAACTGGTCGGCGCGGGCACCGGATTGCAGGGCGATCGCATCGCCCACAAGCAGCAGGTAATCGCGGATGCGTTGGCGCTGCACCGTCCCCACATCGCCGCCGCCGAAGCGCCCGCGCGCGAAACACTGCGTCGGGTCGGTGGACTGGAAATCGTGGCGATGGCCGGCGCGATGATCGCCGCCGCGCAGCGCGGCGTGCCGGTGCTGGTGGACGGCTTCATCGTCTCGGCGGCGGCGCTGGCCGCGGTGGCGCTGCAACCGCAGGCGCGGCCGTGGCTGCTGTTTTCGCACCAGTCCGCCGAGCGCGGCCATGCGCGGGTGCTGGCGGCGCTGGACGCGCGCCCGTTGCTGCAACTGGATCTGCGGCTGGGCGAGGGCAGCGGCGCGGCGCTGGCGCTGCCGCTGTTGCGGCTGGCCTGCGCGTTGCACGCCGGCATGGCGACGTTCGCCGAAGCCGCGGTTTCCGGGCGCGACGAAGCGCCATGATCCTCGACCTGGTGCGCCACGCCTCGACCGGACGTGCCGGCCACTTCGACGGACGCACCGATTCGCCGCTGCTGCCAGGCGCCGCCGATGCGGTCCGTGGCGGTTGCGCGGGCGTCGCCTGGTCGCGGGTGATCAGCTCGCCGCGCCAGCGCGCGCTGCACACTGCACGGGCATTGGCGACTGCGCAGGCGATGCCCGTGGATGTCGTCGAAGACTGGGCCGAATGGGATTTCGGCGACTGGGATGGCCAACATCGCGACGCGATCGCGGTGGACGACGCTGCGCGCCATGCGCTGCGGGCGTTCTACCAGGATCCGGGTGCGTACCCGCCACCCAACGCCGAACCCTGGGCCGACTTCCAGGCGCGCATCGATCGCGCCCTGCGCGCGCTCGCGCCGCTGGATGAGGCATCACCGGTGCTGGTGGTCAGCCACGCCGGCCCGCTGCGGCTGGCACTGGCACTGGCCTGTGGCCTGCCGCTGGCCGCGCTGTGGGCGATACGCATCGACTACGGCACCCGTTTGCGCCTGCGGGTGCAGACCGACGCGGCGGATCGCCTGTGGGGTGAATTGATCGAGGTGAGGCAGGCATGAGCGTGCGCAAACTGATCCTGGCGGTGCAGTTCCTGACCCGCCTGCCGACGCCGCAGCTGCGCGACTTCCGCGAAGAGGAACTGAGCCGCACGGCGGTGTACTTCCCGCTGGTGGGCGTGTTGATCGGCGCGCTGGTGGTCCTGCCGCTGTGGGCGCTGGACATGCGGCCGTGGCTGGCGGGGCTGCTGGCGCTGATCGCGTGGGTATGGGTGACCGGCGCGCTGCACCTGGATGGCCTGGGCGACGTGGCCGATGCCTTCGGCGCGGCGCACCGCAATCCGCAGCGGTTCCTGGAGGTGCTGAAGGATCCGCACATGGGCGTGTTCGGCGTGGTCACGATCGTGCTGCAGGTGCTGGCCAAGTTCGTGCTGCTCGCCGAACTGGCCGACGGTGCATGGCTGTGGGGCGTGCTGCTGGTGCCGGCCTGGGCGCGCTGGGCCACTACATTGCTGTGGAGCCGCTGGTTGCCGCCGCTGCACGCCGGCATGGCCGAACGCTTCGCCTGGTATCGCAACGAAGGCGCGTACTGGGATTGGGCGTGGGGCGTGGCGCTGGCGGCGATCAGCCTGTGGCTGGCGCCGCCGCTGTTGGTCTGCCTGCTGCTGGCGCCGCTGACCGCGTGGTACTGGAAACGCCGGCTGGGCGGCATTTCCGGTGATTGCCTGGGCGCCAGCACCGAAGTGCTGGAAACCCTGCTGCTGTTGTCGCTGGCGCTGGCGCCCGCGGCATGGCGCCTGCTCTGAGGCCGGCGACTCAGTCGTCCTGATCGCCGCCGGGCGAATCGAACAGGTTCATCGCCGGCGCGCCGCCTTCCTCTTCCTGCACATGGGTCGTGGTCACCGGCGCGGCGGCGGGGCGGCCCCGGGGCGGCGGCAGCAGCGCGGCGGCCGCGTCGTAGGCCACCAGCAGTTCGCCCCGACGTGCCTCCGGCAACTGCTGCCAGTGGCAATCCAGCAGCGCGCCTTCCAGCGCGTACAGCAGATTGAGGCTGGGGCGGAAGCCGGCGCGCTTGACCCGCATGAAGGCCTCGACCGATCCCACCGCCACCAGATCCTCCTGCGTGCGCAGGCCGACCTGGCGCAGCCAGGCCGCCGACTTGGGACCGATGTTGCGCATCTTGGCGGTGCTGGTGCTCATGCCAGCGCCTCCACGAAGATCGCCGCGACGGTTTCCAGGCCCTGTTGATCCTCCGCGTCGAAACGCGCCAGGCGCGGGCTGTCCAGATCGAGTACGCCGACCAGGCGATCGTGCTTGACCAGCGGCACCACCAGTTCCGAACGCGAGGCGCTGTCGCAGGCAATGTGGCCCGGGAACGCCTCCACGTCCTCGACCCGCTGGGTCTGGCGGGTCCGCGCGGCCGCGCCGCAGACGCCCTTGTCCAGGGCGATCCGCACGCAGGCCGGCAGGCCCTGGAACGGGCCGACGACCAACTCGGTGCCGTCGTAGAAATAGAAGCCGGCCCAGTTGAGATCCGGCAGGGCGTGGTAAATCAGCGCCGACAGGTTGGCGGCATTGGCGATGCGGTCGCTCTCGCCGCTGAGCAGGGCGCGCGCCTGGGCGGCCAACTGCGCGTATTGTTCCGGTTTGCTGCCGGTCAGGGTCTGGCTGGTGAAGGACATCGCTCGATTCTAGCCCGACCCGCGATGGGGCCGGTGCGCCGGGAAATGGATGGATTGATGAAGAGAACGTGATGGCCGGCAAAAACAGGACGTCGTCACCGGACCGGGAGTGCCGGCGGTCGATGGGCTGGCAATCGCGGGGACGCCCGCTACCATCCTCGGTCCTGCGCCGCGCGCACATCGGAACCCTCAACGGATGCAGAGCTTCTTCGTCACCGGCACCGATACCGGAGCCGGCAAGACCTTCGCCAGCACCACCCTGCTGCATGCGCTGCGCGGACGCGGTCACCGGGCCATCGGGATGAAGCCGGTCGCCAGCGGCTGCGAACGCACCGCGGACGGCTGGCGCAACGGGGATGCGCTGGCCTTGCTGGCCGCCAGCGAACCCCGTCCCGCGTATGCGGACCTCAATCCCTATGCGCTGCCCGAACCGCTGGCGCCGGAAATCGCCGCGCGCGAAGCCGGCGTGACCCTGGCCCTGGCGCCCATCGTCGACGCGTACGGGCGCTTGCGGTCGCAGGCGGATGTCGTGGTGGTGGAAGGCGTGGGCGGCTGGGCGGCGCCGCTGTCGGCCTCGCTGGATCAGTTGGATCTGGTGCGCGCGCTGCGCTTGCCGGTGGTGCTGGTGGTGGGCATGCGGCTGGGTTGTCTCAACCACGCGCGCCTGACCGAACGCGCCATCCGCGCCGATGGCGCCGAACTGATCGGCTGGATCGCCAACGAGGTGGATCCGGACATGGCGCGGCGGGACGAGAATTTCGAACTGCTGAAGGCGCGCATCGAGGCGCCGTGCTGGGGGCGGTTGGCGCATCGCACCCCGGTGGATCCGGCGGCGATGGCGGATCGGATGGTGTTGCCGGGTTAGGTGGGCTGCGCCTGGCCGGGGAGGGGTTCGATGCTTGTGTCTGGAGAAGCGGATTTCCAACAAGCGTGGAATCCGGCGAAGAGCGCCCCCATCCGCCTTCGGCACCTTCCCCGCGGGCGGGGGAAGGGGACGTCGGGCATAAAAAAGGCCCGGCAGCGCGAGGCGCTGGCCGGGCCGGATTGCGCGGTGGGAGGGGAGTCCGCGCAAATTTCAGAGAGAGCTTTTAAAACCGTATTACTTGGCGGCCTTGGCAGCCTTGGTCGCCTTGGCCACGGTGGCCTGGACATTGTCGGTGGCGGCTTCGTACTGGCTCTTGGCCAGCTGGCCGAAGGCTTCACCGGTCTTCAGGGCCAGACCGAACACTTCCTGGCCGGCGGCGACGAGGCGCTCGGTGTTGTCCTTGGCGATCTGCACGCCCTTCGGCCACAGGGTCTTGTAGCTGTCGAGATCACGCACTTCGGCCAGCTCGCCGAAGAAGGCGGTGGTGGCGTCGACGTTCTTCTCGAAGGTCTTCAGCTGGACGCCGAAGATGGTTTCGGCGCTTTCCAGGGCCAGACGGTTCGCGCGGGCAGCGGCCGCCGCGAACTGATGCGTGTAGGTGCTGAACTGCTCGTTGAACTGGGCGGACATGGTGCACTCCAAAAGGGAATACGAGGATGTTGCGGCGCAGCATACCGAGGTCTTTGTTGCGGTGCAATAAAAGGCGTATGGTTTTCCGACGAACGGTCAGTCCCCGTTAAAAATCAGCCGCTTGCGAGCGAAAGCTGAATAGGGGGCGGGACCGCGCGAAGCCACCGATGCGCGCGGTTTCGTGGCGCTGTCGCCCCGCACCGGCGCGGTGCAATCGGCCGCCCGCCGTCGCCCCGTCCACGCCCGCTCATCGTCCGGACCGCGCACGGCAAACGGGCCACCCTCGGGTGGCCCGCGCAACGTGCTCCAGGGTTCGAGCGGTTGGCGACGTACCGCCGGACTCAGCCGCGGTAGCGGCTGCCGGCGGTGCAGGTTTCGTGGACCACGACCTCGCTCAGGCCGGGCAGGGCCGGCTTGAGCTGCGCCCAGATCCAGGCGGCCAACCGCTCGCTGGTCGGATTCTCCAGCCCCGGGATGTCGTTGAGGTAATGGTGATCCAGGCGATCGTAGACGGGCTTGAACGCCGCCTTGATGTCGGCGAAGTCCATCACCCAGCCGGTATGCGGATCAATCTCGCCGGAGACATGCAGCTCCACCCGGAACGAATGCCCGTGCAGCCGCGCGCACTTGTGCCCTTCGGGCACGTTCGGCAGGCGATGCGCGGCTTCGAGGGTGAAGATCTTGAAAATATCCATGCGCCTATTGTCCGCTGCGGTGCATGAAGGCGGCAAATCCGGCCTCGCCTCTTTTTGGGAAATCCGTCTTCACTGGATTGTAACGATTCGCATTTGCATCTAAGATGCGTCGGCAGCCAGCAACCGACACCGGTTTCGCCAGCGATTCCGTCCCCTCAGGAACCGATGATGAAACCGCTGACCCTGCTGACCGGCCCACTCGCGTGGGCCGCCATGACGACCGCCTCTGCCCATACGCCCTACCTGTCTCCCAGCAACTTCGCGCCGCAGGCCGGCGAGACCGTGGCGCTGGATGCGGCCTTCGCCGAGACCTTCTTCATTCCCGAGGCGGCGTTCGACAACAGCCGCTTCGTGATCACCGGGCCGGACGGCGCCAGCACCGCGCCGGACGCGATGCAGGTGTTCAAGACCCGCGCGGTCGCCGAGCACCGCATGCCGCAGGGCAAGGGCACCTACCGGTTCAGTACCGGCCCGCGCCTGGGCGCGCTGTTCCGCACCTGGGAAGTCGATGGCAAGCGCGGGAGTTCGCGCGATCCGGCGGTGAAAATTCCGGCCGGCGCCAAGCTGCTGTCCAACTTCCAGTCGCTCACCCTGGCCGAAACCTACGTCAGCATCGGCGCGCCGGACACCGCGTCCCTGCGCGCGCGGGGGCAGGGATTGGAGTTCGTGCCGATCGATCATCCCAACGATCTCTATGTGGGCGAGTCGTTCGCCTTCGTCGTCCAGCACGACGGCAAGCCGCTGGCCAACCAGCCGGTTGAAATCACCGAGGCGGTCTGGACGTCGGATCGCAAGCCGCAGGTCGTGAACCTGACCACCGACGCCGAGGGCCGGGTGAGCTTCCCGCTGCAACGCGCCGGCACCTGGCTGGCGCTGTCGCGCCATCGCACGCCGGCACCCGCCGGTGCGCCGGTGGACGAATACAGCCACAGCTACACGCTGACTTTCCGCGTGCTCGAACCCTGAGTCGCCCTCTTCGGATTTGTTGGAGTCCACGATGAAAACCACCTACCTCATTGGCGTGGTCGCCACCGCGCTGCTGCTTCCCCACGCCGCCGACGCCTGGCAGTCGCCGCCCGCGCGCCCGCTGGTGGTGGGCCACAGCGACAACATCACCGCTTTCATCGCCCAGCATGACGGCAATGGCGACGGCCGCCTGGGCTGGGAAGAATTCGACGCCTTCCGCCGCCAGCGCTTTGATGCCACCGATGCCAACCGCGACGGCAGCGTGGACGTGGAAGAGTACGTGCGCGAGTTCGACGCCCGATCCCGGCAGGCGCGGGAACAGGCGCGCGAGGACCAGATGACCCAGACGGCGCGCCGGTTCGAGGCGCTGGACGCCGATCGCGATGGGCGCGTGTCGCGGGCCGAGTTCGACGCCTCCGGCGAACGGGTGTTCGCCGAAGGCCGGAAGGCACTGGAAAAGGAGAACACCGAACTGGCGAAGAGCGGCGACGCGGCCACCGAACGCGCCGCGCGCGCCGAGCGCAGGCGCAGCCGGATGGAACTGCCCAGCGCGCATACCGGCGACGGCTTCCTGGCGCTGTACGACGGCGATGGTGATGGCCAGGTCGATCGCGCGGAGTTCGACCGTGCCCGCGCCGGACAATTCGAACGCACCGATGCCAACCGGGACGGCGCGTTGGACCGCGAGGAATACCGGATGGAATTCCACCAGCGCCTGGGTCAGCACTACGCCGCGCTGGGCGGCGGTTCGGACAAGCAGACGCGCGTGCGTTTCGCCGCGCTGGATGCGGACAAGGACGGCCGGATGACGTTCGCCGAATACCAGGTATCCGGGCGACGCAGTTTCGACGGTGCGGACCGCAATCACGACGGCGTGGTCGATGCGGCCGACGCGGCGTTGCCGCCGCCGGCGCGGCCGCCCCGCACCGCCGCGGGACGCTGACAGGCGCCGGCATGGGGATGCCGATGATCACCGCATCGCTCCAGGGGATGTCACCACGCGCTGCCCCCACGCGACGCCTCCCGCCGCGGCGGCGCGTCGACCCCTGCCGGCACCCGCGATAGCGGGCGCCACCCCGTTTCCCGCGTCGCCCGTGCGCGATGCCTCGCCCAGCAACGCAGACCGCCGATGGCGGCGGCAGCCAGGACCGGAGCGCTCCCCTCGAAGCGCGCATTTCCCTTCCCGACTGTCGGAGTTCCACCATGAAACCGTCCTCCCGCCTGCTCGCGCTGGCCATCGCGTCGAGCCTCTCCTTCCCGCTGTACGCTGAAACCCCGTCCGATGCCGACGCTACCAAGACCTTCGACCCCGTCGAGGTGAAGGCCGAGCGCGAAAAGCGCAAGTCCGCCAACCAGAACGTCACCGTCATCGATGCCCGCCAGATGGAGAACGAGATGGCGGAGAACCTGGAGGATGTCATCCGCTACATCCCCGGCGTCAGCATCGTCGACATGGGCCGCTTCGGCGACAACGGCTTCAACATCCGCGGCATCGAGGGCGATCGCGTCGCCATGACCGTTGATGGCCTGAGCATGGCCGAAAGCCTGGAGACCGCGCGCAGCTACGAGTTCTTCCGGGCCGGGCGCGGTGGCGTGGACATCGATTCGCTGAAGGCGGTCGAAGTGATCAAGGGACCGGACTCGATTGCCGCCGGCAGCGGCGCGCTGGGCGGCGCCGTGGTCTTCACCACCAAGGATCCCGCCGACTATCTGAATGCGGCGGGCAACGACACCCATGTCGGCCTCAAGCTCGGCCATACCAGCCACAACGACGAGAAACTCGGTTCGCTGAGCCTGGCCAATCGCACCGGCATCGTCGAATCGATGCTGGTCTACACCCGGCGCAAGGCGCATGAGGCCGAGGGCTGGTACGACCGCACGGCGGTGGAGACCGGCAGCGCGCGCCGGCTGCCGGATCCGATCGATCACGACAGCACCAACGTGCTGGCCAAGGTCGATTTCGTGATCAGCGACGCGCACCGGCTGGGCGTGGTCTACGAACGCAATCGGGTCGACAATCGGGTCGACAACCTGAGCCGGGTCAGCGCGCCGGGCTATCTCGAACGCTGGGGCGACGACAGCAGCGAGCGCGACCGCTACGGCATCCGCTACCGGTGGACTGCCGGCAATGCGGTGTTCGATACCTTCGAACTGCAGGCCGACCGCCAGGAGACCAAGAGCCGCGGCATCACCCGCATCCTGACCGGCAGTGGCACCTCCAGCACGCCGGCCACGCCGGTCACCACGCCGTGTACTCGCGCGCTGACCTGCTGGCGCGCCGAGGATCGCACCACCGAGCAGACCCTGGACCGGGTGGCGCTGGATTTCGACAAGGCGTTGGAAACGGCGTCGGTCCGGCATGCGCTGGTCTACGGCGCCGCCTGGCAGCAGCGCGACATCGACTTCCTTGCCATCGACTACCGCTGGAACAACCGCGGCACGCTGGACACCGCCACGGTGGATCCGGCGCAGGTGCCGAAGACCGACGCGACCTCCTGGAACCTGTATCTGCGCGACCGCATCGGCTTCCTGGATGATCGCCTGCAGCTTACCCTGGGCGCGCGCTACGACCGCTACGACTATTCGCCGCGGGTGGGCGGCACCTTCCTGGATCCGACCGGCAGCGTGCGCGACGTCAGTTTCGCCGCGCCCACCTGGCAGGCCGGCGTCAGCTATCAGTTCCTGCCGCGTCAGTCGCTGTGGTTGCAGGTCGGACGCGGCTTCCGCGCACCGACCACCGGGGAGATGTATGCGCCCACCAGCACCACCCAGATCATCGAGGTGGCGACCGGCAACACCGTGCAGGTACCGACCTCGGCCGCCAATCCGGATCTGGAGGCGGAAAAGAGCCTGAGCGCGGAGCTGGGCTATCGCTGGGAAAGCGACAACGCGCGTTTCGGCATCTCGGTGTTCCGGGATCGCTACGACGATTTCATCGAAAACGTGCGCCTGACCGCCAATCCCGGGACCGCGTACCAGAGCTGTTCGCGCGGCACCTGCACCACCCGGTTCGGCTACGACTACAACACGCTGGCCAATGTCGGCGAAGTCACCGTCAAGGGCGTCGAGCTGGAAGGCCTGTGGCGCTTGGGGGACACCTGGCTGCTGCGCACGGCCTGGTCGCACAACGAGGGTGAACAGAAGGACGGACGCCCCCTGGACAGCATCAACCCGGACAAGGGGGTGCTGGGCCTGAGCTGGCAGGGCTGGGACGACCGCCTGCGCATCACCGGCAACCTGACCCATTCGCTGGCCAAGAAGGGACGCGACGCGGATCTGCAGCCGGACGTGTTCGGACAGGTGCCGCAGCGCTTCCTGAGCGATGCCTACACGACGATCGACCTGTTCGGAAGCCTGCGCGTGAACGAGCACCTGCGCATCAACGCCGGCGTGTACAACCTGATGGACGAGCGCTACTACCAGTGGGCGCGCATCCGCAACGTCACCCGAGGCGACTTCTACATGTACGGCTACGCCACCGACGACGGCATCGGCCGCTACAGCGAGCCCGGCCGCAATTACCGCGTGTCGGTGTCGTACAGCTTCTGAAGCCATTTCCGGGCGCATGGGAAATCCATGCGCCCGCGGCATCGCGCCTAGTCCGCCGCCGCCGCCGCCGCCGGACGCTTGCCTGGCGTGAAATCGATGCGTCGGCGCTCACGGATGCGTTCGCCCTCCATCCGGCCTTCCACCAGTTCGTAGCCAAGCAGCGCGAACACGCGATCACCGATGAACAGGGGCCGGGCATTGCCGTACCAGTCCATGCAGCTGGCGCGGCAATCATCGTCCTTGCCGGTATCGGAAGCCGTGTCCAGTTGCCCCATCCCGCTCAATCGCAGAGCGCGGTTGCGCAGATAGAGCACGCCAGCCGAGCCCTCGAGATAGTGCTCCATGTCTTCCCGTGTCCGCCGCGCCACCGGCAACCCCACGATGCCCACATCGGGTTGCTGGCGCTTGTAGAAGAATCCGTGCGTGCGGGATTCGCCTTGCGCGGCGTTCCGCTGCACGAAGCTGCTCACCGTCGCTGCGCGTTCGCCCAGGCGCAGGCTGGTGAAGTGCAGGTCATCGCCGGCGTTGCCGACCAGCACGCCATCCGCGCCGATCGCCTCAATGCGCTCCACCGCGTGCGCGAGGACCAGTGTTTGCGCCGGGTCACGCTGCTCGTAGCGCAGGGCATGCGCCAGTGCCCGATCATCCTCATTGGTATCGCGGCCCCAGCGGGTTTCGTTGTCGCCGTTGTAGACCAGCCAGTCGCCGATGTAGCGGTTCTGCGGGTCGTATCGGGAGACGGGCGGAAGCGGCAGGTAATGCCACGATTGCGCCGCGTCGCTGCCGTCGCCGAATGCGGTTAGCGGCACGCGCAGCAACGCCGTGTCGCCCTCGCGGGTTTCCGCCTTCCACATGCCCTCGCCGGGTGATTCGGCGGTCACCAGGACGTTGAGGTAGCCATCCGCTCCCTGCAGGAATGACAGCTGGTCGATGGGGCCACCACTGGTCTTCAGGCCGGTCGGGGCACTGCCGTCGAGCGGGATGCGGAACACCGAAGAGCGCGCCGGTGCGTTGTCGTCGTCCGGATACTCGCTCGTCCATATGAAGACGGAATCGGCGGAGACATAGAACACGCGACCCTCGGGCCCCAGCACGGCGGTGGACTCGCAGGCCATGTCGCGCCCGGACAGGTCGCAGCGGGTCACGGTATGCAGGGCCAGCGAATCCTTGAATGGGTCCAGGTTGTCGTCGCTGCGATGGATGCGGGTGGCCGGCAGGATGCGTTCGAACTTTCCGTTGTTCCCATCCCCGTGTTGCCACTGGCGGAGCGCCGGATAGAAGCTGTCGCTTCCGAGCTTCCAGGGGGACAGTTCCAGCGGCGAATAGAAGATCAGGGTCTGCCCGATCAGGCGACTGGCGTAGTTGCGCGAGGAATAGTAGTCGTTGGCCCGCAGTTGGTAGGTGGCGCGATACGCCAGCCGGCCTTCCGCATCAATGTCGAACAGGCCGATCTCCGTGCCGCCGCGGTCGTAGCTGTAGCCGATGACGGCGATGGTGTCGCCGGTGATCAGCATTTCGTCGTACCAGCTGCCACCGGGATCCACACCGGGTCCAAAAGCATCTATGGATGCGACCGCGCGCAGCGCGTCGCCGCCAACTTCCAAACTAAACAACCGGCCGCGCCTCAGTACTACCAGATGGCGTCCGTGTTGCTTGACGATGCCGCCCTCGTCGACGCCCGCGGTCTGGACGTTGGTGAGGGTGACGCTATCCGTTGGCTGTGGGCTTGAATCGATGATTGCGAGGGAGGCGCTGGGCACTACCTGGAGCGGCGGCGATTCCGCCCCTCGTCGGGCTTCCTGCTTGCGGCGTTCCTCCTGCGCAAGCCGCCAGCGCGACAGCTGAGCCTCCCAACTCGCCTGGTCGTAGGCGGGAAGCATCTCGCCGGTGGCGCTTCCATGAGTGTTCGCTGAGCAGGCCACGTTCGCGACCATGCATACCCATAGGGCCAGGAGGCCCATTGATGGAATGCGCATCCTTCTTCCCCGGTCCTTGGCCGCGAGCCGGCCATATCGACGATGGTAAACGCGGCCGGGGAAGAAGCGGGGTTATCCGGGAGTAATCAGCGTCCCTGGCCGCCCCGACCGCCGCGTGCGCCGGCACGCCCGTCCTGGCGCCGGCCACCGCCACCGCCATGCTTCTTCGGACCGGCGTGGGCGTGGCGCGGAGCTTCGCCGTGCGGACGGCGGTTGTGCTTGCGCGGGGCCTTGTTGCCGGCGGGACGGTCGTCGTGGCCGGCCTGCGAGTTGCCCCAGCGGATCGGCACCTGCGGTTCGAAGCCACGCACTTCCACGATGTCCAGATCGCGCTTGAGCATGCGGTTGATCTGGCGCAGCAGCTTGGCCTCGTCCTGGGCGACGATCGAGATCGCCTCGCCCTGCGCGCCGGCGCGGCCGGTGCGGCCGATGCGGTGCACGTAGTCCTCGGCAACCATCGGCAGGTCGAAGTTGATCACCCGCGGCAGCTGGTCGATGTCGATGCCGCGTGCGGCGATGTCGGTGGCGACCAGCACGTTGACCCGGCCGGCCTTGAAGTCGCCCAGCGCGCGCAGGCGCGCGCCCTGCGACTTGTTGCCGTGGATCGCCGCGGCGCGCACGCCGCTCTTTTCCAGGAACGTCGCCAGCTTGTCGCAGCCGTGCTTGGTGCGGCCGAACACCAGCGTCTGCACGCGACTGTCGGCGGCCAGCAGGTGCAGCAGCAGTTCGCGCTTGCGGCCGCCGTCGACCGGATGCACGCGGTGGGTGATGGTGTCGGCGACGGTGTTGCTCGGGGTCACCTGCACCTGGTGCGGCTCGTGCATGAACTCCAGCGCCAGCTCGCGGATCGGATCGGCGAAGGTGGCCGAGAACAGCAGGGTCTGGCGGTTCTGGCGCGGCAGCTTGGCGAGGATGCGCTTGATCGAGGGCAGGAAGCCCATGTCGAGCATGCGATCGGCCTCGTCCAGCACCAGCACCTCGATGCCGGACAGGTCCACGCTGCGGCGCTCGATATGGTCGATCAGGCGGCCCGGGCAGGCGATGACCAGATCCACGCCACGGCGCAGCGCGTCGAGCTGGTTGCCCATGCCGACGCCGCCGTAGATGGTGGTGCTGGGAATGCGCAGGTACTTGCCGTAGGCGCGCAGGCTGTCATGCACCTGCACGGCCAGTTCGCGGGTCGGGGTGAGGATCAGCGCACGCGGCTTGCGGCCGCCGCGCGGGGCGACTTCCTGCGGGGTGGTCGCCAGGTACTGGATCAGCGGCAGGCCGAACGCGGCGGTCTTGCCGGTGCCGGTCTGGGCGCCAGCCAGCAGGTCGTGGCCGGCCAGCGCGAGCGGGATGGCCTGGGCCTGGACCGGGGTGGGCTCGGTGTAGCCCTGCTCATCCAGCGCGCGCAGCAGTGCCGGCGCCAGGCCGAGGGATTCAAACGTCATTGCGGAATACTCCAAAGGCGGCGGACGCCACCCGCGCCGGCGGCGCGCGGTCAGGCGCGGCGGCGATGGCGGATCGGCCGTTTACCCGTAGCGTTCCCTGGAAACCGCGCTGCGAGAGGGGAAAAAGGCGGAAGACGCCACATGGCGACTCCGGGTTTGCGCAGCGAAAGCAGTCGGAGTGGAGCGGATGCGGGACCGCGGGGGGCCGGCATCGGCGGACCGTTGGGGAAACGAACGGCCGCTGGCAAACGGCGCGCACTTTAACCGATTCCGGGGCGCAGCGGGGGTTTCCGGGCGCGGAAAGCACGGTTTTCCGTTCAGCCGAAAGGAATGCCGGGCCGGGCCGATATACTATAAGCCCCTGTTTTCACGACCCGGCCGCCCCCAATGAGCCTGCGTGTACTGCGCCACAACGGACCCCCCGTTGTCCCCGCCAACCGCGGGGACACCGATCCCCTGGCCGGCCCGGCGCAGGGTGACTGCGTGGGCTGCCAGGTCCGCCACCTGGCGGTCTGCGCGGCGCTGCCGCTGGACCAGGCGCGCGCGCTGGAAACCCTGGCCGGCGACATTCCGCTCAAGGCCGGCGAAGTGCTGGCCCGGGAAGGTGACTCCCGCCGCGACGTGTTCACCGTCACCGTCGGCGCGCTGCGCCGGATCCGCCTGCTGGCCGACGGCCGCCGGCTGGTCGCCGGATTCCTGATGCCGGGCGATTTCATCGGTTTCAGCGGCGCGACCCACTACCGCCATTCGATCGAGGCGATCGTCGACAGCGAACTGTGCGCGTTCTCCATGCAGGACATGCGCACGCTGTGCTCGCGCTATCCGGAACTGGAGCGCGAACTGCTGGAACGCGCCTGCGTGGAACTGGACGCCACCCGCGACAACCTGATGTCGCTGGCGCGGATGACCCCGCTTGAGCGGCTGGCCTCGTTCCTGCTGGACATGCATGCGCGCCGCCGCCGCCAGGGTTACAGCGGCGAAGAGGTGGTGCTGCCGATGTCGCGCACCGACATCGCCGACTACCTGGGCCTGACCGTGGAAACGGTGAGCCGCAGTTTCACCCGCCTGCGCCAGGACGGCCTGATCGCCACCGACGACCCGCACCGGGTCACCCTGAAGGATCGCAAGCGGCTGGCCTCGCTGGCCGAAATGCGCGAGTAGGCCGGCGCGCATCGGGCCGGACCGAAAGACACGCACACAGCGGAGCTTGCTCCGCTTTTTTTGTTTTTGTTCGTGGCCGGGTGATGGCCCGGCACGTGATGCGTCGCGGGGCGGGACGCGCCCGGTTCCACGCGAGCACCGGCCTACGCAGGCTCCGGCCACAGCCGGCCGTCGATGAGACGATAGGTTTCGTGCACGCTGCCGGCGGGCAGGGGCGCGTGGGTGATGATGAGCACGCTGCGATCGGCGGCGGCTTCTGCGATGTCGCGCATCAGCGCGTCGGCCGTGTCCTGGTCCAGGCCTTCGGTGGGCTCGTCGAGCAGCAGCAGCGGCGCATCGCGCAGCAACGCGCGGGCCAGCGCCAGCCGCCGCGCCTGGCCGGCCGACAGGGTCGCGCCGCTTTCGCCGATCCAGCCGTCGAGGCCGTCTTTCCAGCCGCGCACCAGCGTGTCCAGGCGGACCTGCGCCAGCGCCTGCCACAGGCGTGCGTCATCGGCGCCGGGTGCGCCCAGCTGCAGGTTCTCGCGCACGCTGCCGGCGAACACCGGCGCTTCCTGCGGCAGCCAGGCCAGGCGCGCATGCCAGTCCGCGCCGCGGAATCCGCGCAGATCCTCGCCGCCGTAGCGCAGGCGGCCCTCGACCGGATCGCGCAGGCGCAGCAACAGGGCGAGCAGGGAAGACTTGCCGGCGCCGCTGTCGCCGCGGATGGCGATGCGCCGCCCGGGCGCGAGCGAGAGATCGATGCCGTCCAGCAGCCGCCGGTGTTCGCCCGGCCAGCCGAACACCACGTTCTCCAGCACCAGCGTGCCGGAGGCGGGCACCGGCACCGGTTGCTCGGGTTCACCGGTTTCCGGCACCTGCATCGCCACGTCCTGCAGTCGCCGGGCGGAGGCGCGCGCGGCTTGCCCGGCCTGCCAGGCCAGGCCGATGCCGGCGGCCGCTTCCAGCAGGGCCAGGGTCATGAAGAACAGTCCGCCGGCGGCGGGCGCGTGCAGGCGTCCCGCATCGACGGCAGCGAACAACAACCAGGCCAGCAAGGGCAGCAGCAGCGCGGCCAGCAGGCCGTGCACCAGCACGCCATAGGCGAGCCGCCGCTTGCGTCGGCGCTCCTGCGCGGCCAGCGCCGCCGCATCCGCGTCGATGCGTTCCAGCCAGCCGTCCACCGCCTCGAGCGCGGCCAGATCGCTGGCGCCTTCCAGTCCTTCGAGCACCGCGTAGCGCAGGCGCGCGCGTGCTTCGGCGCGTTCGTTTTCCAGCGCGCGCGCGCCGGCCTGGATGGCCCACGGCGTGGCCACCGCGATCAGGCAGAACGCCAGCGCCAGCAGCATGCCTGCGGACGGCAGCAGCCAGAACGCGACCGCGATGCCGAGCAGCAGCACCGCCGCCAGCGCCAACAGCGGGCCGAGCGCGCGTACCAGCAGGCCGTCGACGGCTTCGATGTCGGCGACCAGGCGCGCCAGCAGATCGCCCACGCGGTAGCGACCCAGGCCCAGCGGCGCCAGTGGCAGCGCGCGGCGGAAGAACCACACGCGCAGGTCCCGCGCCAACCCCAGGGTGACGTCGTGGCCGACCAGTTTTTCCGCGTAGCGCGAGAGGATGCGGGCGAAGGTGAAGGCGCGGATGCCGGCCGACGGACCGAAGAAATTGAAGCCGATCGCCGCGCTGCCGGCCAGCGCGGCGGCGGTGAGGAAGTGTCCGGCCAGGCCAAGCAGGCCGGTGCCGGCCAGCAGGGTGATCAGCAACAGGGCGAAGGTCAGCGCGATGCCGCGCGCGTGCCGGCGGAACACCCCGCGCAGGTCGTCGGCTCGCGCGCTCATGCCGATGCCTCCGCTGCGTGGACCTGCGCATCGCGCAGATCCAGCACGCGGCCGATCATCCGCATCGCCGCCGGACTGTGGGTGGCCATGATCAGGGTGCGGCCACGGGCGAAATCATCCAGTGCGCGCAGCACGGCCTGTTCGGTTTCCGGATCGAGGAACGCGGTGGGTTCGTCCAGCAGCAGCAGCGTGGGCCTGCGCAGGAACAGCCGTGCCAGCGCGACCCGGCGCGCTTCGCCACCGGACAGACCGAAACCGCGTTCACCGATCGGCGTATCCAGGCCCTGCGGCAGGCGATGCGCGAAGCGCATCACCTGGGCGGCTTCGGCGGCGGCGTGCAGATCCGCCTCGCTGGCATCCGGCGCGGCGATGCGCAGGTTGTCGGCCAGGCTGCCCTGGAACAGGAACGGTCGCTGCGGCGCATAGCCGATGCGCGGCGGCGTGTCGTAGCGAATCGATCCTTCGGCGGGCGGCAACCAGCCGGCCAGTGCCTCCAGCAGCGTGCTCTTGCCGCCGCCGCTGGCGCCGACGATCGCGAGGTGTCCGCCGGCTTCCACGTCGAAGGACAGATCCCGCAGCACCCGTGGCGCTTCGGCGGCCGGACGCAGCGCCAGGCCTTGCACCCGCAACGCGGGTGCCTGCTCAACCAGGACATCGGGTGCGTACGGGGAAGGCGACGCAGGCGCATCCTCCGCGTCCTCCAGCAACCGCGCCATCTCGCCGGCCGCCGCCAGCGCCGCCGCGCGATCGTGGTAATGCGCCGCCAGGCGTCGCAGCGGCGCATAGAACTCCGGCGCCAGCAGCAGGCAGAACACGCCGGTCGCCAAATCCAGCGGCGGTCCGCGCAGATCGAGCATGCCCAGATAGGTCAGGCCCAGGTACAAGGCGATCATCGCCACGCTCAGCGAAGCGAAGAACTCCAGCACCGTCGAGGACAGGAAGGCGATGCGCAGGACTTTCAGGCTGCTGCGCCGCAATCCCTCGGCGGCCTGTTCGATGCCGGCCAGTTCGGCGTCGCCGCGTCCGTACAACCGGATCAGGCCTAGGCCGCGCAGGCGATCGGCGAAATGCCCGCCCATCCGCGCCAGCGCCTGCAGTTGCCTGCGGCTGGCCGCTTCAGCGCCCCAGCCGACCAGCATCATGAAAACCGGCGCCAGCGGCAGGGTGAACAGCAGGATCAGGCCGACCATGCGATCCGCCCAGAACGCGGCGACCAGGATCAGCAGCGGTACCGCCACCACTTCCAGGCGCACCGGCAGGAAGCCGCCGATGTAGCCTTCCAGCGCGTCGACATGGCCGCCGAGCGTCTCCGCCAGTTCGCCGCTGCGCTGGTGGCGCAGCCAGCGTGGGCCGCGCGCCACCAATCGGCGTGCGAGCTGTGCACGCGCTTGCAGGCGCACGGTTTCCACCGCGTCGTCGGCCAGCCGCCGCGAAGCCCAGGCCAGCAGCGCGCGCAGCACGCCGACCCCGGCCAGTCCCGCCAGCAGCAGCGCCACCGCGCGTGCGGGCGCATGCGCGACGAACACCTGCTGCATCGCCCGGGCGATCAGCCATGCCTGCGGAACGAGCAGTGCGCCCGCCAGCACCGTGCATGCGACGGCCCAGCGCAGCGGCCGCGCACCGAGCGCGGCGAATGTCTTCAGGTGCCGCGCCGCGTTCGGCGCGGGGGCGTCCGCGCCGGAACTCATGTGGGCAGGGTGCGGCAACCCAGCGCGCTGAGCAGGCCATGCAGCGCGGGCGCGTGCGCGAGCCAGGGCCCGGCCAGGGTCAGCAGGCCGGCGAACAGCACGATCATCGCCGCGCCCATGCGTGCGCCGGGGCGTTGCAGCCAGCGGCCCATGCGCGCGCCCGACCAGGTCAGCGGCACCATCATCGGCAGCGTGCCCAGGCCGAAGGCCAGCATGGTCAGCGCGCTGTCGCGCGCACTGGCCTGCAGCCAGGCCGCGGTCAGCAGGCTCAGGCTGAGTCCGCATGGCATCCAGCCCCACAGCATGCCCAGCGCGATCCGGCGCCAGGCGCGATCGGCAGGCAGCAGGCGCGACTGCAGGGGACGCAGCCATTGCCACAGGCGCGCGGCGGGACGCGAGAGGAATTGCAGGCGCGCGCGACGATCCAGCAGGCGCAGCGCGACCAGCACCAGCACCACGCCCACCGCCATGCGCAGGCCCAGCGCGAGGTTCTCGAAGCGGAATACTTTCAGCAGGCCGCCGCCGAAGCCGCCGACGATCGCGCCGGCCAGCACATAACCGCCGACCCGGCCGAGATTGACCTGCAGCGCGGCACCCCAGCCGCGCTGCGGGCTCATCGCGGAAAAACCGGTGGCGATGCCGCCGCACATCGCCGCGCAGTGCACGCCACCCAGCAATCCGCTCAGCAGCGCCGCGAGCAGGGTAAGGCCATCAATCGGCATCGTTCCGATCCGCCGCTCGTCCGGACTCCGCCGCGGATGCCGCGTCGTCGCTTTCAGGATCCGTCGTTGCCTGCGCATGCGCGGGTTTGCGCGCATCCTCGTCGTCGAGGATGTCCAGCGCCGGCGTGTCCAGATCGTCGAACTGGCCGCGCCGCACCGCCCAGATGAAGGCGGCGACCGCCAGGCCCAGCAACACCAGGCTGATCGGGATGAGCATCAACAGAATGGTCATGGTGCGGACTTGCTCCCGGGCACGCGGGTCAGGCGCAGCGCGTTGGCGGTGACCAGGAGCGAGGATAGCGCCATTCCCAGCGCGGCCAGCCAGGGCGTGACCCGGCCGGTGGCGGCCAGCGGCAGCGCCAGCACGTTGTAGGCCAGCGCCCAGGCCAGGTTCTCGCGGATGATCCGGCGGGTGCGCCGGGCCAGTTCCACGGTGGCCGGCAGGCGCGAGAGCGAGGTGCCGGTCATCACCAGATCCGCCGCGCGCTGCGCCAGCGGTGCGCCCTGGCCCATCGCCACCGACACGTCCGCGCCGGCCAGCACGGGCGCGTCGTTGATTCCGTCGCCGACCATTGCCACGATGCGGCCCTGCGCCTGCAAGGCATGCACGAAGGCGAGCTTGTCTTCCGGCGCCTGCCGCGCGCGCGGATCGGCGATGTCCATGTCCTCGGCGAAACGCCGCACCGGCGCCTGGCCATCGCCGCTGGCCAGGTGCACGGCAAAGCCCTGCGCGCGCAGCGCCGCCAGCGCCTCGCGCGCATCCGGCCGCGCGGATTCGCGCAGTGCGAAGCGGGCGATGCCGCGTTCGCCGTCGCCCAGCCAGATCGCGCCGTCGTCGTCGCCGCCGAAAGCGAAATCGGCGCGACCCAGCCGCCATGACCGGCCGTCGATGCGGCCCTGCACGCCGCGACCGGTGACGGCTTCCACCTGTTCGGCCTGCAATGGCGCGGCACCGGCCCGATCAGCGGCTTCCAGAAACGCCGACGCCAGCGGATGGCCGCTGTCGCGTTCCAGCGCGGCGGCCAGCGCCAGCGCCTGCGAACGGCCGAAGCCGTCCAGGGCCTGGGCCTCCACCGCCAGTGATCGCGGGTCGCTGAGCGTGCCGGTCTTGTCGAACACGATGTCGCTGGCGCGCGAGAGCGTGTCCAGCGCGTCGGCGCGGGTCGCCAGCACGCCCAGCTTCGCCAGGGTGCCGTGCGCGGCGGCCAGTGCGGTCGGCACCGACAGCGACAGCGCGCAGGGGCAGCTGCTCACCCGCAGCGCCAGGGTGACCTCGAAGGCGCGCGCGGGATCGTGGAAGTGCCAGAACACGTACACCGCCAGCGCCGCCAGCAGCAGGCCGGCGACGAAGCGGCCACCGATGCGATCGGCGGCGCGCGCGATCGGCGGGCGGTGCGCCTGCGCCTGGTCCACCAGCCGCGCCAGCTGCGACAGGCGGGTCGCGCTGCCGACGTCGGTGACCCGCAGCCGCGCCGGATGCTCGCGGCACACGGTGCCGGCGTAGACCGCGGCGCCGGCGCGCTTGTGGATGGGGTGCGATTCGCCGGTCAGCAGCGCCTCCTCGAACACCGCGTCGGCATCCAGCAACACCCCGTCGGCCGGCACGTTGTCGCCGGCGGCCACCCGCACCACGTCGCCGCTGGCGAGGCTGCCGACCGGCACCGACTCACGGCTGCCGTCATCGCGTTCGCGGGTGGCGAAGGCCGGGCGCGCGCGCGCCAGCGCGTCGACCTGGGCGGTGGCGATGTTGCGTGCGCGCTGCTCCAGCATGCGCGCGGCCAGCAGCAGGAACACGAACATCACCGCCGCGTCATACCAGACGTGGACGCCGCCGCGGACGGTCTCGACCAGGCTGGCGAGGTAGGCCAGCAGGGTGGAGCCGGCAATCAGCGTGTCCATGCCCAGATGACGTTCGCGCAGTTCCCGCCATGCGCCGGCCAGGAACGGCCAGCCCGAGTAGAACACCACCGGCGTGGAGACCAGGAAGGTCAGCCAGCGGAAGAAATCGCGGGTGGGCACCGGCATGGTCCGGTCCACGTCCAGGTACAGCGCCTCGGCGAACATCATCGCCTGCAGGGCGCCCAGTCCGGCGATGCCCAGCCGCAGCAGCCAGCGCTTGCGCTCGTCCAGGCGCGCGCGTTCGCTGGCTTCGCCACCGGCCAGGTAGGGCCGGTAACCGAGCATGGACAGGCGCTGCAGGATTTTCGAAAGCGCGGCGCGCTGAGGATCCCAGGCGATGCGGATGCGGCCGGTCACCGCGTTGGCGGTGCTGTCGAGCACGCCTTCCTCGCGCGCCAGCGCGCGATCGATCAGCCATGCGCAGGCGGCGCAGCGCATGCCGTCGGTGAGCAGGATGATCTCGCGCCCGCCGGTGACCGGATGGCTGTGCTCGGCCTGCAGTTCCTCGCGATCCCAGATGCCGAGATCGACCGGCTCGGCGTCGACGCGTCCGGCGGCGGCACTGCGCAGGCGGTAGTAGCTGCCCAGATCCGAATGGCGGATCCATTCGGCCGCCGCCGCGCAGCCTTCGCAGCAGAAACCCGCGGTCTGGCCGTCCAGCGGACGCAGGACCGGTGCGGTCGGCAGGGCCTCGCCGCAGTGATAGCAATGCGGCGAAGGCGCCGTCGCGGTCACGGGGCGGCGTCGTCCTGCAGCGAAGGCGCCAGGTGCACGGCACGCTGCGCCTTGGGCAGGCGGCCACGCAGGCGCCACTGGCCGTCGGCCGGGCCGAGCTGCACTTTCCAGGCGTGCGACGCGTCCACCGCCTCGTCCAGGCGCCAGCCGTTGCCGGCGGGGGGCAGCCGCAGGCGGCGATCTTCCTCCGCCCTGGTCGGATGCTGCAGGTGCAGTTCCAGCGGCGCGCGGCGATCGAACTCGCCGCTGACCGGAATGATTTCCACCACGCCGGCATCCACCCGCAGCACCGCGGCCAGCTTCATCGCCTGCGCGCGCTGATCCGGGCCCAGGTCGGTGGTCTGGATCTGCGCCATGCGGTCCACCTTGTCGGTGACCGCATCGGCGCCACCGGCGCGCACGGAGATGTAGACCAGGCCGAGGCCGGCCACGATGGAGGCCAGCGGCAGGCCGATCACCAGCCACATCGCGGGAATGCGCCAGAGGGGAACCTTGGGTTGCGGGGTCATGGGATGGGTCCGAAGTAGCTGCTTTCGACGATCTTGGTCGACACGCCGTCCTCGCGCTCGACGCGGATGCGGATGGCATGGCGGCCGGTGACGCTGGAAGGCGCGGTGGCAATCAGCGGCAGCGACAGCACTTCCTCGGCATCGGCCTCGACCTGCTTCCCGCCGCCGGCCAGGGCGATGCCGGCGGTATCCGACTCCAGCACGACGCGGTAGTGGTGCGCCTGCTGGTCCTTGTTGACCAGCTTGAGCGTGTAGCTGTTCTCGATGCGGCCGCCGCCGACGTCGCGGTACAGCGCGTTGCGATCGCGCAGGACTTCGGCGATCACGTCGCTGCGGTGGGTCACGCCCCAGGCCCAGGCGGCGAGCAGCGCCAGCAGGATGGTGCCGTAGACGAACACGCGCGGACGCAGCACCCGGGTGCCCTTGCCGTCGATGGCGTTCTGGGTGGAATAGCGGATCAGGCCGTTGGGGTAGCCCATCTTGCCCATCACGTCGTCGCAGGCGTCGATGCAGGCGCCGCAGGCGATGCACTCGTACTGCAGGCCGTTGCGGATGTCGATGCCGGTCGGGCAGACCTGCACGCAGATGGTGCAGTCGATGCAGTCGCCCAGCTGATCCGGGGCGAACTTCGGCAGCGGCTCGGCATGCGCGCCGGCACCGGCGAAGGTAATGGTGCCGCGCGCCTGCAGCCGGTTGTCGGCCGCGGTGGGGTGCTGGTAGGCGCGGAACACGTAGTCGTAGGCGGTGGCCTTGTCGAGCAGCCCGCGCGCGCGTTCCAGCACGCTGGCCAGGCCGCGCTTGCGCGGACCGCGCGGTTCGCCGCGCATCGGATCGTAGGCGATGATCAGGGTGTTGCGGTCGAACATCGCGCTCTGGAAGCGCGCGTACGGGCACATGTACTTGCACACCTGCTCGCGCAGGAAGCCGGCGTTGCCCCAGGTGGCCAGCGCGTAGAACAGCACCCAGAAGGTTTCCCAGCCACCCCAGCCCAGCGGCGCGCGCACGGCCAGGTCGCGGATCGGGGTGAAGAAGCCGACGAAGGTGAAGCCGGTCCACAGCGCGAACAGCAGCCAGATCGCGTGCTTGCCGCCCTTGCGCAGGATCGTCTGGCCATTCCAGGGACCGGCGTCCAGCTTCATGCGCTGGCTGCGATCGCCCTCGGTCCAGCGCTCCATCCACAGGAATACTTCCGTCC
>NZ_JANJUE010000390.1 GCF_024710765.1 Pseudoxanthomonas sp.
CCGTCACCGTACACGGGCAGGCTCTTGCCGGCCAGCGCGTTGACGATCATCAGCGGGATGAGTTTTTCCGGGAAGTGGTAGGGACCGTAGTTGTTGCTGCAGTTGGTGGTGAGCACCGGCAGCCCGTAGGTGTGGTGCCAGGCGCGCACCAGATGGTCGCTGGCGGCCTTGCTGGCACTGTAGGGGCTGTTGGGCTCGCAGTTGTGCGTTTCAGTAAAGGCGGGCGCATCCGGCGCCAGCGTGCCGTACACCTCGTCGGTGCTTACGTGCAGGAACCGGAATGCCTCCTTTTCAATAGCTGGAAGCGCTTGCCAGTAGTGCCTTGCAGCCTCCAGAAGCCGGAAACTTCCGACCACGTTGGTCTGGATGAAATCCTCCGGCCCGTGAATGGAGCGGTCCACATGCGACTCGGCCGCAAAGTTGACGATGGCGCGCGGCCGGTGTTCAGCCAGGAGGCGCTCCACCAGCGCACTGTCGCCGATATCGCCCTGCACGAAGACGTGGCGCACATCGCCCTGCACGCTGGCAAGGTTCTGCAGATTGCCTGCATAGGTCAATTTGTCGAGGTTGACGACGCTCTCCTGGGAGCAGCCGAGCCAGTCGAGAACGAAATTGGCGCCAATGAAGCCGGCGCCGCCGGTGACAAGGATCATGGTAAGGACCGTCCGAAGGGCCTATGGGCAAAACTGGGAATTATCCCATTGCCCACTGCCCCGTCCGTAACCATTCGCAGGCCTGCCAAGCAGACCCTGCGCTCAGAAATGGATACCCCGCATCATCTGCTGCAGCGCAATCGCCTCGGCCGACAGCTGCGGCTTGCCGCTCTTGTCGCCCTTGGCCGCCGTCGAGTCCGGGAACATGCGGAAGCTGGCGTTCATGCCGATCTGCGCCACACGCGGCACCAGGGCGTGCATCACCTGCCCCAGAATGCCCAGGCGCGTGGCGATGCGCACGGGCTTGAAGATGCAGGCCTGCGCGATCATGTCCGCCGCCTCTTCGGGGCTGAGCGTGGGCACGTTGTTGTAGATCTGGGTGGGCGCGATCATGGGCGTGCGCACCAGCGGCATGTTGATGGTGGTGAAAGTGATCCCCTGGTCGGCAAATTCGCTCG
>NZ_JANJUE010000217.1 GCF_024710765.1 Pseudoxanthomonas sp.
GCGCCGGATGAGGGCGCCTTTCGCGTGATGCCGCTCCAGCGCCTTGCCCCCATCCGCCTTCGGCACCTTCCCCCGCATGCGGGGGAAGGAAACACGAATCGCGCGATCAATCCTTGCTGCGGGCACGCGCGAAGGCTGCGGCCAGCGCGTTGTCGGCAGGTGGCGCGGCGGTGCGTGCTGCGCCGCCCTGCCCGCGTCCGCCGCCGTCGCGGCCGTTGCGCGGGCCGTTTCCGCCGCCACCGTTCCCGCGTGCGCCTTGCGCGCCACGGTCCTCACGCACCGACGGCGGCGTGTCATCCAGTCGCCGCGTCAGGGCGATGCGCTTGCGTGGGATATCCACCTCCAGCACCCGCACCTTGACGATGTCGCCGGCCTTGACCACCTCGCGCGGGTCCTTGACGTAGCGATCCGCCAGCGCGGAGATGTGGATCAGGCCATCCTGGTGCACGCCGATGTCGACGAAGGCGCCGAACGCGGCCACGTTGCTGATCACGCCTTCCAGGATCATCCCGGGCTTGAGGTCCTTGATGTCTTCCACCCCGTCGGCGAAGCGCGCGGCCTTGAACTCGGGGCGCGGGTCGCGGCCGGGCTTCTCCAGTTCCTTGAGGATGTCGCGCACGGTCGGCACGCCGAACTTCTCGTCGGTGTACTCCTCGACGCGCACGCCACGCAGGAAGCCGGCGTCGCCGATGATCTGCTTCACTTCCCGGCCGCACCTGGCCAGGATGCGCTCGACCACCGGATACGCTTCCGGATGCACCGAGGACGCATCCAGCGGTTGGTCTCCATCGGCGATGCGCAGGAAGCCGGCGCATTGTTCGAAGGTCTTCTCGCCCAGGCGTGGCACCTTCAGCAAATCCTTGCGCGACCGGAACGCGCCGTTGGCGTCGCGGTAGATCACGATGTTGTCGGCCACGCTGGAGGACAGCCCGGACACCCGGGTCAGCAGCGCCGCTGAGGCGGTGTTCACGTCCACGCCGACCGCGTTCACGCAGTCCTCGACCCTGGCGTCCAGCGCGCGCGCCAGCCTGAACTGGTCGACGTCGTGCTGGTACTGGCCGACGCCGATCGCCTTGGGTTCGATCTTCACCAGTTCGGCCAACGGATCCTGCAGCCGGCGCGCGATCGACACCGCGCCGCGCAGGCTCACGTCCAGGCCCGGGAACTCGCGCGCGGCGAATTCGGAGGCCGAGTACACCGAGGCGCCGGCCTCGCTGACCACGATCTTCTGCATCTTCAGTTCCGGCGCGAGCTTGATCAGATCCCCGGCCAGTTTGTCGGTCTCGCGGCTGGCGGTACCATTGCCGATCGAGATCAGTTCGACCTGGTGCCTGGCGCACAACGCGCGCAACACGTGCAGCGACTGATCCCACTGGCGCTTGGGCTCATGCGGATAGATGGTCGCGGTATCGACCAGCTTGCCGGTGCGATCCACCACCGCCACCTTCACGCCGGTGCGCAGGCCCGGATCCAGCCCGAGCACCGCCTTGGGGCCGGCCGGCGCGGCCAGCAGCAGATCCTTGAGGTTGTCGCCGAACACCGCGATCGCCTCGGCCTCGGCCTTCTCGCGCGCCTGGTTGAACAGGTCCAGCAGCAGGTGCATGTGCAGCTTGGCGCGCCAGGTCAGCCGGCATGCGTCCAGCAGCCACTTGTCGGCCGGACGGCCCTGCGCGGAAACGCCGGCATGTTTCGCCACGCGCCCTTCGGCCAGCAGATGACCGGCTTCGGCGTCGTTGCCCGGGTCCAGATCCAGCAGCAGGATCTCCTCGCGGCGCGCGCGGAACAGCGCCAGCAGCCGGTGCGAGGGAATCTTCGCCAGCGGCTCGGCATGGTCGAAGTAATCGCGGTACTTGGCGCCGTCGGTTTCCTTGCCTTCCGCCACGCGCGCGCGAATCACCCCGGCCTCGTGCATCCAGTCGCGCAGTTCGCCGACCAGCGCGGCGTTCTCGCCCCAACGCTCCATCAGGATGGCGCGCGCGCCTTCCAGCGCGGCCTTGGTGTCGGCCACGCCCTTCTCCGCATCCACGTAGGCGGCGGCGACGGTTTCGGGTACCTGCGACGGGTCCGCCAGCAGGCCATCGGCCAGCGGTTCCAGCCCGGCCTCGCGCGCGATCTGCGCGCGGGTGCGACGCTTGGGCTTGTATGGCAGGTACAGATCCTCCAGGCGCGCCTTGCTGTCGGCGGCCTCGATGTCGGCGCGTAGTTCACCGGTCAGCTTGCCCTGCTCCTCGATGCTCGCCAGCACCGCCGCGCGCCGGTCCTCCAACTCGCGTAGATAGGTCAGGCGCGTTTCCAGGTTGCGCAGTTGGGTGTCGTCCAGTCCGCCGGTGACTTCCTTGCGGTAACGCGCGATGAAGGGAACGGTGGCGCCTTCGTCGAGCAACGCGATGGCGGCGCGCGCCTGCGCGGTCTGGGCACCGATCTCGGTGGCGATGGTCTGGGCGATCTGCAGGGCCAGCTTCGGATTCTTGTCTTGCATTGCTTCCGTCGGAAATGACCCGGTGGTCCGGGTGGGATGCCGATTGTGGCAACCCCGGACCGTACGCGAAACGGCTTGACAGGCAGGGAAATTCAGCTAGTGCCGCACGGCCGCGGACGGGGCTGCGCTATCCTTCCATGAAACGGAAGGACGACGCACGTGCGCGAGCTGTATCCCGAAATCGAACCCTATCGCACCCACCGGCTGGCGGTGGATGACCTGCACACGCTGTACATCGAGGAATGCGGCAATCCGGACGGCCTGCCGGTGCTGTTCCTGCATGGCGGCCCCGGCGCCGGCCTGTCGCCCTACCACCGGCGCTTCTTCGATCCGGCGCGCTACCGCATCGTGCTGTTCGATCAGCGCGGCGCGGGCCGTTCGACCCCGCCGGCCGAGCTGCGCGACAACACCACCTGGCACCTGGTCGCCGACATCGAACGGATCCGCGGGCACTTTGGCATCGAACGCTGGGTGGTGTTCGGCGGCTCCTGGGGTTCCACGCTGTCACTGGCCTATGCGCAGGCGCATCCGCAACGCGTGCTCGGACTGGTGCTGCGCGGCATCTTCCTGGGCCGCCCGGGCGAGCTGCGCTGGTTCAACGAACTGGACGGCGGCGCGCGCTGGATTTTCCCCGAGCGTTGGGAGAACTACCTGGCCCACATCCCGGAAGCCGAACGCGGCGAGATGGTCGAGGCCTACTGGCGCCGCCTGGACAGCCCGGATCCGGGCGTGCAGCTGGCCGCCGCGCGCGCCTGGAGCAATTGGGAGGGCGGCAGCACCACCCTGATCCACGATCCGGAGGAAGCCGGCAACTTCGAGGATCCGAAGGTCGCCGTCAGCGTCGCCCGCGCCGAAGCGCACTACTTCCGCCACCACGTATTCCTGGAACCGGATCAGTTGCTGCGCGGCATCGACCGCATCCGCCACATTCCTTCCACCATCGTGCATGGGCGCTACGACATCATCTGCCCGATGAAGAGCGCCCACGATCTGGCGCAGGCCTGGCCGGAAGCGGAGCTGCGGGTGGTGCTGGCCGGACACAGCGCCGCGGATCCGGCCATTGTCGACGCGCTGGTGCAGGCCACCGACGCGCTGGCCGACCGGTTCGCCTGACCGCGCATGCGCCGGCATTTCAAGACCCTGGCCGACGGCGCGCTGATCGAGTTCGACCGCGGCCAGTTCGATGACTGGTGCGTCTACCTGACGCCACCGGGCTCCCCCCGCTTCGCCCCGCGCGACGCCTGGTACTTCGGCGAGCTGCAGGCGCTGGCGGAACGCCATGGCGCCTATCGCCTGTACGAGGATTTCGTGCGTGTCTACGACCGCACCGGCGCCCAGGCCAGTCCCGCCGTGCTGGCCTGGATCACCGGGCTGTCCGCCGCCTATGGCGAGGACGCGCTGCTGGTGGACCAACTGTTCACCATCCTCTACGCCGGCATGGTGGCGGAGGAAAACAAGGCCAACGGTCCGCTTGGCCGGCGCATCAAGCGGCTGGGCATGTACCAGGCGCTGATCGAGGGCATGCCGGCCACGGAGGCGGCGAACTACAGCCGCAATATCGACGCCCGGCGACTGGATGGCGAGTGTCGCCGGCGAGGATTCTGAATTCGGCGCGACGGCAATCGAAACCACCCGCCAAGATGTGAAAACAGGAAGGGCCGCTTGCGCGGCCCTTCCTTTCATTGCACGGCTATCGCGATGCTCAGGAACGCACCGGCAGCACCCGGATCTCGACCCGGCGGTTGAGCGCGCGGCCGGAGTCGGTGTCGTTGCTGGCAATCGGATATCGCTTGCCCATGCCGACGATCTCGAAACGCTCGCGGACCAGGCCCTGGCCAATCAGGTAATTGCCGACCGCCGCGGCGCGCTGTTCGGACAGGCGCTGGTTGACCGCGTCGGTGCCGATGCTGTCGGTATGGCCGGTCACTTCCACGATGGTCTGGTTGTACTCGGACAACGTGCGGGCGACGTTGTTGAGCGCCGGATAGAACTGCGGCTTCAGATCCGCCTTGCCGAAATCGAAGGTCACGCCGTCCGGCAGGTTGAGCTTGATCACGTCGCCATCGCGGCTGACGTCGATGCCGGTGCCCGCGGTCTGGCGACGCAGTTCGGCTTCCTGGCGGTCCTGGTAGGCACCGATGGAGCCACCCGCCAGGCCGCCGACGCCGGCGCCGATCAGCGCGCGCTGGCGGCGATCGGTCGCGTCCTTGCCACTGAGCAGGCCGACGGCCGCGCCGATGCCGGCGCCGATCAGCGCGCCGGTGCGCGTGCGATTGGGATCATTCGGATCATTGGTCTGGCCGGTGTAGCTGGCGCAGGAACTCAGCATCACCGCGGCACCCAGCGCGATGAGCGTGGTCTTGACGGCGTAATTCTTCATGGACATCTCCTCGTCGTATGGGAACGCATCCCGGCAATCATCCAGCGCCGGCAAAAATACCGGCTCCGTTCTGTCTGATAGCTAAAGCGCCGTGAAGATCCGGAAAAGCATGCGCCTTCCTGTTCAGCTTGCTTGCGCGGCGTCCTCCAGCAACGATACGGCCGCACCCGCGTCGAGTGCGTAATCCCAGTTCCCCATCAGCGTCAGGTACAGCAGCTTCTCGAACTCCGGCGCGAAACGGCGGATCACCGCATCGGGATCGGGTACGAGCTTGGCATCGGCAATCAAGCCGAAATGCACCCGCCCGTTGTAGCTGAGGATGGAGACGCCGATGCCGATCGAACCGGTCTGCGGCACCCAGAACATCATGTCGCGGACCCGGCTGCCGCCCATGTAGAGCGGTTGCTGCGGCCCGGGCACGTTGGTCGCCACCGCGGTGGCCTTGCGGCTGAAGAGTTCCAGCGCCACGCCCTGCAGGGCCGCCGGCGCCATTCCCAATGCGGCAAGAAGTCCAAATGCAACAATCGCTTGCCTTGAATTCTTCAAGTCATTCATGCAGCCAGCCACGCGCTCCAGCCGGCGGATCGGGTTGGCCTCGCCGACCGGCAGATCCAGGAACACCAGGCCGAAGTGGTTGCCCAGCTTGCGGGCGTGTTCCAGCGGACGCAGGTTGACCGGCACGGTGGCGCGCAGGGTCACGCCATCGATCTGTTCCCCGCGTTCGAGCAGATAGCTGCGCAGCGCACCCGCGGCGGTGGCCATCAGTACGTCGTTGACCGTGCAGTCGCAGGCCCGCCCCACCGCCTTGACCTCTTCCAGGTCCAGCGGCTCGGCCCAGGCCACCCGCTTGCTGACACCCAGCGGACCACGCAACAGCGTGGGCGGATCATCGGACAGCGCCAACGCCGCCAACAGTTCGCGGCCAATCTCGCCGCCCTCCTTCGCCAGCATCGTCGCCAGGCTGGGATCCCGGTACATCTCCATGCCCTTGCCGAGCATCTTGCCGCCCAGCTTGACGTAGCGATCGATGGCGCCGACCCGGCGCACCACCTCCACGCCGTCCTGCTTGAGCCAGGCCGCGCGCAGTTCGCTGCTGCGCTCGGGCTTGCGGGTGGTGTCGGTCAGCGACAGCAGCACCTGCACCAGCGCGATGCCGTCGGCATAGCTGTGATGGATGCGCGCCACCAGCGCCGAACCACCGCGATAGCGTTCGACCAGGTGGAATTGCCAGAGCGGCTTGGTCTTGTCCAGCGGCGTGGATGCCATCTGGCTGACGAAGCGCTCCAGCGCGCGCTTTTCGGACTCCGGATCACTGCGACCGGGCAACGCCGACAGGCGGACGTGCCAGTCGATATCGAAGTCGGTGTCCTCCACCCAGGACGCGCCGGCGGCGGTATCGATCGCCTTCTGGCGAAAGCGCGGATAGGCCAGGAAGCGCCTGCGCACGACGTCCTTGAGCCGTTCCAGCGTCAGCGGCTCGTCGAACATCAGCACGCCGGTGATCATCATCGGATTGGTCGGCCGGCACATCCGCAGCCAAGCGGTATCGACCCGCGACATCGGTTCGCGCCGTGGCTTGCCCGGCCCCTTCTTCGTCGCCATGCTGCCCTCCGTTCCCTGGCTCGAGTGAAGCATGGGGCCACGAAAGGCGTCAACGCGCGCTCAGCCGCCGCTGTTCCGGTAGGCGGCCAGCGCCGCTTCGCGGCCTGTGGCCAGGTCCACCAGCGGAGCACGCGGATAGTCCGGTGCCAGTCGCGCGGCCAGGTCAGGCGATTCCCAGGGCGCGAATCGCGCCGCGGGTGGCAGGCCGCGCAGTTCCGGCACCCAGCCGGCGATGTACTCGCCCCGTGGATCGAACCGGCGTGCCTGGGTGACCGGATTGAATACGCGGAAATACGGCGCGGCATCGGCGCCGGTGCCGGCGGTCCACTGCCAGCCGAGCGTGTTGTTGGCCAGATCGGCATCGACCAGCGTGTCCCAGAACCAGCGCGCGCCATGCGACCAGTGCAGCCGCAGGTGCTTGGTCAGGAAACTGGCCACGATCATCCGCACCCGGTTGTGCATGTAGCCGGTTGCCCACAATTCGCGCAGGCCGGCGTCGACGATGGGTACGCCCGTGCGGCCCCGCTGCCAGGCGGCCAGCATGTCGGGCGTGGGCGTTGCCCAGGCGAAGCCGTCGAAGCGCGGATTGAGGTTGTGATCGCTGGTCCGAGGGAAGTGGTGCAGGAGATGCCAGGCGAACTCGCGCCAGCCGAGTTCGCGCAGGAAGGCCTCCACCTCGGCGGCATTGGCCGCGGTCCGCGCCCGCTCCAGTGCGGAAGCGATCCGCCAGGGTGCGATCTCGCCGAAATGCAGGTGCGGGGACAGACGCGAAGTGCCCACGCGATCCGGACGGTCCCGATCCTCGCGGTAGCCGCGCAGCGCGCCGTCGACGAATACTTCCAGCGCTTCCCGCGCGCCGGCTTCGCCGGGTTGCCAGTGGTTCCAGAAACCCCGATCCCAGGGGACGGAAGGTGCCAGTTGCAATGAAGCCAACGGCACTCCGTTGGCGATGGCGCACGACGGCAGACGATCCGGCGCATTCCAGCTCGCGGACGGGTGCCAACGCGATCGCGCGGCCCGCCAGAACGGCGTGAAGACCCGATACGGCGTGCCCTGCCCGGTCGCCAGATCCCAGGGCTCGAACAGCAGGCCACCGTTGGCGCTCTCCACCCGCAGCCCCTGCTCCCGCAGTTGCTTCTTCAGGGCCGCGTCGCGCGGCTGGGTGGCGGGCTCGTACTTGCGGTTCCAGAACACCGCCCGCGCGCCGCTTTCATTCAGGAGGTCCTGCAGTGCCGCCGCGGTCGGGCCCGTGCGCAGATGCAGTGCCGAGCCCCGCGCGCGCAGGGCCGCATCCAGCGCGGCGAGCGAGCGATGGCGCCAGGCGTTGGACGCCGCGCCCGGCGCCCAGCCACCCTCTTCTTCCGGCGCATGGATGTATACCGGCAACGGGGTGTACCCCTCGTCCAGCGCCATCCGCAATGCCGGATTGTCGTCCAGGCGCAGATCGTTGCGGAACCAGACGAGGGCGGTCGGCATTGCGCCGATTACTCGAAACTGCCGATGGAATCGTGCGCCAGGTTGTCGAAGCGCGTGTACTCGCCGAAGAACTTCAGCTTGCACGAACCGGTCGGGCCGCTACGCTGCTTGCCGATGATGATTTCGGCCAGGCCCTTGTCCGGCGAATTTTCCTTGTTGTAGTAGTCGTCTCGGTAAATGAACACGATCATGTCCGCGTCCTGCTCGATGGCGCCCGATTCACGCAGGTCGGCCATCACCGGGCGCTTGTCGGTTCGCGTTTCCAGCGAGCGGTTGAGCTGGGACAGCGCGATCACCGGCACGTTGAGTTCCTTGGCCAGGCCCTTGAGCGAGCGCGAAATCTCGGAGATTTCGGTGGCGCGGTTCTCGCTGTTGCCGGGCACCGACATCAGCTGCAGGTAGTCGATCACCACCAGCCCAAGATCATGTTCGCGCTTGAGCCGGCGGGACTTGGAACGCAGCACCTCCGGCGACAGGCCGGGAGTGTCGTCGATGAAGATCTTGGTTTCCTTGAGCATCCGGATCGCGCTGGTCACGCGGCTCCAGTCCTCGTCCTCCAACTGGCCGGTGCGCAGGCGGGTGGCGTTGATGCGGCCATTGGAGGAAATCAGGCGCAACGCCAGCTGCGCCGCGGACATTTCCATCGAGAACACCGCCACCGCCTTCTTCGACTTGATCGCGGCGAACTCGGCGATGTTGAGCGCGAAGGTGGTCTTGCCCATGGCCGGACGCGCGGCCAGGATGATCAGGTCGGTCGGCTGCAGGCCGGCGGTCATCTGATCGAATTCGGTGTAGCCGGTCGGCAGGCCGGTGACGTTGCCGCCGTTCTCGAAGCGGCTCTGCAGGACCTCGAAGGCATCCTTCAGCGCCGAGTTCATGCCGACGAAATCAGTGCGCCCACGCGCGTCGGCCTCGGCGATGGCGAACACCTTCTGTTCGGCCACCGCCAGCAATTCGTTGCTTTCCCGGCCCTCGGGCTGGAAGGCGTCGTTGACGATGCCGGTGCCGACATCGATGAGCTGGCGCATCACCGCCTTGTCGCGGACGATTTCCGCATACGCGACGATGTTGGCCGCGGACGGGGTGCTGCTGGCCAGTTCGATCAGGTAGGCGCCGCCGGCGACCTGCTCCAGGTGGCCCTGCGACTCGAACCATTCGCCCAGTGTCACCGCGTCGTAGGGCCGGTTGCGTTCGGCCAGTTCGCTGATGGCGCGGTAGATCAGCTGGTGATCGCGGCGATAGAAGTCGTTGTCGGTGAGCTTGTCGTTGATCCGGTCGTAGGCTTCCGGCGCCAGCATCAGCCCGCCCAGCACCGCCTGTTCCGCCTCGATGGAGTGCGGCGGCACCCGCAACTGTTCGATACGCGCATCCTGCGGGTCGTTGCGGAAACCTGGGCGTGCGGACATGGGGGCGACGGACTCCTGTGGCCGATGCGGGGCGAACGGAACGGGATTGGACATGGTAGTCGCTCCACCGTCAGGCGGTTGCAGATAACCATGTGGATAACCGGTGGGCATCTCAGCATCCGAGACGACTCCGGTGTCGGCGGTGTTGCGCCGACGGACGGCGAGGCATCCACCCGGCGGTGCGGGAGCCACAAATGGAAACGGGCGCCGCGAGGCGCCCGTTCCGGTGCGGCACGGCCCGGATTATCAGGCTTCGGCTTCGACGACCACCTTGATGGGGGTTTCGACGTCGGCGTGCAGCTTGGCGATGACTTCGAACTCGCCGATATTGCGGATCGGGCCTTCGCCCATCACCACTTCGCTCTTTTCCAGCGGCAGGCCGATGGCGGTGAACGCGTCGGCGATGTCGCGCGGGCCCACCGAACCAAACAGCTTGCCTTCGGTCGAGGCGTTGGCCTTGATGGTGACGCTGGCACCTTCCAGCTTGGCACGACGGCCTTCGGCGTCGTCATGCACGGCCTTGGCCTTGGCTTCGTACTCTGCGCGCTTGGCTTCGAACTCTGCCAGGTTGGCGGCGGTCGCCGGCACGGCCTTGCCCTGCGGCACCAGGTAGTTGCGGCCGTAGCCGGGCTTCACGTTGACCTTGTCGCCGAGGACGCCGAGGTTGGTCACTTTCTGCAGAAGAATCAGTTCCATCGTATTGCTCCGTATTCGTTAGCGGGAATGGCCCGCAGCGTGGGCTGTCCGAATGACAGTGAAGAAGAGAACCTCCCTTCGCGGGGAGGTCCTGCCGCCGGACGCCTGGGCGCCCGGCCATCGACGCTTACACGTCGTGGTTGTCCGTGTACGGGATCAGCGCCAGGAAACGCGCGCGCTTGACCGCCGTGGCCAGCTGGCGCTGGTAGCGGGACTTGGTGCCGGTGACGCGGCTCGGGACGATCTTGCCGGTCTCGGTCAGGTACTGGCGCAGGGTGTTGAGATCCTTGTAGTCGATCTCCTTCACACCTTCGGCCGTGAACTTGCAGAACTTGCGGCGACGGAAGAACTTGGACATGGGTGTGCTCCTTAAGCGGCTTCAGCGTTGTCGGAGGATTCGGCGGCGGCTTCGGTGCTCTCGCCTTCGTCGTCGTCGCGACGGCGGCGCTCGCCACGCTCCGACTTCTCACCCTTCTCGTCCTTGTTCTTCATGATCAGGGACTGTTCGGTGTCGGCGCCATCGCGCTTGATCACCAGGTGACGCAGGATCGCGTCGTTGAAGCGGAAGGTTTCCACCAGCTCGTTCAGCACGGACTGGTCGGCCTCGATGTTGAGCAGCACGTAGTGGGCCTTCACCAGGTTCTGGATCGGGTAGGCCAGCTGACGGCGGCCCCAGTCTTCCAGGCGGTGGATCTTGCCGTTGCCGTTCTCGATCAAGCCCTTGTAGCGCTCGATCATCGCCGGCACCTGCTCGCTCTGGTCCGGATGGACCAGGAACACGATTTCATAGTGACGCATCGTTTTTACCTTTCGGATGTGGGCCCGGCGGCCTCGCGGCGCCGGGCGGGACAGCTCCCCGTCGCCCGGCGGGCGCGGTGGAGCAAGGGTCTCCCCGGGATGGGGAGCCGCGCATTATGCCCGAGCCGGGGTTTCCCGCGCAAGTCAAGGACTTGCGGGCTCCCGGGAGCCCCCAACGGGCCGAGCCCCCTTGGTAAGGGGGCGCGCCGACAGGCGCGGGGATCGGAAGGCAAGGAGCCGGGGCCCGCGATCCGCGAAGCGGATCGTGGGGACGTCCTGAGAGCTCCTCCTCAGGACGTCGCGAAGGACTCGCCGCAGCCGCATTCGGCCGAGACCCGGGGGTTCCGGAACACGAACTGCTGGTTCAGGCCCTGGCTGACGAAGTCGATCTCGGTGCCGTCCACCTGGGGCAGGCTCTCGGCGTCGACCCGAACGGCCACGCCGTCGGTCTCGAACACGTGGTCGTCGGGACCGGCGGCCTTGGCGATGTCCACCACGTAGGCGAAACCGGTGCAGCCCGACTTGCGGACGCCGAAGCGCAGGCCGATGCCCCCTGGCGTTTCGGCCAGGTAGCTGCGGACACGGGCGGCGGCGGCGGGGGTCAGGGTGACGGCCATGGGGAGGTCTCGCGGCGAACGGGGATGGGACCGGGCCAGTATACCGGCGCTGCGTGAATCCACGCCTGCGGGTATCCTTGCGGTCTTCCGAAGATTGGCCCGTCCGGGCAGGGATTCAAGAGCATGGCAGTGGTCAGCGTCCAGCAGGCGCTCTCGGGGCAGCACGCGCCCGGCAGCGAAGTCACGGTCCGCGGCTGGGTGCGCACCCGGCGCGATTCCAAGGCCGGCCTCAGCTTCGTCAACGTCAGCGACGGTTCCTGCTTCGATCCGATCCAGGTCGTG
>NZ_JANJUE010000443.1 GCF_024710765.1 Pseudoxanthomonas sp.
ACAACACCCGGGAACATACCGAGGACCTCCAGTCCCTCTACGACAAGCTCCGCGAAAGCGAGGAGCGGTACCGTCTCTTTGTGGAGCAGGCGGCGGACGCCATCTACCGGACGGACGGCGAGGGTCGGTTCATCTACGTCAATCCCGTCAGTCTCAAGATGTTCGGCTACACGGAGGAGGAGTTCCGCGGCAAGCATTACCTGGAGCTCTTCCATCCCGACTTCCGCAACAAGGCACGGCAGTTCTACGCCACGCAGTTCTTCAACGGACAGTTCACCTCCTATCTGGAATTCCCGGCCGTCAGCAAGGACGGACGCGAGTTCTGGCTCGGACAGAACGTACAGCCGCTGATGGAGGAGGGGCAGATCATCGGATTCCAGGCAGTGGCGCGCGACATCACCGAGCGGGTGAAGGCGGAGGAGGCGCTCCGCCGGTCGGACGAGGAGGTGCGCAAACTGAACGCCGAGCTGGAGCAGCGGGTGCTGGAACGGACCGCGCAGCTGGAGAATGCCAACCGCGAGCTGGAGGCGTTCAGCTACTCCGTTTCCCACGACCTGCGCGCACCGCTCCTGACCATCAACGGGTTCACGCAGTTCCTGGCGATGCATCTGGGGGACAAGCTGGACGACGAGGGGAAGCGCCTGCTGCAGATCATCCGGACCAACACCCAGACGATGCAGCACCTCATCTCCGCCCTGCTGATGCTCTCCAAGACCAATAAAAAGGAGCTGGAGATCGCCCCCATCGATATGCGGGAGCTGGTGCAGGAGACGTATGAGGACACCGCTTCGGCCGAGGCGAAGGAGAAGATCCGCTTCGATATCCAGCCGATGCCCGAGGCGAAGGGGGACCGGCTGCTCATCCGGCAGGTCTGGACGAACTTGCTTTCCAATGCGATTAAATTTACTTTAGCGAAGGATGAACGGACGATCGTGGCGGGCGGACGCGACGAAGGGCACCGCATGGTCTATTTCGTCCGCGATTCCGGCGCCGGCTTCGACATGAGCGAAGCGGGCAAACTGTTCGGCGTCTTCTCCCGCCTGCATTCCGACGAGGAGTTCGAAGGGACCGGCATCGGTCTCTCCATCGTCCGCCGGGCCATCCACCGCCATCACGGCGATGTCTGGGCCGAGGGGGAAAAAGGCAAAGGGGCCACATTCTATTTCGCACTGCCGCGGGGATGACCGCGCCGGCGAGTCACACTGCACCACACTGATCCATTAAAAGGGGCACACCATGTCAGACCAACCAGTCAACATCCTGCTTGTGGAGGATAATCCGCATCATGCCGAGCTCGCATTGCGCGCACTGAAGATTCACAACCTTGCCGACAATTTCTTCTGGGCGAAGACCGGCGAGGATGCCACC
>NZ_JANJUE010000015.1 GCF_024710765.1 Pseudoxanthomonas sp.
GGGGCCCGCCCCCCCCCCCCCCCGCCGGCCCCGGGCCCCCACCCCCCACCCCTGGGGCGCGCAACCCCACCCCCCGCGCCCCCGGCCCGCGCGCGGGTTCAGCGCACCACCAGCACCGGCACGCGGCTGTGGGTCAGCACCTCGTGGGTCTGGCTGCCGATCAGCAGGCGCCCGAGTCCACGCCGGCCATGCGAGGCCATCACGATCAAATCCGCCTTCTGCTCGGCGGCCGCTTCGATGACGCCTTCGGCCGCGTAGCGATCGCGGATATGCACCGGCGTGATCGCCAGGCCGTGCGCCTGCGCGCGCCGGGTGACCGCCTCGAAAATCTGCTGGGCCGCCTCGTCCTGGGCCTTCTGGTAGTCCGTGGAGAAGCGGTTGGCCGCGCCCCAGCCCAGGGCATCGTCGAAACCGGTGACGATGGGTTCGCTGACGGTCACCACCGCGACCTGCGCCTTGAGCTGGCTGGCCAGCACCAGTCCCTGTTCGACGCCCTTCATCGCCAGCTCCGACCCGTCGGTCGCAATCAGGATGCGCTGATACATGGGAATACCTCCGTCGTCATGGGGTGGAACCATTACGCGCCGGAATGCCGCGCCCCGCCTTGATCGGGATCAATCCGCAGGCATCAGACCGCCTGCAGGTTGGCGTAGGCCAGCACCAGCCACTTGCTGCCTTCCTCGTCGAAACTGACCTGCACGCGCGCATGCGCGCCACTGCCTTCGTAATCAGTTACCACACCGCGCCCGAATTTCGCGTGCACGACGTTCTGGCCCAGCTTCAGGGTGGGTGATTCCACCGCCGCGTGGCCCAGATCGCGGCGCGGACCGTAACTGGCGGCCGGGCGCGAGACCTGCACGCGCGGGCGCACTTCGCTCAGCAGCGGCGCCGGGATCTCGCGCAGGAAGCGCGAGGGGATCCCGTACATGTCCTGTCCATGCAGGCGGCGCGCCTCGGCGAAGCTGAGCACCAGCTTCTGCCGCGCGCGGGTGATGCCGACATAGGCCAGCCGGCGCTCTTCTTCCAGCCGGCCGCTCTCGTCCAGCGACTTGTTGCTGGGAAACAGGCCTTCTTCCAGCCCCGCCAGGAACACCAGCGGGAACTCCAGGCCCTTGGCCGAATGCAGGGTCATCAGCTGCACGCCGTCCTCGCCCGCCTGGGCCTGGCCTTCGCCGGCTTCCAGCGCCGCGTAGGCCAGGAAGGCGACCAGATCGCTCATGCCTTCGGTTTCCTCGTCCTCGACACGGACGAAGCGCGACGCCACCGAGACCAGTTCGTCCAGGTTGTCGGTGCGCGAATCCAGCTGGCCGCGGCTCTCGGCGGCGTAGTGTTCGCGCAGGCCCGAACGCATCAAGGCGTGATCGATCCGGTCCTGCAGCGGCAATTCACCGGTTTCGCTGGCCAGCGCGTCGATGAGCGACAGGAAACCCGCCAGCGCATTGCGCGCGCGCGCCGCCAGCTCCGTTCCGCCGGACAGCCGGCGCGCGGCCTGCCACAGCGACAACGCATCGGTCCGCGCGAGCCGGCGCACCTCGTCCATGGTCCGGTCGCCGATACCGCGCGTGGGCGTGTTGACCGCGCGTTCGAAGGCCGCGTCGTCGTCGCGGTTGGCCATCAGCCGCAGGTAGGCCAGGGTGTCCTTGATTTCGGCACGTTCGAAGAAACGCATGCCGCCATAGACCCGGTACGGCACCTGTTCGGACAGCAGGGTTTCTTCGAATGCGCGCGACTGGGCGTTGCTGCGGTAGAGGATGGCCGCATCGTTGAGGCTGCCGCCGTCGCGCACCCACTGGCGGATGCGCTCGACCACGAAACGGGCCTCGTCGATCTCGTTGTAGGCCGCATACAGATCAATCGGTTCGCCATCACCGCTGTCGGTCCACAGCTGCTTGCCGATGCGCCCGGGGTTGTGGGCGATCACCGCGTTGGCGGCATTGAGGATGTTGGCGGTGGAGCGGTAGTTCTGCTCCAGCCGGATGGTGCGCGCCTGCGGGAAGTCCTTGAGGAAGCGCTGCACGTTCTCGACCTTGGCGCCGCGCCAGCCATAGATGGCCTGGTCGTCGTCGCCCACCACGAACACGTTGCCGGTGTCCCCGGCCAGCGCCCGCACGAAGGCGTACTGGATGGCGTTGGTGTCCTGGAATTCGTCGATCAGCAGTTCGCGGAAGCGGTGGCGGTAATGCGCCAGCAACGCGGGGTTGTCGCGCAGCAGCTCGTGCGCGCGCAGCAGCAGTTCGGCGAAATCGACCAAGCCGGCGCGGTCGCAGCGCTCCTGGTACAGCACATACGCGCGGCGCAGGGTATCGGCCCAGACATCCTCGCCTGGCTGCAGGTGCTCGGCGCGCCGGCCCTCGTCCTTCTGGGCGTTGATCCACCAGGCGATCTGGCGTGGCGGGAAGCGCGCCTCGTCCAGTTCCAGCTGCTGCACCACCCGCTTGACCAGGCGGATCTGGTCGTCGCTGTCCAGCACCTGGAAGGTTTCCGGCAGCTTGGCTTCCTGCCAGTGCAGGCGCAGCAGGCGGTGGGCCAGGCCGTGGAAGGTGCCGATCCACATGCCGCGGCTGCCGTTGCGCAGCTGCAGGTCGGCGCGCGCGCGCATCTCGCCGGCGGCCTTGTTGGTGAAGGTCACCGCCAGGATGCCGTGGGTCGGCACGCCTTCGACTTCATTGAGCCAGGCGATGCGGTGGGTGAGCACGCGGGTCTTGCCGGAGCCGGCGCCGGCCAGGACCAGGTAATGGCCCGGCGGCGCGGAGACGGCCTCGCGCTGCGCCGGGTTCAGATCATCGAGTAGGTGAGAGACATCCACCGCGGCATTTTACAGGACGCCGCGGTGGAAGCCCGATCAGGCCGGCGCCTCAGTGGGCGGCGGCGTGTTCGCGCTTGGGGGCGATGCTGCTCATCACCTTGTCGGTGTAGGCGATGCCGATGGCCGAGAGGATGAACGCGCCGTGGATGATGGTCTGCCACATCACGCCGACGGAGGTGACGGTGGTGCATTTCATCGCCCCCAGGTCGTAACCCGCCTTCAGCGCGGTGGCGGCCGTGGAAAGGGCATTCAGGTGGTCCTGCGAGCCGCACATCGGCAGGCCCAGCTCGCCGGCGCCGATGAAGGTCTTGAGCAGGTGGATGGAGGAGATGCCGATGATCGCCATCGCCAGCTTCACCTTCAGCACGCTGGCGTTGACGTGGCTCAGCCATTCCGGCTGGTCCGGATGGTTGTGCAGGCGCAGCCGCGAGACGAAGGTCTCGTAACCGCCGACGATGACCATCACCAGCAGGTTGGAGATCATCACCACGTCGATCAGGCCCAGCACCAGCAGCATGATGCCCTGCTCGGTCAGGGTGTTGGCGCCGTGGATCAGGTGCCACAGTTCCTTCAGGAACAGGAACACGTAGACCGCCTGGGCCACGATCAGGCCCAGGTACAGCGGCAGCTGGAGCCAGCGGGAGGCGAAAATCAGGTTCGGCAGGAAACCGAGGCGCGCGGGAGTCGGTTGCGACATGGGGGTCGGATGCAATGCTCGGGAAAGGGCGCAGGTTACCGGGCCGATCCCCTGCTGCCAACCCGCAGCCGGCGTTACACTCGGCGCTTTCATGTCCGGGGCCCCCGCGATGATCGACCTGTACTACTGGCCCACCCCCAACGGCCACAAAGTCACCCTGTTCCTCGAAGAAGCCGGGCTTGCCTACACGATCAAGCCGGTCGACATCGGCGCCGGGGATCAGTTCAAGCCGGACTTCCTGGCCATTTCCCCCAACAACAAGATGCCGGCGATCGTCGATCACGCGCCGGCCGATGGCGGCGCGCCGCAGAGCGTGTTCGAGTCCGGCGCGATCCTGCTGTACCTGGCCGAGAAGACCGGCCGCTTCCTGCCCGGCCATCCGCGTGGACGCATCGCCGCGCGGGAGTGGCTGTTCTGGCCGATGGGTGGACTGGGCCCGATGACCGGGCAGATGGGCCATTTCAATGTCTATGCGCCGGAGCCGATTGCGTACGCCATCGAACGCTATGGCCGCGAGGTTGCCCGACTGCACGGCGTGATGGACAAGCGGCTGGCGCAGAGCGCCTACCTGGCCGGCGACGACTATGGCATCGCCGACATGGCCAGCTATCCGTGGATCCGCGCCTACGACAAGCTGCCGCCGGATTTCGAGGCGTTCCCGAATCTGAGACGCTGGCATGAAAGCATCGCCTCCCGCCCCGCCACCCAGCGCGCGTATGCGCTGCGCCACCAAGTCAATCCCAACGCCGGCCAGCCATTGACCGACGAGGAACGCAAACACCTGTTCAACCAAGGACCCGTGAAGTCATGAAGAAAGCGCTTGCCCGCCCGTTGACCGGACTTTTCCTGGCCGCCTGCCTGGCGTCCACCTGCCAGATTGCCGCCATGCCCGTTGCCCACGCCGAAAAACTCACCCTGGAAGCCCTGGCCGGCGACGCCTCGCTGTCCGGTCCCTCGCTGATGAAGGCCAAGACCTCGCCGGATGGCAAGCGGGTGACCTTCCTGCGCGGCAAGCAGGACAACCGGTTCCAACTGGATCTGTGGGAGTACGACATCGCCAGCGGACAGACCCGGATGCTGGTGGACTCCAAGGTGGTGCTGCCGGGCACCGAGACCCTGAGCGACGAGGAAAAGGCGCGCCGCGAGCGCCAGCGCATCGCCGCGCTGTCGGGCATCGTCGATTACCAATTCTCGCCGGACGGCCAGCGCCTGCTGTTCCCGCTGGGCGGCGAGTTGTACCTGTACGACCTGGGCAAGAGCGGCGCCGACGCGGTGCGCAAGCTGACCCATGGCGGCGGTTTCGCCACCGACCCCAAGGTCTCGCCCAAGGGCGGCTTCGTCAGCTTCGTGCGCGAGCGCAACCTGTGGGTGATCGATCTGGCCAGCGGCAAGGAAGTCCAGCTGACCCGCGACGGTTCGGACACGATCGGCAACGGCGTGGCCGAGTTCGTCGCAGACGAGGAAATGGATCGCCACACCGGCTACTGGTGGGCGCCGGATGATTCGGCCATCGCCTTCGCCCGCATCGACGAGAGCCCGGTGCCGATCCAGAAACGCTTCGAGGTGTATCCGGATCGCGCCGACATCATCGAGCAGCGCTATCCGGCCGCCGGCGATCCGAACGTGCTGATCCAGCTGGGCGTGATCTCGCCGAAGGGCGGCGCGCCGAAATGGCTGGACCTGGGCGCGGAGAAGGACATCTACCTGGCACGGGTGAACTGGCGCGATGCGCGCCATCCCACCTTCCAGCGGCAGTCGCGCGACCAGCGCACGCTGGAGCTGATCGAGGCGGATCTGGACAGCGGCAAGCAGCGCACCCTGATCACCGAAACCAGCAAGACCTGGATCCCGCTGCACAACAACCTGCGCTTCCTCAAGGACGGCCGCATCCTGTGGTCCTCCGAGAAGAGCGGTTTCGAGCACCTGTACCTGCACGACAAGGACGGCAAGCCGCTGGCGCAACTGACCTCCGGCGACTGGACGGTCGAGGACGTGGCGGCGCTGGACGAGGCCAAGGGGCTGGTCTACTTCACCGCCACCGAGGCTTCGCCGCTGGAACGACACCTGTATTCGGTCAGTCTGGCCGGCGATGCCAAGCCCACCCGCATCACCCGCGCCGAAGGCATGCATGGCGTGGCCTTCAGTGACAACGCCGAGATCTACATCGACAGCTGGTCCAACCCGGTCACGCCGCCGCAGGTGGAACTGCACCGCGCCGACGGCAGCCTGCTGACCGCGCTGGTGAAGAACGATCTGGCCGATCCGCAGCACCCGTATGCGAAGTACAAGGATGCGCATCGCCCCATCGAATACGGCACCCTGTCGGCCGAGGACGGCCAGACCCTGCACTACAGCCTGATCAAGCCGACCGGTTTCGATCCGAAGAAGAAGTATCCGGTGGTGGTGTATGTCTATGGCGGCCCGGCCGGCCAGACCGTGAGCCGCACCTGGGCGCCGACCTTCGATCAGTACCTGGCGCAGCATGGCTACGTGGTGTTCTCGCTGGACAACCGCGGCACGCCGCGGCGCGGGGCGAAGTTCGGCAACGCGCTGTTCCGCAGGCAGGGCACCGTGGAAGTCGTCGACCAGCTCAAGGGCGTGGACTTCCTGAAGTCGCAGCCGTGGGTGGACGGTTCGCGCATCGGCGTGTACGGCTGGTCCAACGGCGGCTACATGACCCTGATGCTGCTGGCCAAGGCCTCGAATGCCTACACCTGCGGCGTGGCCGGCGCGCCGGTCACCGACTGGGGCCTGTACGACACCCACTACACCGAGCGCTACATGGATCTGCCGAAGTCGAACGTGGAGGGTTACCGCGAAGGTTCGGTGTTCACCCACGTCGATGGCCTGACCTCGCGGCTGCTGCTGATCCACGGCATGGCCGATGACAACGTGCTGTTCACCAACTCGACCAAGCTGATGAGCGCCCTGCAGCAGCGCGCGGTGCCGTTCGAACTGATGACCTATCCCGGTGCCAAGCATGGCCTGCGCGGCAAGGACAACCTGCACCGGCTGAAGGTCACCGAGGATTTCTTCCAGCGCTGCCTGAAGCCCACGGAGTGATGCCATGAGCCAGTCCCCCGTCCCGCCGCCGAACTGGTGGAACCGCAACTGGAAGTGGTTCGTGCCGGTCCTGGTGGTGACGGGGATCGCGCTGTTCGCCGCGTTCTTCGCGGCGATCTTCGCGCTCGTGTTCGGCATGATGAAATCGTCCGAGCCGTACCAGACCGGGCTTTCCCGCGCCCGCGCCGACGCCGCGGTGATCGCGGCGCTCGGCGAGCCGATCACCCCCGGCTATTTCGTCCAGGGCAGCATCGACGGCAGCGCCGCGTCCGGCGAGGCGAGCCTGACCATCCCGCTCAAGGGCAGCCGCGGCGCGGCCACGCTGTACGTGGAAGCCAGCAAGCAGGCCGGCGCATGGCAGTACGAGACGCTGGTAGTGGCCCTGGACGGTGGCCAGCGGATCGATTTGCGGGATGAAGACGACGACGCCGGGGAATTCGGGCGCTGAGTCCGCACCGGCGCGCACCTCAGAAGCGGTAGTCCGCGCTTTTCAGCACCAGGCCGTCGACGTCCTTGTGCCACCACAGGATGACGGCGGCCCGCGGCGTCGTTGCCAGCGGGATCACACCGCCCGGCTCGCCTCCAAACAGCGCATTCCCGGATATTCCGGCCTCGTCCAGAACCGTCGGCGCCAGCCAGCGCCCGGCCGCCGGATCATAGCGATCCAGCACAATCTGGAAGCGCCCATCGTCGCGCACGCGCCGCTGCGCACGGGGCGGCGCCAACCGCCCGATCGACACCACCGCCCGGGTATCGTCGACCCGGAAGGTGCGCATCCGCTGGCGGTCGAGTTGGACGAATCCCTCCGGCAGCGTGAGCGGAGGCGTCGCGTCGGCACGCCATTCCCACGGCTCCGACGTATCGGCGTCCGCCGCGTAGTGCGCCAGCGCACCGACCGGATTCCATCCACCCGCCGCGTCGAATTCGGATCCGCCGATCACGAACAACCGCGCATCGTCCTCCAGCCAGCCGATGCGTACCGGCCACGGCGTGAGCGGCAGTGGATGCCACGTGCCTTCGGGTTCGGGCAGCAGCGCGCCCGCCGTGCGGTCGCCTCGCTCCCAGCGGAGCGCGACGACGCCCGACGGCGCGATTTCCAGATCGCTCGGTTCACCGCCGCAGCCGTCCTGCCGGCAGTTCGTCAGCCGCAGCGGTTGCGACCATCGCCGGTCCTGCGGAGCGCGGTGGGCGACGAAGACATCCCGGCCGATCGGCGGTGCGGTGACTTCACTCCAGGCGGCCCAGATCGTGCCGTCAGCGCCGCTCCGCAACCACGGCGTGCAGGCGATCGCGTTGGCGCAGCGCGCGAGCACCCGCGGCGTCTCCCAGCGCCCGCTGCGCACATCGAACCGGCTCGTCTTCAGTTCGTTGCGGATCCGCGCGGCCAGCAGGAAAGGACGGTCGACCACTTGATCGTTCCAGGCCACGGTCACGTTGCCATCGCCGTCCATGGCCGCGGCGGGCGGCGTGCTGACGCCAAACCCGTATCCTCCGGCCCGGCGCGGGTCCACCGGGATCGCCTCGGTCCAGCGCTCGCGGGCGGCGTCGAAACGCGCGGCCAGGAGCGCATGCCGCCGCTGGGGCGCGATGCTGCTGGACAAGGCCCGCACCGCGCGCGCCTGCGTGTCCGCTATCTCCGACCAGATCGCCGTCGCATCCCCGTCCGGCGCGACCAGCAAAACCAGTTCGTGCACGTCCGCCTGCAACGCCTTGTCCGCAGGGGTCACGCGCTGGAGCGCTTGCCATGCCGCCTGCCCCGCGAGATGCCGCGCGGCGAAGACGTGCCGTCCCGTCGAGGTGTCCTGCATCCAGGCCACGAACACCGTTCCCGCCGCATCCGTCGCCGCCTGCAGGTTGAAGGAACGCTGCCCGGGCGCAGTGGGTTCCGGACCGATGCGAACCGCAGCGCTCCACGCTCCACGCGCGGCATCGCGGCGAGCGGCGTACACGGTCGCACCCTCGATCCATGCCAGGGTGAGGCTGCCGTGCGCATCGGCCACCGCCTGCACGCCATCCAGCCGCTTCACCCGCGCGATCTCCGCGACGGGACTCGCTCCGGACCCGCGATCAGGCGCCGGCGTCATGTCTGCGCCCTGCATGCCGCGCCCACCCGCCGAAGCAGCGAACACGCAAGCCATGAACACCCATCCCGGCATCGTGCGAACCATCGTCCGTGCCTTGCCATACTGGCCTTCCTTCATCGCACGCATCCTCCACCACCTCACCACCGGCAACCGTCGTCTCCGGAAACCTCGATGCCGGGTATCCAGGAAAATTCCGTCCGCTTGCCGGTGCGTGCGTTCGTGTAGGTCATGGAGTGGATCTGCGCTCCCTGGCTGACCATCTCGTAGCGACCGTTGACCTTGCCCTCCAGCATCTCCTGCCAGGTGGTGGTGAACTGGTACGGGCGGCCAGGCACCATTTCCTCCACTTCATCGCTTCCACGCACCAGCGGCAGGCTGTCGCGCGAACCCGCGTAGCGCACCGCGCCGCCCGACCAGGCGATCGCGGCGTCGTGATAGAGACGGAGCTCGAAGCGGACGGGACGCGCGCCTTCGGAGGTGAAACAGCGGATATCGGTGCTGACCGCGCCCTGGGCGCTGCCCGCCATGCACAACGCGAGCGCTGGAAGAAGTTTTCTCATCGGAATCCTTGGGCCGGGGGCGATGCAGGATGCCAGCCCGGACGACATGGCGGGACAGCGTGCGAAGAGGCGAGCGTAGCCTTCGGGCGACAGCACGGGAATCGGAACCGTCCGAGCGTCCACGTCGTCCATGCGGGGTGATGCGTCATTCGCGCAACGGGCGGCAGGGAATCCCGAAATCGATGTGGTAATGCTCGTCATGGCGGACCCAGGCCTGCCCCGGCATGAAACGCACCTGCCGGCGGATGAAGTCGCCGCGGCGGGTGCGGTACAGGGCCGGGATCAGCGCCGGATCGAAGATGACCCGCTCCATCGCGATGCCTTCGCGGCGGGCGGCGGCGTGCACCGCATGCAGGTGCTCGGCGATGGCTTCGTGGTCGATGCGTAGATTGCCATGACGTCCCTGGCGATCGAACTCGATGCCATAGCCGAACTTGTTGTCCACGCGGGAAGGCAGCGGCACCGAGCGGCCCGATTCGTCGAGCACCGGCACCATGAAATCGACCGCCAGTCCGTTCTGGTGGGTGCGATGCGGGCGAAAGGGTCCGCCCTGCGCCCAACCCGATTCGCCGTAGACGAACACGCGATCGGGCATCGATTTTTCCAGCGCGCCGTAGGCGTGGGTGATCACCCGGACCACGCGCGAATGCGCATGGGTCCGGCCGAGGCGGACGCCCAGTCCGCTGTAAGGCTGGAAGTTGGCGCCGGAAACGGGGATCCGTGCCGCCTTCTCCAGGCGGCCATGGCCGGGCGTGCCGAAACAGACGCTGTCGGCGGTGAAACCGGGGGATGCGATGACGAGCGTGGCCAGTCCGGCCAGCAACGCCAGCCTTCCTGGCAGGCGCATGCGGGATCTAGCGCGCGGGCGGACTGGTCGGCGGTACGGTCGGCGACGGCGCCGCGCCCGGCGGCACGTAGATCGCCACGCCGGCCGCGCGCTTCTGGGTGGTCGGGATGCCGATGCCGACGCCGCCGCCACTGTGGCGGCCGTAGCTGCCTGCGCCAACCGACATGCCCACCGGGGAACCGCTGGAGCCCACGCCCATCAGGACCACGCCGTTGGCGCCCAGCGCCGCGGCTTCGCGCTTGAGCCGCGCCACCGCGGCGTCGGTCTGGCCCTGGGTGCCGAAACCGACCGCGCTGGTCGATTCGAGCTGGGCGATTTCCACCGAGCCCGGCGGCGGCGTGCTGTAGACCTGCACCTGGGACGGGTCGATCGGCGCGCGCGCCGTTCCCAGCATCACCTTGGACGTTCCGGCGCACCCGGTCAGCAGGATGACCAATCCCAACATGGCGGCAAGACGGACGGACATGGCACGACTCCCGTGGTTTGCGCCGGATCATCCGCCGCAGGGACTGAATATGGCATATCCGCGCACGCATGCCGGGATCCCGGGGCCGCGCGGTATCATGACGGCCTGTTCATGCGTATCCGTACCGAAAGATGAGCGTCGTCCCCGACTTCCGGCCCAGCACCGCACGGCTGGCGGTCGACCATGTCCCCGTCGCCTCGCTGGCCCGCGAGCTGGACCGGCCGGACACTTTGGCGATCTTCGGTTTCGGCGATACCGCGCCCGGCCGCGACCAGGTTCCCGACCCGCGCTACCTGCACGTTCCACTGCAACCGCTCCATGGCACCGCTTGCCTGGAGGTCTGGCGCTCCCCGGCGCGGGTGTCCTCCGGCGTCACCGACGACGGCATCACCTGGGCCAGCGACGGCGAACTGCAGTTCGGCGTACTGGAAATGCAGGAACCCGAAGGCGGCATCCTGCTCGCCGGCGAACTCGTCTACCGTCGCCTGACCGGTTTCTGGCAGGCCAGCGGTTTTCCGCACCTGCTGCGCATCTGGAATTACCTGGACGCGATCATCCTGGGCGACGGCGATCACGAACGTTATCGGCAGTTCTGCGTGGGTCGGGTGCGCGGTCTGGGTCCGTTCGACACCGGCAGCCTTCCGGCCGCCACCGCCGTCGGCAGCCGCGACGGCCGCCGCGTGCTGCAGGTGTACTGGCTGAGCGCGCGCGTGGCCGGCACGCCACTGGAGAATCCGCGCCAGGTCAGCGCCTACCGCTACCCGCGCGAATACGGCCCGCAATCGCCGAGTTTCGCCCGCGCGCTGCTGCCCACGACGGCACCGGCGCTGCCGCTGTTCCTGTCCGGCACCGCCGCCATCGTCGGCCATGCCTCGCAGCACGCCGACGCGCTCAAAGCCCAGCTGGATGAACCCCTCACCAACCTGGACAGCCTGATCGGCGCGGCGCGCGCGCTGCGCCCGCAGTTGCCCGCCCACCTGGACGCCTCGGCGCGGTTGAAGGTCTACGTGCGAGACGCCGGCGACGCCGAAGAGGTGGCCGCGCAGCTGGCCGCCCGCCTGGGAGGAAATGTTCCCTACCTGATGCTGCTGGGCGACGTCTGCCGGCGCGAACTGCGGGTCGAGATCGAAGGCATGCACGGCCTGGAGGCTTGATCGCCACCGCGCCGCACCCATACTCGGGACATCGCCGGCCCTTTCCGGCGCGGAGACGACATCGATGGGTCTGATCAGTCTGTTGTGGGGCATCGTCGCGATGATCTGGATGGTGCTGGCCTTGATCCCGCTGCTGGGATGGGGCAACTGGTTCCTGATTCCGTTCGCCGCGGTGGGCGCGATCATCGCCGCCATCGGCGTCCTGTTCACCTCCGCCGGCAACCGCGGTCGCGCCAAGACCGGCCTGGTCCTCAACGGCATCGTCATCGTGGTCGCCATCGGCCGCCTGATGCTGGGCGGCGGCATCGTCTGATCCGCTCGTCCGGAACGTAATCGCGGTTGATTGAACCGTCCCGGCCGCGCGGCGCAGACTGCGCCGGCCGGGCTCCCCCGCTGCACATTGCCCGGCACCGTCCGCCCCTGCGTCCTGGACCCGGGCCGTCGCGATCCGGTGGGCGCAGGCGTCCCTGTGTCCTGCAATGGAGCGCCTCATGAAGCATTCGCATCCGTCCTGGTGGCTGCTGGCGGGTTTCGCCGCCTGCCTGACCGCCCAGGCCAGTTCCCCGTCGTCGCCCCCTGCCGCCACGCCGCAGCAGGCCGAAACCACCACCGCCGACAGCAAGGTCGCCATCGATCCGAAGACCGGCAAGCTGCGTCCCCTGACCCAGGAGGAGCACCGCCAGCTCAGCGAACAATCGCGTGGCGCCGCCGCCAAGGCGCGGCGCGCCGAGCCGCTGGGCGCGGGCAAGAAGGGTTTCGTGGCCCCCGCCAGCGAGGCCGAGGCCCAGGCCGGCCAGCGCCGGCTGCCCGCCGGCGGCGTCGTCCAGGCGGTCCCGGAAAGCAGCATGACCGACCTGATGATCGTGCGGAGTGCGGACGGCCAGCTGCGCATGGGCCATGCCGACGACGCGTCGAAGCTGCAGCAGGCGAAGGAGGCCAGCGATGAATAGGATGATCCCGTTGCGCGCCGCCCTGCTGGCGGCCCTTGCCTGCGCATGGCCAGCCACCGCCGCCGATCTGGTGCTGGTCAGCGGCGATGCCGGCACTGGACTGGGCCTGGACGATCCCACCCCGAAGGCGCCGGAAGGACTCAATCCCGGTACCACCCTTGGCGCCCAGCGCACCCTCGCCTACCAGTTCGCGATGGATCTCTGGGGCTCGGTGCTGCAGAGCGACGTCACCATCTATGTCGGCGCCAGCTTCCAGCCGCTGGCCTGCACGCCGACCAGCGCGACGCTGGGTTCGGCCGGCACCACCTTCGTGTTCTCCGACTTCGCGCCCGGCCTTGTGCCCAATACCTGGTATTCCTCGGCGCTGGCCGATTCGCTGGCCGGCAGCGATCTCAATCCCGGCTTCATCGACATCAACTCGCGCTTCAACGGCGACATCGGCGTCAATCCCAACTGCCTGACCGGCCAGGACTGGTACTACGGGCTGGACGGCAACACGCCGGCCGGCAAGATCAACTTCCTCAACGTGGTGATGCACGAGATCGGCCATGGCCTGGGTTTCCAGGGCTTCACCAATTCGGCCGGCGGTTTCCTCAGCGGACGGCAGGACATCTACTCGACCTTCGCCTACGACAACACCCTGGCGGCCACCTTCCCGCAGCTGACCGCCGCGCAGCGCGCCACCGCGCTGCGCAATACCGGGCCGCTGGTCTGGACCGGCGGCAACGTCAACGGCCAGGCCGCGCTGGTGCTCGACAACCGCAGCGTGCTGAAGGTCACCGCGCCGGCAGTGATCGCCGGCAGCTATGACGTCGGCTTCGCCAACTTCGGACCGGTGCCGACCACCGCCAACTTCGCCGGCACCGTGGTCGCGGCGCTGGACGGCGGCGGCGTCAGCACCACCGATGGCTGCGAACCGATCAGCAACGCCGCCGCGGTCGCCGGCAACATCGCCCTGGTGGATCGCGGCAACTGCAATTTCGTGGTCAAGGCCGCGAACGTGCAGGCGGCCGGCGCCACCGGCATGCTGGTCGCCAACAACGCCGCCGGGCAGCCGGCGATGGGTGGCAGCGATCCGGCCATCACCATCCCCAGCCTGGGCGTCTCGCAGGCCGATGGTGCGCTGATCCGGGCCAACCTGCCGACGAGCGTCGGTTACGGCGTGGATGCGGCGCTGCTGCAGGGCGCCGACAACAGCGGCCGGGTGCGGCTGTATGCCCCGAACCCGTATGAAAGCGGTTCGTCGTTCTCGCACTACGACACCGCAATGGTCCCGAACGCGCTGATGGAACCGGCGATCACCTCCACCCTGCGCGGCGAGGTGAACCTGGACCTGACCCCGGCGCTGTTCCAGGACATCGGCTGGCAGCTCAATCCCGGCAATGCGCGCATTGGCAACTGCACCACCAATGTCGACGTGGTGGGCAGCGGGGGACTGATCCCGGGCGCCAACGTGCAGGCCTGGAGCAACCTGTGCCTGCGCACCAACAGCAGCAAGGGCGCATACCAGGGCTGCATGGATGCCTACAAGGAGCGATCGCTGGCGGCCGGCGTGCTGGTCGGCAACCAGGGCGGCAAGGTAATGTCCTGCGCGGCCAAAATCACCAAGTAGAAACAAGCGGATAGGCGGGTCCGGAACGGCGTCGCGAGGCGCCGTTCCGTTGTCCGCGCCGGCCTGCGCGCATCGGTCGCAGGCCGCTCCGGATCGGGGGGCGTATGATCGCGGCACCCCCAAGGAGCGAGCGATGGCTTATCCCTATATGCGTCCGCGCCGCATGCGCCGCGACGACTTCTCCCGCCGGTTGATGCGCGAGCACGTGCTCACCGCCAATGATCTGATCTACCCGGTCTTCGTCCATGAGCTGAAGGGCCGCGAAGCCGTGCCGTCGATGCCGGGCGTGGACCGCCTGTCGATCGACGAGCTGCTGAAGGTCGCCGAACAGGCCATGGAGCTGCGGGTGCCGGTATTGGCGCTGTTCCCGGTCACCGCGCCGGAAGCCAAGTCGCTGGACGCCGAGGCGGCCTGGGACGACGAGGGCCTGGCCCAGCGCGCGGTGCGCGCGATCAAGCAGCGCTTTCCGGAACTGGGCGTGATGACCGACGTGGCGCTGGATCCGTTCACCACCCATGGCCAGGACGGCATCATCGATGACCACGGCTACGTGATGAACGACATCACCGTCGAGGCGCTGGTCAGGCAGGCGCTGTCGCATGCGCGCGCCGGCGTGGACATCGTCGCGCCCAGCGACATGATGGACGGCCGCATCGGTGCGATCCGCGGCGCGCTGGAAGAGGAAGGCCACATCCACACCCGCATCATGGCCTACTCGGCCAAGTACGCCTCCGCCTTCTATGGTCCGTTCCGCGATGCGGTGGGCAGCGCCGGCAACCTGGGCAAGGGCAACAAGTCCACCTACCAGATGGATCCGGCCAACACCAACGAGGCGCTGCACGAAGTGGCGCTGGATCTGGAGGAAGGCGCGGACATGGTGATGGTCAAGCCGGGCATGCCCTACCTGGACGTGGTGCGGCGGGTGAAGGACGAGTTCGGCGTGCCGACCTTCGCCTACCAGGTGAGCGGTGAATACGCGATGCTCAAGGCCGCCTACGCCAACGGCTGGCTGGACGAGCGCGCCTGCACGCTGGAAGCGCTGACCGCGTTCAAGCGCGCCGGCGCCGACGGCATCCTGACCTACTTCGCGCTCGATGCGGCGAGGTGGTTGCGCGAGGGGTGAGCGGACTGGGATTCGGGAAAGTCTGCTTTTGCCTCCCCCTTTGAAAAAGGGGGATTGAGGGGGATTTGCTTCTTCTGCAAAAGAGCAAATCCCCCGTCATCTGCTTCGCAGATGCCCGCCCCCTTTTTACAAAGGGGGCTGTCTCCTGCACGACGGCATACGCACCGCGCCTACCTCCCCCTTTGAAAAAGGGGGATTGAGGGGGATTTGCTTTAGGCGCAAAGAGCAGGCGTCTTTGCAACAGCCGCATGGCTGGTCAATCCCCCGTCATCTGCTTCGCAGATGCCCGCCCCCTTTTGCAAAGGGGGCTGAGTGGAGATTTTCTGCCCAAAACCCGTCTGCAGCATCTTCCTTGCTCCGTCGCCCAGCCGTTGGGCGGCCTGCCGAATGGAGGCTACCATCCCGCTCAGCCCGGCAAACACCCCGCCTTGCCGCGGCGCGTTGGCGCGAGCGTGCGGTAGATATCCAGCTTGCCCGCGGTGGGCGCGCGTGCCGCGCCGCTGACCAGCATCTCGTTGGGACGCGACGGATCCACGACCGGGCCCAGGGTGGTGCCCTCGGCCGAATTGAACGACAGCGACCACGGCGCGATGCCGGCATACGCCTTGCCATCGCATTCGGCCACCAGCAACTGGATCGGCTGTTGGCCGGCCTGGTCCGAGCGCGCGAACACCAACGCCTTGCCGCCGTCGAGCCAGGCCGCATCGAACTCGTCCACCGCGGTGTTGACGCCGGGCACCGGCTTCGGTTCCACGAAGGCCTTGCCATTCCATCGCGCGACGAACAGGTCATGGCGACCGGCGCCGCCGAAACCGTTGCTGGCGAACAGCAACCAGCGGCCATCGGCGCTGGGCGTGGGCGCCCATTCGTTGCCCGCGCTGTTCACGCCCGGCCCCAGGTTTGCCGGTTCCCCGAATCCGCCGTCCGCGCGCACCGCGGCGCGATAGAGGTCATCGCCGCCATGCCCGCCGGGACGGTTGGAGAAGAAGTACAGCCAGCGGCCATCCGCGCTCAGCAACGGATCAAAATCGTTGGCGTCCGAGTTGATCGGCAGCGGCTCCGGATCCATCCAGCGCTTGTCCCGCAGGCGCGCTTGCCACAGATCCCAGCCACCGGCGCCCCCGGCGCGGTCGGTGCTGCCCCAGACGATCCGTTGCCCGTCGGGGCTGACGCTGCCGCGCACCTCGGTGGCCGGCGTCGACACCACGCCCATGCCTTCGATGCCGAATTCGGCCAGCTGCGCCGCCACGGCGGCTGAGAGTAGACTGCCGATCAGGACGGCAGCCGCGCGTGTTGGTTTCATGGTGTCGCTCCGTGCCGTTCCCTCACCCACGGGATATATACCAAGCCATGTCCACCGTTCGTTATGCCGTCTTCGGCCATCCGGTCTCCCACTCGCTCTCGCCCCGCATCCATGCCGCGTTCGCGCGCCAGACCGGCGTCTCGCTGGCCTATACCGCCATCGACGCGGCGCCGCACGAATTCGTCGCCGCGCTGGACCGGTTCGTCGGCGAGGGCGGCAAGGGCGCCAACGTGACCCTGCCGCTGAAGGAAGCCGCTTTCGCGATCTGCACGCGCACCAGCGAGCGCGCGCGGCGGGCGGGCGCGGTCAATAGCCTGACCTGGAACGACGGCCAGTGGCATGGCGACAATACCGACGGGATTGGCCTGGTGCGCGATCTGACCGGCCGCAACGGCCTGGATCTGCGTGGCCGGCGCGCGCTGATGCTGGGTGCCGGCGGCGCCGCGCGCGGCGTCGCTCCGGCATTGCTGGACGCGGGCGTGTCGGAGCTGATCGTGGTCAATCGCACGCCCGAACGCGCCGACGCGCTGATCGACGCGATGGGCGAACCGGATCGCGCGTTGTCGCGCTACTGGCAGGATCTCGGCGATATCGGCGACTTCGGCCTGATCGTCAACGCCACCTCGGCGGCGCGCGGCGGCGGCGAGGATTTCGATCTGCCGTTCACCCTGACCACGCCCCGCACCCTGGCCGTGGATCTGAACTACGGCGAAGCCGCCATCCCGTTCCTGGCCTGGGCCAAGGCCGCCGGTTGCCGCGATGCGGTCGACGGCCTCGGCATGCTGGTGGAACAGGCCGCGGAAGCCTTCGAAGCCTGGCATGGCACCCGCCCGGACAGCGACGCGGTGTACGCCGCGCTGCGCGGCAAGGATGCGCTGCTGGTCACCGCCGACTGAATCCGACCGGAGACAACGCATGGATGCCCTGGCCATTCAGCTGCTGACCATCGCGGCCTATCACCTGCCCCATCTGCTGGCCTGTGCCGCCGCGGTCGCGCTGCTGTGGGTATGGGCACAGCCTTCGCCCGGACGGGCGCTGGCGCTCTGGGGCGCCGGCCTATTGTTCGGTTCAGCCCTGCTGCAGCTGGCACTGAGCCTGTTCCAGGCAAACCACATCCACCGGATGACAGAAAGCGGCGCCAGCCCCGGCAGCCTGTTCGCGATCATTTCGGCGGCAAACCTGCTCACCAGCGTGATCGGCTCGGTCGGGCTGGTGCTGCTGGCCTGGGGCGCCAGCAAGGCGATGCGCACGCGCGCCCTGCGCTGACGTCGGCGGGCGTCGCGATGGGCGAGAGGGCTACAGCAGTCCGTCGCGCTTGACCGCCAGGTAGCGCTCCACCAGCGCCGCCGGCAGATCCGCGCAGGTCACGTCCAGCACCATGACGTGATGGCGACGCAGGGCGTCGTGGGCAATCGCGCGCTGCTCCAGGTAACGGGCGATCGCGCCGGCATGGACCGCGCCGGATAGATCCTTCACCGGCGCGGACAGCGCTTCGTCCAGTTCGCGCTCGCGCAGGCTGGCCACGCAGACCAGGTGGCGCTTCTGCAACAGGCGCACCGCCGCCAGCAGTTCCTCGATGTCCTCGTCGCGCACGTTGGTCACCAGCATCACCAGCGAACGCCGCCGCTGGCGCAGCGACAGTTCGGTCGCCGCGGCCAGGTAATCGGTGGCGACCGGCCGCGGCTGCAGGTCGTAGCTGGCCCGCAGCAGGGTATCGATCGCGCCCATGCCGCGTTGCGGCGCGACCCAGCGGCGCTCGCCGCCGCTGGCGCCCAGGCCGACCGCGTCGCCCTGGCGAAGCGCCAGGTAGGACACCACCAGGCTGGCGTTGAGCGCGTGGTCGAAATGGGACAGGCCGCCCTCGCGCGCCATCATCCGGCGACCGGTGTCCATCAGCATCACCAGTTGCTGGTTCTTCTCGTCCTGGTACTCGCGCGAGATCAACTTGCGCGCGCGAGCGGTCGCCTTCCAGTCGATCTGGCGCAGGCTGTCGCCCACTCGGTACTCGCGCATCTGGTTGAAGTCGGTGCCCTCGCCGCGCCGGCGCTTGAGGTGCGCGCCGACCAGGCGCGAGGCCTGTTCGGCGCTGAACAGCGCGAACCGGGTCAGCGGCGCGAAGTCCGGATAGACCCGCACGGTGCGCGGCTCATCGAGCCGCCGCGACTGCCACCACAGGCGCAGCGGCGAGTGCAGGCGGACCTGTACGCCCGCGAACACGGCGTCGCCGCGCTCGGTCGGGCACAGGCGATAGCGGAACGAGGTGGTTTCGCCGCGCCGCAGGCGCAACCGCTGCGGCAGGCCCTGCATGGTCCAGTGGCCAGGGTGGAGATCGAACACGTCCACGCGCTGCCGCGCGCCGCTCTCCAGCCGCACCGCCACCTCGCGCGCGATGCCCAGTGGCCAGGCCTCCGGCATGTCACGCGCCACCGCCGGGGAAGGTTGCCGCCGCAGCCACAACGCGTCCAGCAGGGCCAGCACGATCACCGCCACGCCCACGCCCGGCCAGACCGGCCGGGGCACGTCGGCGAACAGCACCGCCAGGCCGGACAGGCCCCACAGCGCCAGGCAGGCGATCAGTGGCCAGGCGGGCCTCATTTGCGCGGCGCTTCCACCTTGGCCAGCAGCGCGCGCAACACATCGTCGGCCGACTGGCCTTCGATCTGCAGTTCCGGCGCCAGCGCGATGCGATGCCGCAGCGCCGGGGTGGCGATGTCGCGCACGTCGTCCGGCGTGACGAAATCGCGGCCCTGCAACACCGCCTGCGCGCGCGCCGCGCGCACCAGCGCGATGCTGCCGCGCGGACCGGCGCCCAGCGCGATGCCCGGCCACTTGCGGGTGGCGGCGACGATGCGCACCGCGTAGTCGACGACCTGTTCGTCCACCGTCACCGCGGCGGTACCGCGCTGCATGGCGATGATGTCGGCCGCGCCCAGCACGCGCCGCACCTGCGACAGATCGAAATCGCCGGCGGTGCGTCCGGTGGTGATCGCGTCGACCATGCGCTTCTCGTCATCCAGCGCCGGATAGTCGATCAGGATTTTCAGCAGGAAACGATCCAGCTGCGCTTCCGGCAGCGGATAGGTGCCTTCCTGTTCGATCGGGTTCTGGGTGGCCAGGGTCATGAACGGCGGCGCCAGCTCGAAGGACTTGCCTTCGATGGTGACCTGCCCCTCCTGCATGACCTCCAGCAGCGCGGACTGGGTCTTGGCCGGCGCGCGATTGATTTCATCGGCCAGGAGCAGGTGGGTGAAGACCGGGCCGCGCCGGATCTTGAAGCTCTCGGTCTTGGGATCGTAGACCGCGTGGCCGCTGACGTCGCTGGGCATCAGGTCGGGTGTGAACTGGACGCGCGCGTAGGTCAGTTCCAGCGCCTGCGCCAGCGCGCGCACCAGCAGGGTCTTGCCCAGCCCGGGGACGCCCTCGATCAGTACGTGGCCGCCGGCCAGCAAGGCGATCAGGATCTGGTCCAGCACGTCGGCCTGGCCGATGAACGCCTTGGACACTTCCTCGCGTACCTGCGCGGCGCGCCCGGCCAGGGTTTCGCCCGTCATTGCGCCGGCGAGGGCGGCAGTGGAATCGCTCATAGTCGGTTTCTCAACTGGATCAAGGTGGAAATTCGGTCGCGGAAGCCGGCCTTGTCGTGCGTGGACGGCGTCTGCAGGGCGGTGCGCACGGTATCGGCCGGCACGCCGAGGCGTTCGGCCAGCGCTTCGACCTGGGCGTCGCCGGCCAGCGCCGCGGCCACCGGATCGCGGCGGCGCAGGCGGGCCAGGAACGCCTGGCGGGCGGCGGTGTAGAGCAGTACGCCGCGGCCGTAGCGGAACAGGTGATCGCCACTGGCGCGCACGTGCTCCAGCAGCGAGCGGCGATCCATCGGCGGCGCGGGCAGCGCCGGGCCGAACGGTTGCATGCGCGACCACAGCCACGCCAGCAGCGCGATCAGCAGCGGCGCCCACACCATCCAGCCACGGAACAGGATCGTGCGCAGCAGCGACGGCATGTCGGCGGCATAGATCAGGTGCATGGTGCCGGCGCCGTAGTTGGGGGCCAGCACCTGCCGCGCCAGCGCCTGGTGCGGCGCATCGCGCAGGCCGCCCTGCGGGCGCTTGAGCGGATCCCCGAACGGGTTGCCGGACTGGCCCTGGTTGACCAGGAAATCGAAATCGGCCAGCACGTCGACATGGCCCTCGCCATGCGCCAGGCGGGCATAGACATAGCCGGCGTCCAGATCGCCCCAGGCCAGCTCGGGTTCCACGTCGTGCAGGCGGAACCGGCGTCCGCGGCAGAATTCCACGTGCGGGCGCTGGCCCTCGACCTGGAAATCGGCGCAATCGTTCTGATCCTGGGTCTCCACGCCCAGGTGCGCGAACAGCAGCGGATCCGGACTGCCGTCCCAGACCCGCCGCGGCGGCGTCCGCACCAGCAGGTGGCCGCCCTGTTCGACCCAGTCCAGCAGCCGTTCGGTCTGCAACGCGTCCAGGCCGCTGGACTCGTTGAACAGCAGCACGGTATCGCGCGGTCCCGGCGGATGGGCGTCCAGCGCGAGCCGCTGCCGCGACTGCGCCTTGACCCCGTCGGCCTCCAGGGTCTTGCGCAACGCGTACAGCGGGTTGTACGCCGCCTCGCCGCTGGGCGGCAGGTACAGGGTCTGTTCGACCCGGTGATAGTTGCGCTGGAACCAGTGGATGCCGGCGGCGATCAGCAGGCCGCCCAGCACGGTCAGCCCGACGATGAGGGCGATCCGGGTCGGGCGCGTCATGCCAGCCACCCGCCGCGCGCCTGCATCTGCCCGAGCAGGGATTCGAACTCGGCTTCCTCCGGCAGGCGCTGCGCATAGGCGGCGTATTGCCAGACCCGGACGACGCGCGCGAACAGCTGCCGGTCCTCCGCCTGCGCCATCCTCCGCGACAGCCGCAGGCATTCGGCCTCGGTGGCGCCGGGCGGCAGTTCCACCTGCGCCCGCCGTCCCATTGCCTGCACGCCGGCGCGGTACACCAGCGCCAGCGCGTCGCGCGCGCGTCCCTCCCGCCACAACCGGCGCGCGACGGCGGCCACGTCATCGGGCAGGACGTCCGGCACGATCGTCGGCTCGTGGCGGGTGCCGGCATCGAACGCCGCCGCCCGGCCTCCTCCCTTTCCACGCATCCACGGCAGCCAGTAACGCGCGGTCAACAGCAACCCGAGCACCAGCAACCCGGCCAGGATCCACAGGCCCCATTCGGCGAGGAAGGCGAACATCGCCACCACGCCCTGCAACCATCCCGCTTGCGGCGTGTTTCTTTCCGGCCTGGGGGCGTCCTTGTCGATGCGTTCCCACTGCTTCTGCACCACGGTGCGGTTGAGCGACGGGTCGCGATAGGCCTGTTCGCTGGCGCGGCGGAAACCACGCTCGTCGACCCGCTGCTTGCCGAACACTTCCGGCAGGGTTGGCGCCTTCGGCACCTCGTCGCCATCGGCCGACTCGTGCGACACCGGCTCCTCGGGCGCATCTTGCGCCCGCGCGGGCGCGGACACGGCCATTCCCAGGATCGCGAACATGACGAGCAGCGCCGACGCGCCCCTGGCAAGCCGGCCACGCAGTTTGCGGAACACGATTTCCACGTCCCAGGCTTCCAGCTGGGTGCGCCGGTTGAGGTACAGGCCGAACCCCGCGCCGACGAAGAACGGTTCGATCACCGACACCGCCATCCACGCCATCGCGTTGAGCCCGATCTTCACCCACACCGGCGATTGTTCGGCGATCAGCGTCCAGGTCGTGCGCAGGGTTTCCGGCAGCAGATCCAGCGGGGTGAACATCAGGATGCCGGCGATGCCGCCCAGGAACAGCGCGCCTTCGAAATGCAGGCAGACCAAGGTCAGCAATGCCGCGTTGCCGTAGATCGCGCCGCCCAGCACCCGCCGGCGCTCGCGCAGTCGCTGGCCCTGCACGCCTTCCAGCAGATCCACCGGCAGGTACAGCGAGCGCACCGGACTGAAGCGGCGCCAGGTCAGGTAGTGCAGCATCGGCCTCCAGCCCCAGCTCGCCTGCGCGCGCACGGTCTCGCGCACTCCGGGCACCGCGCCGAACACCGCGCGCGAGGCGACATACAGCGGAATGCGATCGAACACCGGCTTGAGCCACCACATCAGCACGCCGGCCAGGCCGATCAGGTCCAGCGCCCAGCCGGCCGCGTTGAGCAGCACGAACACCGGCACGGTCACCAGCAGCCAGGGCTTCCAGATCATGGCCGCGTGCCGGCGCACCAGCGCCATGCCCAGTTCCATCGCCTCCCAGGACGAGCGCGCGCGCAACTGGACGGTGAGCTGTTCAAGCCTCATCGGTGCTCCCCCGGCCGCCGCGCCACAGCCATACCAGCACCAGCGTCCACAGGCTCGCCGAAACGCCGTACTTCACCGAAGCGGGAATCGACTGGATCGAGGACCAGAACGCCTCGATGAAGGCCGCGATGAAGAACATCAGCGCCGCGCCCAGGCAGATCCGCGCGCCTTTCCAGCCGGCTTCGACCAGCGCGTCGACGCGCCGGCGCCGCCCCGGCGCGAGCAGGTTGTAGCCCAGCCGCAGGCCGGCGCCGCCGGTGATGACGATCGCGGTCAGCTCGAACGGCGCATGGCCGGCAACGAAGCGCCACAGCGGATCCGCCGAACCGATCTGCTGCAGATGGCCGAACGAGGCACCGATGTCCACGCCGTTGAAGATCAGGACGTAGATCGGCCCCAGGCAACCCAGCAGGCCGCTGGCGAACACGCGCAGGCCAATGCTGGTGTTGTTCATGATGTAGACGCCGAACATGTACCAGTCGCTGCCCGAGTCGCGTCCCAGCCGGTGGCGGGGATCGCCGGGATCGAACATCCGCTCCATCGAGGCGATCTCTTCCGGCGCCTTGATCCCGTGGATCAGCTCCGGCTGGTATTGCAGCAGTACGAACAAGATCACCATCGGCAGCGCGAACAGCGCCATGGCGATCCACATGCACGCCGCCTCGCTGCGCACCAGCCGCGGGAAATCGGCCAGCACGAACACCAGCGCGCGCCGCCAGCGCGGCGGCGGCGTGCGGTACAGCAGGTTGTGGCCGCGCTGCATCAGCTGTTGCAGGCGATCGGTGATCTGCGGGCTGTAGCCGCGCTTGCGCGCCAGCGCCAACTGCTCGCAGATGCGCCGATAGCGCGCCGGCACGTCCTCGTCGGCCAGGTCGACGCGATGGCGCGCATCGCGCGCCTGTCCCGGTTCGCCGCGCAGATCCAGCCATTGTTCGAACGCCAGCCATTCGCGCTGGTGGCGGGCGACGAACTGCTCCTGCCTCATCGACGCCCCACCAGCCAGTTGGCCATGCCATACAGGCGCAGTACGCCGGGTTGGCCCTGCGCCTGGGTCAGCGGCGCGACGATGTCGGCCAGTTCGGCCTGGCGCGCCGGCGTCAGCAGCGGCGCGCGCTCGCCGAAGGCGACGATCGCGGCCTGCTCGTCCGGCTGCAGGCCCGGCGGCACGGGCACCACCACGTTGGCCGGCGCCGGCACGGATTCGCGCGCGTCGTCCACGTGCACCACCACGGTCCGCGCCACCATGTCACCGAGGCGGCGGCCATGCGGATCGGCCAGGCTGGTGACCAGTCCCGCCATGTAACCGAACGGCAGCATGTCGACGGTGCGCAGCAGGTTGCGGGTGATCGCGGCCAGCCAGCCCACCGGCGCGCCATCGGCCGACACCACCCGCAGGCCCATCGCGCGCTTGCCGATGGTCTGCCCGTTCCAGAACGCCTCCAGGGCGATCGGATAGATCCAGTACACGACGAACATCAGCACCATCGACAGGCCCTGGCCCATCTTGCCCATCAGGCCGAGCACGGTGCCGACCACGAACAGGATGCCCAGCCGCACCGCCAGATCGATCGACCATGCCACGGCGCGGGGCACCGGCCCGGACGCGGGCAGGTGCAGGGCCACGCCTTCGGGCGTGATCACCTCGCGATAGGTATCCAGTCTCACTTCATCACCCGATGCCGGTCCGTGGCACGGCGCCGGCGATGCGCCGTCCTGGCGAAGTCTGCGTGTTGCGCGCCATGCGCGATCCCGTGTCCGTGTGTTCCGTCCGTCGCGACTTTAGCCGCCGCCGCCACGCTTGCCCAGCCCGCGCCACTACACTGCGGGCATGTCATCGTCCTTCCCTTGCCGTGCGGGCTGCGCCGCCTGCTGCACGGCTCCATCGATCGCCTCGCCCATTCCCGGCATGCCCGCCGGCAAGCCGGCGGGCGTTCCCTGCGTGCAACTGGACGAAGCCCTGCGCTGCCGCCTGTTCGGGCGCCCGGAACGCCCGCGCTTCTGCGCCTCGCTCAGGCCCGGGCCGGAGATGTGCGGCCACAACCGCCAGGAGGCCATGGCCTACCTGGACGCGCTGGAGCGGGCCACCCGGCCCTGAGCCCGAACGACGCATCTCAACTGACGGTCGGTTTCTCTTTCTTGCCGCCGAACACGCGCTTCAGGCCCGCGCCGATCGCGACCACGCCGATCAGCAGCAGCTTCCAGAACTTGGCCAGCACCAGGCCAATCTTGGCGAACAGCCCGGCCTTGGCCGCCAGGCCGCCGCCGACCAGCGCCGCCAGGCCATAGCTGGCGACCTTGTCGGTGGAGGCATTGAAGTCGGCGTAGCGCGCGCCGCTGTCGAACTCGGTCATCGGCAGCAGGTCCTGCATGCCTTTCTGCACCTGCGCCAGCTCGGACATGCCGGCCACCGCGTTGAGGCTGAGATAACCGTGCCGGCCCAGCACGCGGATGTCGTAGTTCAACGTGTGCTCCGTGTTGCCGTCGAACGACAGTTCCTTGGCCCAGTACAGCTTCTTGGCCGAACCGTCGTAGCGCGGCGGCACCGCCCAGCCGACCAGATCCACGGTGCCGTAGCCGGCTTCCTTGCGCGCGCTGTTCTCCTCGCGCGTGGAGTCCTTCATTTCGGTCAGCATTTCGTCGTAATCGATCTTGGCCGCGTCCTCGTCGGAGACATAGCCTTCGTCCGAATAGGTGACCACGACCGCCCAGCTGTCATCGGCCAGCAGATCCGGCTTGCGCGGCACGATCAGGCCCAGCACCGACTCGTCCGGCGGGTTGCCCCACAGGTCTTCCAGCACGCGGCGGGCGTCGGCCTGTTCCAGGTAGCGGAACTCCGGCTTCAGCTGGAAGCGCGCGTGCGCCTTCGGCACCGCGATATCGCCCTCCCGGAACTTCAATCCCGCGACAAACGCCTCGGCGCTCTTCGGGCCCGCGTCTTCCCCGCCTTCCTGCGCCACCGCCGGCGTTCCCCACGCCAGCACCGCGGCGGCCAGCAGGCCACCGAACCATGGTTTCAGCATTTTTCTTCCCCGTTGTATGGACAGATCCCTGTCCCACGCCAGTGTTGCCGGTGCGCCGGTGGCAGGCAAGCCCCGGGACATCGGCAAACAGGTCCCGCCGGTTCCAGGCATGCCAGGCCGCAATCGCGGCAAAGTTCTCGACCGTGGAACGGAAGCGTCAGTCCCCGGCCGGTTGCAGGTACTGATCCTTCAGCCGCACGTAGTGGGCGGCCGAGTAATGCAGGCTCTCGATTTCCCTGTCGCTGAGCTTGCGGGCGAAACGGGCCGGGTTGCCCAGCCAGAGTTCGCCCTCGCCGACCACCTTGCCCGGACCGACCACCGCGCCGGCGCCGACGAAGCCATGTTTCTTCACCGTGGCTCCGTCCAGGATGCAGGCGCCCATGCCGATCAGGCACAGGTCCTCGATGGTGCAGGCATGAATGATGGTGCCGTGGCCGACGGTGACGTCCGCGCCAATCAGGGTCGGATACCCGGCCCGGTTGTACGGGCTGTGGTGGCTGACGTGGATGATGGTGCCGTCCTGCACGTTGGTGCGGGCACCGATGCGGATATGGTTGACGTCGCCGCGGATGATCGTGCCCGGCCACACCGACACATCCTCCGCCAGCACCACGTCGCCGATCACGGTGGCCGCGGGATCCACGTAGACGCGCGGGCCAAGGGCGGGAAAACGGTCAAGATAGGGGCGGATAGCGGTCATGTCGCCATTGTAGCGACCATACGCCCGCGTCCGGGCCTACACTGCGGCCATGGACACTCCCGCCGATACGCCCCAGACCGAGCTCCGTCCCACCCTCGATCGCCTGCGCGCGGCCTGGCAGGCGCGGCGGCCCGACCTTGCCCAGCGGCAGTCGGACCTGCAGCGCCTGCGCGATGCGCTCAAGCGCCGGCTGGACGAGATGGCCCGCACCATCGCCGCCGATTTCGGCCATCGCTCGCTGCACGAGAGCCGCATCGCCGACGGCATGACCGTGCTCAACGAGATCGACCACCTGCTCAAGCACCTGCGCCGCTGGATGATGCCGCACCGGGTCGGGGTGGGCTGGCGGTTCTGGCCGGCGCGCGCGGAGATCCGGCCCGAACCGGTCGGCGTGGTTGGCGTGATCGCGCCCTGGAACTATCCGGTCAACCTGGCCCTGATTCCGTTGGCCACCGCGATCGCCGCCGGCAACCATGTCTATCTGAAGCCCTCGGAACACACGCCACGCACCACGGAATTCCTGCGCGACCTGCTGGCCGAAGTGTTCCCGCCCGATCGCGTGTCGGTCGCCAGCGGCGGTCCGGAGATCGCGTCCGCCTTCGCCGGCCTGCCGTTCGACCATCTGGTGTTCACCGGCTCGACCGCGGTCGGTCGCAAGGTGATGGCCGCCGCCGCGCCGCAGTTGACCCCGCTGACCCTGGAACTGGGCGGCAAGTCGCCGGCCATCGTCTGCGACGACTATCCGCTGGATCAGGCCGCCGCGCGGCTGGCGACCGGCAAGTGGTTCAATGGCGGCCAGACCTGCATCGCGCCGGACTACGTGCTGGTCGCCGCGCATCGCCGCGATGGGCTGGTGGAAGCGCTGCGCAGGCAGGTGAAGGCGCGCTACGGCGATCTGCGGAACCCGGGCGACTACACCCGGATCATCAACGACGGCCAGTTCGCCCGCCTGCGTGGCTATCGCGAGGACGCGCAGGCGCGCGGCCTGACGGTGATTCCGCTGGCCGGCGCCGAGGATCCGCAGGAGCGGCTGTTCCCGCCGACCCTGGTGCTGGATCCGGGCGATGACGCCAGGGTGATGCAGGACGAGATCTTCGGCCCGATCCTGCCGATCCGTTCGGTCGATTCGCTGGACGAGGCCATCGCCTACGTCAACGCGCACGATCGCCCACTGGCGCTGTACCCGTTCAGCAACGACCGCAACCGGATCGAGAAGATCCTGCGCAACACGCTGGCCGGCGGCGTCACCGTCAACGACACCGTACTGCACTTCGGCATCAACGATCTGCCGTTCGGCGGCATCGGTCCCAGCGGCATGGGCGCCTACCATGGCAAGGCCGGCTTCGACGCCTTCAGCAAGGCGTTGCCGATCCTCTGGCAAAGCCGTCGCGCCGGCAGCGACATGCTCAAGCCGCCCTACGCCAAGGTCGCGCGTTTCATCGACTTCATCGTCCGGTAGGCGGACGGACCGGCGAAGCCGCATTCCCCGGAACCGGCTTCGTCCCGCTGCAGGGCCATTGCGGCCCGATACCGCGAACCAGAATCCCGTCATTCCGGCGAACGCCGGAATCCATTGGCTCTTTTATTCCCGACCGCATCAAGGACCGGAGCCCATGGGTCCCCGCCTGCGCTGGGACGACGGCGGACGACAGGGCCGGCGGGGGCATGGCGGTGGCGCCTTGGCGGGGCAGCGCCCATGCGCCACGGATGACCGGCCGCGATACGCTGGCCCGCCGGTGTGTCGAAAACCGTCACGCTGGCACGTCTTAGTCAGGTCACCCCCGCACAGGACCGCCCATGACCTCCCCGATGTCCCCCAAGGCCACCCGCCGCGAATGGATCGGCCTGGCCGCCATCGCCCTGCCCTGCATGGTCTACGCGATGGACCTGACCGTGCTCAACCTGGCGTTGCCGGCGATCAGCGCCGATCTCAACCCCTCATCCTCGCAGTTGCTGTGGATCGTCGACATCTACGGTTTCCTGGTCGCCGGCTTCCTGATCACCATGGGCACCCTGGGCGACCGCATCGGCCGGCGGCGCCTGCTGTTGATCGGCGCGGCCGCGTTCGCCGCCGCCTCGGTCATCGCGGCGTTCTCGCGCAGCGCGGAAATGCTGATCGCGATGCGCGCGCTGCTCGGCGTGGCCGGGGCCACCCTGGCGCCCTCGACCATGTCGCTGATACGCAACATGTTCCATGACGAACACGAGCGCCAGTTCGCGATCGGTGTGTGGATCGCCAGCTTCTCGGTCGGTGGCGCAATCGGACCGCTGGTCGGCGGACTGCTGCTGGAATGGTTCTGGTGGGGCGCGGCCTTCCTCGCGGCGGTGCCGGTGATGGTGCTGCTGTTGCTGCTCGGACCGAAGCTGTTGCCCGAATACCGCGATCCCGACGCCGGCCGGCTGGATCCGGCCAGCATGGCGCAGTCGCTGCTGGGCGTGCTGGCGGTGGTGTACGGACTCAAGCGGATCGCCGAATACGGCGCCGATGCGCGTGGCCTGCTGGTACTGGCGGTCGGCCTGGTGCTGGGCGTGCTGTTCGTGCGCCGCCAGCGTCACCTGGACTACCCGTTCCTCGATGTCACCCTGTTCCGTCGTCCCGCCTTCAGCGCCGCGATCGTCGCCTACGCGCTGGCCGGCCTGTCAATGATGGGCGTGTACATCTTCATGACCCAGTACCTGCAGCTGGTGCTCGGCCTGTCGCCGCTGGAGGCGGGCCTGGCCACCGTTCCCTGGTCACTCTGTTTCACCGTGGGTTCGCTGCTGGCGCCACGCCTGGCCCGTCACTGGGGCGCACGGCGGGTGATGGTGCGTGGCCTGCTGGTGGCCGCCGTCGGTTTCGGCATCACTGCGCTGGTGGTGCCGCCGCATGGGCTGTGGATCCTAATCGCCGGCATGCTGGCGATGAGCATCGGCCTGGCGCCGGTGTTCACCGTGGGCAACGAACTGATCATCACCACCGCGCCACCGGAACGCGCCGGCGCGGCCTCCGCGTTGGCCGAAACCAGCGCCGAACTGAGCGGGGCCTTGGGTATCGCATTGCTCGGCAGCGCCGGCATGGCGCTGTACCGCTTCTGGCTGGAACCGGCATTGCCCGCCGATCTCGCCCACGCCGCCGCCGGCCACGCGCTGTCCACGCTCGGCGGCGCGATCGCCACCGCCGAGGCGCTGCCGGCCGGCCAGGCCGCCGCCGCGATT
>NZ_JANJUE010000022.1 GCF_024710765.1 Pseudoxanthomonas sp.
GCGTTCAACGCCGACTTCGACGGTGACCAGATGGCCGTGCACGTCCCGCTGTCGCTGGAAGCGCAGCTGGAAGCCCGCGCGCTGATGATGTCGACCAACAACATCCTGTCGCCCGCCAACGGCGAGCCGATCATCGTGCCGTCGCAGGACGTCGTGCTCGGCCTGTACTACATGACCCGCGCCCTGGAGAACAAGAAGGGCGAGGGCATGGCGTTCGCCAACATCTCCGAGGTCAAGCGCGCCTACGACAACCGCGTGGTCGAACTGCACGCCAAGGTCAAGGTCCGCATCACCGAGGTGGTGACCGGCGAGGACGGCAACAAGCAGCGCAAGTCGTCGATCGTGGACACCACGATCGGCCGCGCCCTGCTGGCCGACATCCTGCCGGAAGGCCTGCCGTTCGCGCTGGCCAACACCGAGTTGAACAAGAAGGCCATCAGCCGCCTGATCAACTCCAGCTACCGCATGCTGGGCCTGAAGGACACGGTCGTGTTCGCCGACAAGCTGATGTACACCGGCTTCGCCTACGCGACCCGCGCCGGCGTCTCCATCGGCATCGACGACATGCTGATCCCGGCCGAGAAGAAGGGCATCCTGGGCGAGGCAGAACAGGAAGTGCTGGAAATCCAGGAGCAGTACCAGTCGGGCCTGGTCACCGCCGGCGAGCGCTACAACAAGGTGGTCGACATCTGGTCGCGCACCAACGAGCGCATCGCCAAGGCGATGATGGACACCATCGGTACCGACAAGGTGCAGAACGCCAAGGGCGAGACCATCAACGAGAAGTCGATGAACTCGCTGTACATCATGGCCGACTCCGGCGCGCGCGGCAGCCAGGCGCAGATCCGCCAGCTGGCCGGCATGCGTGGCCTGATGGCGCGCCCGGACGGCTCGATCATCGAGACGCCCATCAAGGCGAACTTCCGCGAAGGCCTGAACGTGCAGGAGTACTTCAACTCCACCCACGGCGCCCGCAAGGGCCTGGCCGATACCGCGTTGAAGACGGCGAACTCGGGTTACCTGACCCGCCGCCTGGTCGACGTGGCGCAGGACGTGGTGATCACCGAAGTGGATTGCGGCACCAGCGAAGGCCTGACCATGACCCCGATCGTGGAAGGCGGCGACGTGGTCGAGCCGCTGCGCGACCGCGTGCTGGGTCGCGTCGTGGCCGAGGACGTGTTCCTGCCGGGCAACGACGAGGATCCGATCGTCACCCGCAACACGCTGCTGGACGAAGCCTGGGTGCAGAAGCTGGAAGACGCCAGCGTGCAGTCCATCAAGGTGCGTTCGACCATCACCTGCGAATCGCAGTTCGGCGTGTGCGCGCACTGCTATGGCCGTGACCTGGCCCGTGGCCATATCGTCAACATCGGCGAAGCGGTCGGCGTCATCGCCGCCCAGTCGATCGGCGAGCCCGGCACCCAGCTGACCATGCGTACGTTCCACATCGGTGGCGCGGCCTCGCGTGCGGCGGCGGTGGACAACATCACCGTCAAGACCACCGGCTCGATCAAGTTCAACAACCTGAAGTACGTCGAGCACGCCAACAGCAGCCTGGTCGCGGTTTCGCGTTCCGGCGAACTGTCGGTGCTGGACGGCCATGGCCGCGAGCGCGAGCGCTACAAGCTGCCCTACGGCGCCACCATCAACGTCAAGGACGGCGACCAGATCACCGCCGGCCAGGCCGTGGCCAACTGGGATCCGCACAACCACCCGATCGTGTCGGAAGTTGCCGGCTTCGTGCGCTTCGTGGACTTCGTCGACGGCGTCACCGTCATCGAGAAGACCGACGAACTGACCGGCCTGGCCTCGCGCGAGATCACCGATCCGAAGCGTCGCGGTTCGCAGGGCAAGGACCTGCGTCCGATCGTCCGCATCGTGGACAAGGACGGCAAGGACCTGAACATCCCGGGCACCGATCTGCCGGCGCAGTACCTGCTGCCGCCGCGTTCGATCGTCAACCTGCAGGATGGCGCGCCGGTGGGCGTGGGCGACGTGGTCGCCAAGATCCCGCAGGAAGCCTCCAAGACCCGCGACATCACCGGTGGTCTGCCGCGCGTGGCCGACCTGTTCGAAGCGCGCAAGCCGAAGGATCCCGCGATCCTGGCCGAGCGTTCGGGCGTGATCAGCTTCGGCAAGGACACCAAGGGCAAGCAGCGCCTGATCATCAAGGACACCGATGGTTCGGAGCACGAGGAGCTGATTCCGAAGTTCCGCCAGATCATCGTGTTCGAAGGCGAGCACGTGACCAAGGGCGAGACCATCGTGGACGGCGAGCCGAGCCCGCAGGACATCCTGCGCCTGCTGGGCGTGGAGCCGCTGGCGGCCTACCTGGTCAAGGAAATCCAGGACGTGTACCGCCTGCAGGGCGTGAAGATCAACGACAAGCACATCGAGGTGATCACCCGCCAGATGCTGCGCAAGGTCGAGATCACCGACACCGGCAACAGCAAGTTCCTGTCCGGCGAGCAGGTCGAGAAGCAGCGCCTGATCGAGGAGAACGTCAAGCTGGCCACCCGCAACGAGCTGCCGGCGAAGTACGACCCGGTCCTGCTGGGCATCACCAAGGCCTCGCTGGCGACCGAGTCGTTCATCTCGGCGGCTTCGTTCCAGGAGACCACCCGCGTGCTGACCGAGGCGGCCGTCCGCGGTACCCGCGACAGCCTGCGCGGCCTGAAGGAAAACGTGATCGTCGGCCGCCTGATTCCGGCCGGTACCGGCTTGGCCTACCACAACCAGCGTCGCCGCAACGCCTCCGGCCTGACCGAGGCGGAAGTGGACGCGCTGGCCGGCAGCCCGGTCGAAACCTCCGCCCCGGCCGCTCCGGCGGCCGAGGAAGCCGGCGAGGAGTCCAGCGCCAGCTAAAAACTGCAAGATGGCGGCCTTCGGGCCGCCCCAGACCACGAAATGAGGGGCAGGGAGCCCCTCGTTTTCGGCCCAGGAAGGGCGGGATCGCAAACCTGTAGAGGCCCCCGGCATACACCGCATTTGACGGTGTCGCCGGGTGCCAGCTATACTTTTCCGTCTCGGTGGGCCGGTTCGCGGCCTGCCGTCGTTTTCACGCAACAAGGCTCCGGCCTTCACCCAAAGAATCCAAACATGGCAACCATCAACCAGCTGGTCCGCAAGCCGCGGCAGGCAACCACTTACAAGAGCGCCTCGCCGGCGCTGGACAAGTGCCCGCAGCGTCGCGGCGTGTGCACGCGCGTCTACACCACCACCCCGAAGAAGCCGAACTCGGCCCTTCGCAAGGTGGCCAAGGTGCGCCTGACCAACCAGGAAGAAGTCATCAGCTACATCGGTGGCGAAGGTCACAACCTGCAGGAGCACTCCGTCGTGCTCGTGCGTGGCGGTCGTGTGAAGGACCTGCCGGGCGTGCGTTACCACACCGTCCGCGGTTCGCTCGACGCCTCCGGCGTCGCCAAGCGTCGCCAGGGCCGTTCCAAGTACGGCGCCAAGCGCCCGAAGGCTTAAGGTTAAGGAAGAAGAACTATGTCGCGTAAAGGCTCAGCTCCCCAGCGTGAAGTCCTGCCGGATCCCAAGCACGGCAGCCAGACGATCGCCCGTTTCATCA
>NZ_JANJUE010000023.1 GCF_024710765.1 Pseudoxanthomonas sp.
GGGTGGGGGCGAACGGCGCTGCCGTGTCCGCTGCGAGCGGCCCCCCATCCCAACCTTCCCCCCGCAAGCGGGGGAAGGGGCGGTGTCCGGGTTCGGGTCGGTCGTTGGCTTGCGGTCGGGGTGCGCCATGGGCGGATGGTCCAACGTTGGCGGATTGCACAACGACGCACGGATACGGCCCCCTCCTCCGCTTGCGGGGGAGGGCTGGGGTGGGGGCGACCGGCACTGCCGCGTCCGCTGCGAGCGGCCCCCTTCCCAACCTTCCCCCGCTTGCGGGGGAAGGGGCGGTGTCCGGGGTCGGGGCGGTCCTTGGCTTGCTGGGGTCGCAGTGCGCCATGCGTGAATACGTTCCGACGTTTGCGGATTGCCAAACGACGCGCGAATACCCCCACCGCGCACGAATTTGATCGCAAGGCGCGGAGTGTCGGCTAGGCTGGCGGGAACCAAGATGGCGTCGTCCCCACGACACGCCCATTCGCCATGAACACACCCATTTCTTCCCGCCGGCGCTCGACGGTCGCTGCCACCGCCATCCAGGACGATCCCCGCTGGGCCGCATTGCGCGCCCGCGACCCGGCCGCCGACGGCCGTTTCGTCTACGCGGTGAAGACCACCGGTGTCTGGTGCCATCCGGGCAGCCCCTCGCGCCTGCCGCGTCCTGAGAACGTGGAGTTCTTCGACACCCCGGAGGCTGCCGAGGCGGCCGGGTACCGGCCCAGCCGCCGCGCCGCCGCCGATCGCGCGGCGCTGGCCCGCCATCACGCCGACCTTGTCGCCCGCGCCTGCCGGCAACTGGAGAACGCCGAGGAAGAAGCGCCGCTGGCGCAGCTGGCCGAAGCCGCCGGCATGAGCCCCTACCATTTCCACCGCGTGTTCAAGTCGGTGACCGGCGTGACCCCCAAGGCCTACGCGCTGGCGCAGCGCGCGCGCCGCATGCGCGAGGGCCTGGAAGGTGGCGCCTCGATCACCGACGCGATCTTCGACGCCGGCTTCGGATCCAACAGCCGCTTCTACGAAACCTCCAACCAGCGCCTGGGCATGCGCCCGAAGGACTGGCGCGCCGGCGGCGCGAACGCCGAGATCCGGTTCGCCATCGGCCAGTGCTCGCTCGGCGCGATCCTGGTCGCGCGCAGCGAGCGCGGCGTCTGTGCGATCCTGCTGGGCGAGGATCCGGAAGCGCTGGTGCGGGACCTGCAGGATCAATTCCCGCGCGCCCACCTGATCGGCGGCGACGCCGGCTTCGAGGATTGGGTGGCGCGTGTGGTCGGTTTCGTCGAAGCGCCCGGCATCGGCCTGGACCTGCCGCTGGACGTGCGCGGCACCGCCTTCCAGGAGCGGGTGTGGCAGGCATTGCGGCAGATTCCGCCGGGCAGCACCGCCAGCTATGCGGAGATCGCCCAGCGCATCGGCATGCCGCGCGCGGTGCGGGCGGTCGCGCAGGCCTGCGGCGCCAACCATCTGGCGGTGGCCATTCCCTGCCACCGCGTGGTCCGCAGCGACGGCGCGCTGTCCGGCTACCGCTGGGGCGTGGATCGCAAGCGCGAACTATTGCGACGCGAAGGCGCGGCGTGACGCGGTTCCGGGCGTGTCCCGCCCGGCATGCTACGTTCGCGCCCTCTCCATCACGAGGACGCGGCATGCGGACGATGTGGACACGCGCGGCCAGCGCGATCTGCCTGGGACTGATGATGCTGCCGGCGGCGGCGGCGAGGTCGGACACCCCCTCCCCGGCCGCGGGCGAGCGCGCCTTCGCCGACGTGGATCCCTTTATCGGCACCGGCGGCGAGGGACATACCTATCCCGGCGCGACCGTCCCCTTCGGCATGGTCCAGCTGAGCCCCGATACCCGCATCCAGCCGCGCAAGGATGCCTACGGCTGGGCCGCCGGCTATCGCCACGACGACCACACCATCGTCGGTTTCTCGCATACCCATTTCTCCGGCACCGGCCATTCGGATCTGGGCGACGTGCTGCTGATGCCGATCAGCGGCGAAGTGAAGCTGGAACGCGGCAACCCCGATCAACCCGGCAGCGGCTACACCTCGCGCTTCAGCCACGACGGCGAGACCGCGCAGCCCGGCTACTACGCGGTGACCCTGGACGACTACGGGGTGCGCGCCGAACTTACCGCCACCGCGCGGGTCGGCGTGCACCGCTATACCTTTCCACGCGGGAAACCCGCCCACGTGCTGATCGATCTGCGCACCAGCCTGTACGACTATCCGGGCAAGGTGCTGTGGTCGCGGCTGCGCCTGCGACCGGATGGCACCGTCACCGGTTTTCGCGAAACCCGTGGCTGGGTGCCGGGACGGCAGCTGTACTTCGCGCTGCGGTTCTCGCGCCCGATCCAGGGCCGGCAACTGCACGACACCGAGCAGGACGTGGCCTACAAGGGCTTTCCGCCACCGGGTGAAAAGGATCCCCGCCAGCGCGCGCAGATCGAGGGACGCCAGATCGTGGCCGCCTTCGATTTCGCCGACGCGCAGGGGCCGCTGCTGGTCAAGGTCGCGATTTCGCCGGTCAGCGAGGACAACGCCATCGCCAACCTCGACGCCGAAGTGCCCGGCTGGGATTTCGACGGCGCGCGCGCCGACGCGCGCCGGCTGTGGACGCAGGCGCTCGGCGCAATCGACGTGGACGCGCCGCAACCGCAGCGCCGCAGTTTCTACACCGCGCTGTACCACACGCTGCTGGGCCCGACCCTGTTCATGGACAGCGACGGCCGCTATCGCGGTCCGGACAACGCGGTGCACCAGGCCAAGGGCTTCACCCACTATTCGACGTTCTCGCTGTGGGACACCTATCGCGCGCTGCATCCGCTGCTCACCCTGGTGCAGCCGGAGCAACGCAGCAACGATTTCGTGCAGTCGCTGCTGGCCGCGCGCCGGCACAGTCCCTACGGCGTGCTGCCGGTGTGGGCGTTCCACGGCCAGGAGACTTGGTGCATGATCGGCTACCACGCGGTGCCGGTGATCGCCGACGCCTACATGAAGGGCATCCGCGGCTACGACGCCAACGAGGCACTGGAGGCGATGGTCGCCAGCGCCAGCTACGGTCCCTATGACGGGATCGCCCAGTACCGCGAGCTGGGCTACGTGCCGATCGACGAGGAAGGCGAGGCGGCTTCCAAGACGCTCGAATACGCGTTCGACGACTGGACCATCGCGCGGATGGCCGAAGCGATGGGCCGCAAGGACGTCGCGACCGAGTTCAGTCGGCGCGCGGCCAACTGGAAACACGCGTTCGATACGGCCACCGGCTTCATGCGCGCGCGCAAGCGCAACGGCGCGTTCCGCGAGCCCTTCGATCCCGCCGCCAGCGGTTACGGGACCGACTACACCGAGGGCAATGCCTGGCAGTACTCCTGGTACGTGCCCCAGGACGTGGCCGGGCTGGCGCGGGCGCACGGCGGCGAAGACCAGCTGCTGGCGCGACTGGATGCGGTGTTCGACGCCAAGGTCGATCCGAAGATCTTCGCCCACATGGAAGACATCACCGGCCTGATCGGCTGGTACGCGCACGGCAACGAGCCCAGCCACCACGTCGCCTACCTGTACGCGCATGCCGGCCAGCCCTGGCGCACGCAGGCGCGACTGGGCGCGATCATGGCGAGCCAATATGCGCCGCGTCCGGATGGACTGGCCGGCAACGACGATCTCGGCCAGATGTCGGCCTGGTACGTATTCACCGCGCTGGGCTTCTATCCGGTCGCGCCGGCCAGCAACCAGTACGTGATCGGGCGGCCGTTCCTGCCGCGCGCCACGCTCAACCTGCCCAACGGCAAGCGCTTCACCGTGATCGCCGAGGGCCTGGACGAGGCGCATCCCTACATCGGCGGTGCGACCCTCGACGGCAAACCGCTGGACCGCGCCTACCTGGAGCATGCCGAAATCCTCGCCGGCGGCGAGCTGCGCTTCACGATGCAGGCGGAGCCGAACCGCCAATGGGGGCGCGAGGCGCGCCCCTACTCCATGAGCCGCTGAGGGACGCGACGCGTCCCTGTTTCACGAGTCGCGGATTCACGAGCCGTTGACTCGCGATCCACCAGGCCGGTACGCAACGCGGGGCTTCAGAAGCCCCGCGAGAACCCCACCATCACCGTGGTGCCGCCATCGGCGTCGCGATCGATCAAGGGGCTGTCACGCAACGCGGACGGCAACCGGCGGTACTCGGCGCTGGCGATGAACAGCCACTTCTCCGCGAACGGGCGCAACACGGTCAGGCTCGCATTGGGCACGGTGGCGCTGCCGGGCCGGTCGCGCACCACGCCGCGCGCGACTTCCTCGTCCAGGGTGCCGTAGTAGTAGTCGGCCAGATCCGAGGACAACCAGCGCACGCCAACGCCGGGCGTGAGTTGCCAATGGCCGGCCTGGAACGGATGACGATACGCGAGCGACGCCTGGTAGCCCTCGCTGGTGCCGGTGACGTCGGCGCGCGCGTCCAGTTCCAGTTCTCCCGCCGCGCCGCGCCAGCGTGCGCTCATGCCGACATCCAGGGCATCGTCGCGATCCTCCAGCAGCCGGCGATCGATGCCGCGCTCCGCCAGTTCGGGAATGCCGAAGTCATCCGCGTCGATGCCATCGAAGCGGCCGGCCACATAGCCGTCCAGCGCGAAACCGTCGCGCGAGAACAGGTGGGCGCCCGCCTGCACGCCGCGCCAGAAGAAACGCTCGCCTTCGTAGGAGACATTCGGGAACACCAGCGTGCGATTGTCCTCGCCGGCGTAGACGCCTTCGCGGCTGGCGACCGCCAGTCCGACCCGCCAGCGTGAATCGGAGGCCTGCCCCGCCTCGCGATTGGATTCGGAGACGACCTGCGCCGATACGGGCGCGGCGGCACTGGCGAGCAAGCCCAGGAAAACCAGGGGACGGAACGGCGACATGCGGACTCCTGCGGAAAGGGCGTGGGGGACACGCGGGTCCGGCACGATAGGCATGTCCGGTTTAATCCGGTTTTAATCCGCCGCCAAGTCATCAACGGAACCTTCTCCGGGTTTTCACGGGATGGTCATGCCCTTCCTGCCGACAATCGCTGCAAACCCCACGGAGTCCGCCCATGGAATACCTTCGCAGTTCCTACGGCAGCGCCAGCCTGGAGCGCGCGAGCCAGCAGGTCGCGGCCTGCCTGGCCTGCGATGAACTCCCGGACATTCCCGAGGACTTCGAGGCCTTCAGTCGGCAGGACTTCCAGCGCCGGATACGCCTGCACCCGGATCTCGCCTGGAGCGATGCGTGCCGGGCCTATGCGCTGGCACTGGCGACCCATGCCAGCCACGCCGGACGCAACGACGCGGAGGTCGAGGGTGAACTGGAGATCCGCTGGGACACGCTGCCCAACCCGCCGGTATCGGCCTGGCCGGTGGCGCGCATGCTGATCCACGAGGCCTGGCGCTGGTTGTCGCAGCAGGATCCGGACAGCGCACCGCGGCGAAACGGCTAGATCGTCCGAGGTTCCTCTCAGACCGGCGGCGGTGCCTGGCGCTCGCCCGACGTTGCGCGCGGACGCGCGGTGGCGGGCATGCGGCAGGCCTGCATGCGTCCGCCCATGCGTTCCCACACCGCGGCCACGATCGTCAACACGGTTTCGCGATCCAGGCGTTCACCCGGCGGCAACTGGCGCTCGTAGGCGCCTTCGATGCGATCGCCCAGCGCATCCAGCGGCTCGCGATGCCATTGCAGATAGAGATCGTAGGCGAACCTGAAGGTCGGTTCGAAGCGGCGGAACGCCTCATGGTCGCGATGCCCGGGCATCGGGCCGAGATGCTGCCACCGCTGCAGCTCGGCCTCGACGTCGATGACTTCGCACTTGCCTTCCTGGGTGAGTCCTTGCAACAACATCTCCTTATGCCTCCTTGGTCGGCGGACACCCCCAATATCCGCGCGCAACATGACAGGAACAGCAGGAACAACGCATTTCACGACCGGAGACCGGTCGCCGGATGGACCGTTCGTCGGAAATGCGCGGTGAAGAGGCGGGACGCATCATGGTCGAGCCCGGTATCGGTATCGTGGTCACGCTTTTCGACCCATGCCCCTTCACCGGAGTCGTCCCATGCTGAAGAAAGTGGCGTTCACGATGTATCCGATCCGCGATGTCGCGCGCGCCCGCGATTTCTACGAGAATGCGCTCGGCCTGCGGGCCGGTTCGGTCGGCAACCAGGGCGAGCAATACTGGCTGGAATACGATCTGCCCGGTGGCGGTTGCCTGGCGCTGACCAACTTCATCGAGGATCAACCCAGCGCCAGTGCCGGCGGCACGATCGCGTTCGAAGTGGAGGATCTGGATGTCCTGATGGCGCAGTTGAAAGCGCGCGGGGTCGCGTTCCGCAGCGACGTCATTCACAGCCCGGTATGCCGGATGGCTGTGTGCGAGGACAGCGAAGGCAATTCCATCCTGCTGCACCAGCTCACGCCGCGCACGAACGGATGATCCGCCGGCTGCGTCGACGCGAGCACGGCATTCAGTATTTGAGGTTGAGCTCCGCGACGTGCGCGCGATTGGCTTCGTACAGTTCCTGGAATTCCTCCTCGGTCAGTTCGTCGGAGGCATAGACCGATACCGGTTCCCAGGCGTGATCGGTCGGCAGTGGCGTGCGCGGCCCGGCCTTGCGCGACAGCACGATGCCGCGGCGCTCGACCAGGTCGGGAAGATCATCCCAGCGTTCACGCTCGAAGTCGTTGGTGCCGTACAACAGGATCACATCGTTCATCGCTTCGCCATCGCTTGCTCGACCGGAAGCTGCAAGTCTAGAAGGCCGTGGCATGTTTGCAATGGCTCTCGCGCAAAGCAGCGTGCCAATGGTGGCACGCGTTTCCGGTCACGCCGGCCGTGTGTGCGCCATCATCGCTTGCAGCAGGCTGCCCGCGAGCATCGCGGCGACGAAGATCAGCGCGCTGTCCACGCCCGCGGCAGCCCCGACCAGCGCGGGACCCGGGCAATAACCCGCCAGTCCCCAGCCGATGCCGAACAGCACCGCGCCCGTCACCAGCGGCCGATCGATGGCCCGCGACAGCGGCAGGCGGAAGCGATCATCCAGCAGCGGGCGCGGACGCCGCAGCACCCAGCGGAAAGCGACGAGGGTGGTGATGACCGAGCCGGCCAGCACGAATGCCAGGCGCGGGTCGAAGTCGCCCGCAAGATCCAGGAAGCCGAGCACGATGTTCGGATCGGTCATGCGCGACAGCGCCAGTCCCGCACCGAACAGCGCCCCCGCCAACAACGCCGCGAACCAGCGGGTCATGCCGTGCCTGCCAGCAGGTGCCGGCTGACGTACACCGTGGCGATCGCCGAGCCCATGAACACCATCACCGCGACCAGCGAACGCAACGACAACCGTCCCAATCCGCATACACCGTGACCGCTGGTGCAGCCGCTGCCCAGGCGGGTGCCGAAACCGACCAGTACGCCGGCCAGCACCAGGATCGGGATGCTCGCCGGTGATGCCACCGCCTGTCCGGTCAGTGTCATCACCAGCACGCCGCCGCCGGCCAGGCCAAGCAGGAACGCGATTCGCCACCCGCGTTCGCCCGCCGCCCGGTTGGCAAGGCCGTTGACGATCCCGCTGACACCGGCGATGCGACCGTTGAACCACAGCAGCGCGGTGGCGGCCAGGCCAATCAGGACGCCGCCGATCAGGGCCGACCAGGGCATCACGGGGCACGCCCCAACTGATTGAGCGGCAGGCGCAGGTAGGCGATGCCGTTCGCATCGGCGGCCGGCAGCCGGCCGCCGCGGATGTTCACCTGCAAGGCCGGCAGGATGAGCCGTGGGACCGGCAGGGTCGCGTCGCGCGCTTCGCGCAGGGCGACGAACGCTTCCTCGCCGCGCTGGTTGCCGACATGGATGTTGCCTTCGCGCTGCGCCGCCACGCTGCTCTCGGCACGCGGCTCGCGGCCGGATGGATAGTCGTGGCAGAGGAATATGCGGGTCTTCGGCGGCAGACCGAGCAGGGTCTGGATGGAGGCATACAACTTGCGCGCGTTGCCGCCGGGAAAGTCGACCCGCGCGGTGCCGGTTTCCGGCGCGAACATCGTGTCGCCGATGAAGGCGGCATCACCGATCACGTAGCTGAGACTGTCGTCCGTATGGCCCGGGGTGGCGATCACGCGCACCGCCATGTCCCCCACGTCCAGGCGCTCGCCATCGCGCAGCAGGCGATCGAACTGGTGGCCGTCGGCGACGAAGTCGTCGCCCAGCCCGAACAGGTCCTTGAAGCGCGCCTGCACCTGCACGATGCCTTCACCGATCGCCAGCGGCGCGCCCAGTACCTCGCGCAGGTAGCCACCGGCGCTGAGGTGATCGGCATGGGCATGGGTTTCCAGGATCCATTCGACCTTCAGATCATGGCGGCGGACGTGCGCCAGCACCGCATCCGCCGACGTCGTGGCGGTACGCGCGCTGGCGGCGTCGTAGTCCAGCACCGGGTCGATCACGACGGCGGCGCCGCCGTCGGTGCCGGACACCACATAGGTGAAGGTATTGGTATCGGCGTGGAAAAAACTGTCGACGCGAGGACGGACGGGGGAAATGGGCATGGTCCGGTTCCTTGAGTTTTATTAAAGTATTTGCTAAATTAGCATTGACTTAAATAACGATCAAGCCATGGCGTCTCCTACCGATATGCAACGCATGACCCGGCACGCGGAGGACGCGGCCGCCTTGTTGAAGGCGCTGGCGCATCCGGCGCGGCTGCTGGTGATGTGCCGCCTGCTGGAAGGCGAAGCCAGCGTCTCGGATCTGCAGGCGCTGTCCGGGCTGTCGATGTCCGCGCTGTCCCAGCACCTGGCGGTCCTGCGCGAAGCGGGGCTGGTGGGCAACCGGCGGGTGGCCCAGTCGATCCTGTATTCCCCGCTGCCCGGACCCGCGTTCGGGGTCATGCAGGCGCTGTACGATGCCTATTGCGCGCCGGCCACCCGCGCGTCGCGCACGCGCCGCGCTTCCCGCTGATCACAGCCAGCGGCGGACACGCCCGCGGTAGTCGCGATACGCATCCGGAAACCGCTCGGCGAGCACACGCTCCTCCGGCCGGATCTGGAAGCGGGTCACCCATGCCATGTAGAAAACGACGCCGGCGATCGCAAGCGGATGACCGAGGCTGCTGGCCCAGGCCAGCAGCAACAGCGCGTGGCCCAGGTACATCGGGTTGCGGCTGAAGCGATAGGGACCGGTCACCACCAGTTGCCGCACGGCCTGGGGGCGCAACGGATTGACCGTGGTGTCGGCGCGGCCGAACCACCATTTCGGCACCCCGTTCAAGGCCAGCCCGATCACCGCCAGGGCCGCGCCCAGCCATCCCGCTCCCGGCCACGCCAGCCGCAGCCCAGGCGACAGGCGCGACAGGCCCCACATGAGGCAGGCGGCGATCAACAGGACGATGGGCGGCGGAACGCGGGTTTCGAGGGCGCGGAGCATCGGGGATGGAGGTATCCGGGACAGGGCGGGCGGGGTGGGGCCGGACGAGCCCGTTCCCGCCGGCATTTCTATACCAGCATTTCCAGCAACGCACACACCGCCTGGCGCTTGCGCACCGGCATCCGTCGCAACAGCACCAGGACCCGTGCTTCCACGTCATCGAGTACCTGCCCGGAAGGCGCGACCGCGGGTACTTCGAACACGGGATGGTTGCCGGCTTCGCCGCGACCGGTCGCCAACCACTCGAACGGTACGTGGGTGGCCACCGCGATCAAGGTGAGGTGTTCGAGGCTGGGATGGGTGCCGCCCTCGCGCTCCCATTGTGTGACGGCGCTCCGCTTTACGCCGGCTCTCTGCGCCAGTTCCGCCTGCGAGAGGTTGGCCAGGACGCGCGCGCGCCGGATGCGCAATGCCATCGGAATCATCAGGAACTCCTTTCCCGCTGGGACCAAAAGTCAGTGTTGCTGCCCCACAAGTGACACTGTCCAAAACTTGACCGGTTCCGCTTGCCTCCCCTCTCGCCCCAATGTCCGCGGGCGCGAAATCAAATGACCGGCAAGCGTCTCTTACTGCATCTGCATTTCCTGCGCGTTGCCAAGGCAACGCTCACGGATTAGTAACGATGCCGGGGAATGTAACGACAGCGCGCCCATCTATCAACGGCATTCGTCGCACTGTCCGCACACCGGAAAGATCGCCGCAGGCGTAATCCGGAATCCAAGAAAACGAAAACGATTTCAGACGGACTTGTACATCGACTACGGGGGGTAGTTTGATGGATACGAAGGGCTTCGTTCGGCTTTTTTTCCGCCGCGTCATCCTGGCCACGCTGCTGGCCATCACCGCGTTCGCGATCGTCCCGGCGCCGTTGAAGGCGCAGACCGGCTGCACCACCGGCGCCTGCATCTCGGCCGGACCGCGACTGGTCTCGGTGGACAGCACCCAGGGACCGGTGCTCAACCTGCTGCTGCAATCGCTGCTGCCTGGCACCACGGTCAACGTCTCGGTACTGGACTGGAACGCGCTGGCCGGTGCGGACATCAACCTCAACGCGTTGATCACCCAGCTGGGATTGAACCTCGGCATCAGCGACACCAGCCAGGTGCTCAACACCGACATCACCCTGGCGCAGTTGCAGCTGGCGATGGTGCAGGTGCTGCAGGCCGACGGCCAGACCGCGGCCGTCAACGCGTTGAACGCGCTGCCGCTCAACTTCGCCGGACTGACCGGCCAGATCCGCCTGGCCGATCTGCTGCAGATCAGCCTGCCGCAGGGTTCGCTGGCGGACATCGATCTGGACGTGCTGGATCTGGTCACCGGTTCGGCCCAGCTCTACAACTTCCGCAACGTGCTGACCACGCCCACGCCGATCGCGGTCAACACCGCGGCGCTGGGGCTGACCGGCGTCGCCAACCTTCAGCTGTGGCTGCAGGTGGTGGAGCCGCCGGTGATCGTCTGCGGTCCGCAGGGCACTTCCTTCCACAGCAGCGCCATCCGCATCAAGCTCAATGTCGACGTGCTGCAGGGTTTCAACACCCAGGCCATCATCAACGCGCTCAACGCGGCCGGCCTCGGGCTGACCAACATCACCCTGACCGCCGACGTGCTCAAGCTCCAGTTGTACGCCGACGTCGCACGCGCCGAAGGCACGATCACCGCGATCGACTACGTCGCCGGAGCGGTGACGTTCCAGGCCCGTCCCGGCCTGGTCAACTTCTACATCGGCACCATCGCCGACAGCATCTTCTTCAACCGCTCGCGCGTGGTGACAAATGCCGACGTGTCGCCGGTGGTCATCAACAACCTGCAACTCGGTTTCCGCCTCAACCTGCTGGGCGTCGGCCTGCTGGACGTGCAGGTGCCACTGACGGTCACCGGCCGCGCGGCCGCAACCGGATCGCCGGCACTACAGAATTTCACCGTCAATGCGCCCTATCCGCAGACGCGCACCGCCAGCAGCGGCACCGTCAGCGCGGGCACGCTGATCGTGGATCTGCTCAACAACCTGGACATCGAGGTCAGCCGGGGAACGCCGGTGGTCACCCTGAATCCGCCATTCCCGCTGCCGCCGGTGGTGATCGCGCTGCCGGACGCGCTGGTGCCGATCCTGGACACCATCGTCGATACCGTGGAAGCCACCCTGCAGGGCGCGGTGGTGCCGCTGCTGCAACCGGTGCTGACCGCGTTGCTCGGCGGACTGGTCGACAACCTGCTGGCGCTGCTCGGCATCCGCGTCGGCAATGCGGTGTTCACCGTCGAAGGCGTGAGCCGTTCCTGCGTCGCGACCCTGGCGCTGGCCAAGATCCTGGCGCCCACCACGGATCCGGGCCGCTTCAATCTCAGCATCAGCCAGGGCGGCACCACGGTGGCGACGGTCAGCAACGTCGGCAACAACGGCAGCACCGCGCCGGCGCTGACCACGCCTGGCCTGAGCTACGACCTGGCCGAGACCGCGGGCACCGGCACGCTGCTGGACAGCTACACCACCACCTGGGCATGCACCGATCAGAACGGCACCGCGATCAGTTCCGGCAGCGGCGCCAGCTTCAGCCTGACCGCGCCGGCCGCCGGCCCCAATCCGGTCAGCATCACCTGCCGGATCACCAACAGCCGCGCATTCCGTTCCGATGTCTCGGTCACCAAGAGCGACGGTTCCGGCACCTACACGCCCGGTGGCAGCGCCAGCTACGTGATCACGGTGTCCAACGCCGGTCCCGACGCGGTGAGCGGCGTGGTGGTCAACGACATCCTGCCCAACGGCGCCCGGCTCTCCGCCCCCTGGACATGCGTGGCGATCGGAGCGGGCAGCAGTTGTCCTGCCAACGGAGGCGCTGCCGGCGACGCGGCGATCAGCCTGAGCGTGAGCCTGGATGCGACGGGCACCGCGACGATCACCGTCCCGGTCTCCTTCAGCGCGGACCCCGCGGCGTACTGACCGCACGCCACCGATGCCCGCGGCATCGCACCGAACCCACCCGCACGCCCCGCTTGTCCGCGCACCCGACGCCGCAAGCCACCGCGAGGAACACCGTATGGACACCCGAGCGCTATCGACATCCAAGACCATGGTTCCGCCGCGCACCGGCTTCCGGCGCGTGGCGGGCGGCGCGGTGGTGCTGTTGGGATGGCTGTTGGCCGCCACCGGCGCGTCCGCGCAGACCTATCCGGCCAACCTGGGCAATACCGCCACGGTGACGCTGCCGCCGACGGTGACCGACCCGCAACCGGGCAACAACAGCGGCACCGATACCAACGCGCTGGCGGCCGAGGCCGCGCTCACGCTGGACAAGACACTGCTGAGCGCTTCCCCGGTCGTCACCGGCGGCACGGTCACCTATCGGCTCACCCTGACCAACGCCGGCCCCTCGGCCGCACTCGGCGCCACGCTCGCCGACACGGTTCCCGCGGAACTGGGCAACGTCGGCTGGACCTGCACGGCCAGCGCCGGATCCAGCTGCGGCGCCGCCAGCGGCACCGGCAATGTTTCCCTGGTCGTCAGCCTGCTGGCGGCCGGCACCGTCACCGTCGACGTCACCGGCACCGCACCGCCGACCACGCCTTCGACCATCGGCGCCAATACCGCCACCGTCACCCTGCCGCCGGGCACCACGGATCCCGATCCCGGCGACAACACCGACACCGTGCCGCCGATACCGGTGGCGGCGCGCCCGATCGTGGCGGTCGACGACAGCGCCGGTCCGGTCAACGGCATCGCCGGCCAGGCCAACGTGGTCAACGTGCTGGCCAACGACACCCTCGGCGGCGCAGCGGTAATCCCCGCGCAGGTCATCTTCACCCCGACCAGCACCGCACAACTGATCGTCAATGCGGACGGCTCGGTGGACGTGCCGGCCGGCACCGCCAATGGCAGCTACACGACCGGCTACCAGATCTGCGAAGCCGCCAATCCCGCCAACTGCGATACCGGCGTGATCACGGTGACGGTCAATTCCGCCGCGACCATCGACGCGGTCGACGACGTGCTGCCACCGCAGGCGGCCGGCAGCATCGCGCTGACCGAGAACGTGCTCGGCAACGACACGCTGGCCGGCGCTCCGATCATTCCGGCACTGGTCACGCTGACCTCCACCCCGAGCAGCCCGCTGACGGTCGCCGCCGATGGCGCGGTGACACTGGATCCGGCCGCGACGCCTGGGACCTATTCGGCGACCTACCAGATCTGCGAAACCGCGGTTCCCAGCAACTGCGACAGCGCCACCGCGACGGTGCGCGTGGTTCCGCCGATCGACGCGGTCGCCGACGTGGCCGGCCCGATCAACGGCGCCACCGGCGCGGCCTCCCTGCTCAACGTGCTGGGCAACGACAGCGCGGGCGGCGCCACGCCCGCTTCGCTGGCGACGGTGAGCCTGGCCGGCGCCGGCACCGCCGCGATCGTCTTCAACGCCGACGGCACCGTCACCGTGCCGCCCGGCACCGCCGCCGGCACGCACACCGCTAGCTACACGATCTGCTACCTGGACGCGCCGACGGTCTGCGACACCGCCAGCGTCCAGATCACGGTGGTGACCCCCGGCACGCTGGTCGCCAACGATGACGCCTTCAGCGGCATCAACGGCGTCACCGGCAATCCCAACGCCGGCAGCGTGCTGGGCAACGACACCCTCGACGGCAATCCGGTGGCGCCGGGCGACATCGTGCTGACGCCCACCAACGCCGGTCCGGTCACCATCGCCGGCGACGGCACGGTGAGCATCGCGCCGAACACGCCGGCCGGCGTCTATACGCCGAGCTACCAGATCTGCGAAGCGGCGGTGCCGGACAATTGCGACACCGCCACGGTGACCGTGACGGTCTCGACCATCGACGCGGTGACCGACGCGCTCGGTCCCGCGCCGGCGGGCGGCAACGCGGGCAACGTGCTGACCAACGACTTCGTGGACGGCGCGCCCGCCACGCCCGGCGCGGTCACCCTGACCCAGACCGGCGGCGGCCCGGCGCTGACCATCGCCCCCGATGGCACCGTCACCATCGCGCCCGGCACGCCCGCCGGCCCGCTCAGCGGCGGCTACCAGATCTGCCAGGTCGCGCAGCCGACGATCTGCGACAGCGTGACGATCACCGTAACGGTCGCAGCGGGCACGCTGATCGCGGTCGACGACGCGCTCGGTCCGGTCAATGGCGGCACCGGCGGCGCGGCCGCCGGCAACATCCTGGACAACGACACCCTCAACGGCGCGCCGGTGACCGCGCCGCAGGTGACGGTGACGCCGCACGACGTCGCCCCGATCACCATCGGCACCAACGGCACCGTCTCGGTGGCCGCCGGCACCGCGGCCGGCACCTATACCGCCACCTACGACCTGTGCGAGGTCATCAACCCGGGCAACTGCGACACCGCGACCGTGACCGTCGCGGTCAGCACGCTCGAAGCCGTCGACGACACCCTGGGGCCGGTCAACGGCGGAATCGGCGGCAGCGCCGGCAACGTGCTGACCAACGACCGCCTCGACGGCGCGCCATTCGCCACCACCGCGGTCACCCTCGCGCCGTCGAATACCCCGCAGCTGACCATCGGCGCCGACGGCAACGTCACCGTCACCGCCGGCACCGCCGCGGGTACCTACACGGCCAGTTACCAGATCTGCCAGGTCGCGGCGCCGTCCATCTGCGACACCGCCAGCGTCAGCGTCAACGTGATCGCGGACGCGGCGCTGAACGCGGTCGACGACGGCTTCGGTCCGATCGACGGCGCCACCGGCAGCACCAACGCCGGCAACGTGCTGGACAACGACACCTTCAACGGCGCGCCGGTCACGCTCGCCGACGTGGTGTTCACCCCCAACGCGGCTTCGCCGGTGAACATCGACGCCAACGGCGTGGTCTCGGTACCGGCCGGCACGCCCGCCGGCGTCTATGGCGCCAGCTACCAGATCTGCGAAGCCGGCAACCTGTCCAACTGCGACAGCGCGCAGGTGACGGTCACCGTGCAGGTGCTGGCGGCGATCGACGCGGTCGACGATGGCCCGTACCTGGTCAACGGCGCCACCGGCAACGCCGGCGTCGCCAAAGTGCTGGGCAACGACATCTTCAACGGCGCCGCCGTGGCCCCGGGCAGCGTCACCCTGGCCAGCACCGCCGCCGCGCCGCTGGGCATCGACGCCAGCGGCGTACTGTCGGTCGCCGCCGGCAGTCCGCCGGGCCCGCTCAGCGCCACCTACACGATCTGCGAGACCGGCCACCCGGCCAACTGCGACACCGCCACCGTCAACGTGACGGTGGTGGTGGTGGACGCGCTGGACGACAGTCTCAACCTGGGCAACGGCACGGCCGGCGGCATCGCCGGCAACGTGCTCGGCAACGACAGTGTCGATGGCGCCACCGCGACCGTCGCCAGCGCCACCGTCAGCGCGACCGCGACCCCGCCGCTGAGCGTCGACGCCAACGGCAACGTGATCGTCGCGCCGGGCACGCCGCCCGGCAGCTACCCCATCGCCTACACGCTCTGCGCCATCAGCGCACCCGCGATCTGCGACACCGCCAGCGTGACGGTGAACGTGCTCGCCGGGCCGTTGCCAATCAGCGCGGGCAACGACAGCGGCTCCGCCGCGGGCCGCGGCGGCGGCACCGCGATCGCCAGCGTGCTGGCCAATGATCGGTTGGACGGCGTCGCGCCAGCTCCGGCCAGCATCGTCCTCACCCAGGTCGCCGCACCCGCGCATCCCGGCATCGTGCTGGATACCTCCAGCGGCGCGGTGACGGTGGCCGCCGCCACGCCGGCCGGCAACTACACGCTGCAATACCGGATCTGCCAGGCGGCCGCGCCGGCGAACTGCGCCGATGCCAGTGTCGCGGTCACCGTCAATCCCGCGGCGGTGAATGCGATCGACGACCCGGCCGGGCCGGTCAGCGGCCTGACCGGGGCCACCGGCGTGGTCAATCTGCTCGCCAACGACACCCTCGATGGCGCCACCGTCGCGCCCTCCGAGGTGGGCTTCACCGTGCTGTCCGCCGACACACCCCTGACCGTGCAGGCCGACGGCCGGGTGGACGTGGCACCGAACACGCCCGCCGGCAGCTACACCGTGACGTACCGGTTGTGCGAACTGCTCAATCCCGCCAATTGCGATCAGGCCACCGTGACCGTGCAGGTGCAGGCCGCCGCGATCGATGCGGTCGACGACAGCGCGCCGACGCCGGTCGGATCCGTGGCCGGCGGCCAGGCGATCGCCAATGTCGCCATCAACGACCTGCTCAACGGCATGGCGGTGGATCCGGCCCAGGTCGAACTCAGCCAGACCGCCAGTACCCACGCCAACGTGCAGTTGCAGGCGGGCAGTGGCGCGGTGACGGTGCTGCCGCGCACGCCGGCCGGCACCTACACGGTGACCTACCGCCTGTGCGAGCGCCTCAATCCGGCCAACTGCGACACCGCCGTCGCCAGCCTGGCGGTCGCCCTGCCGGCCATCGATGCCCAGGACGACACCGCGCCGCCTATCCCCGGTGGCACGGGCGCCACCGGCGTGCTCAACGTGCTTGCCAATGATCACTACGACGGCGGCGCCGCGGCATTGCCCGCGGTCATCCTCGCGCCGCTGACGCAGGGGCCACTGACCCTCAACGCGGACGGCAGCGTGGACGTGGCGGCTGGAACGCCGGGCGGCAGCTACACGCTGACCTACACGCTGTGCGACGCGATCAACCCGGCCAACTGCGCCACCGCCACGGTCACCCTCGTGGTCAACGCCACCGCGATAACCGCCAGCGATGACGCCGGCCAGACCCCGCAGGGCACCGCGCTGGTGATACCGGTACTGGCCAACGACACCTATGCGGGCGCGCCGGCGGACGCCACCCGCGTGCAGGTGCAGAACCTCACCACGCCCGCTCACGGGGTGGTGGCGGTCAATGCCGACGGCGGCGTGACCTATACGCCGACCGGCTACTTCAGCGGCGACGACAGTTTCCAGTACGACGCCTGCGAACGGGCCGTGCCCACCAACTGCGCCACCGCCACGGTCACCGTCACCGTGCTGGCGAACACCGTCACCGCGGTGGATGACCAGGCCCGCGCGCGCCAGGCACCGGTGATGATCCCGGTGCTGGCCAACGACACCGTCGAACATGCGCCGCTGGATCCGGCGTCGCTGAGCGTGATCGTCGCGCCCGCGCACGGCCAGGTGGTCTGCGCGCAGGGCGTGTGCACCTACACCGCCACCGCGCGCTACGTGGGCCTGGACCGGTTCGAGTATCGGGTGTGCGATGTCTCGGTGCCGACGCCGGTCTGCGCACAGGCGGCGGTCGAGATCGAAGTCGAGGCCGTACCGGTGGTCCTGCGCCTGGGCAAGACCGCCGCGCAGCGCAGCGCGCGCGTCGGTGATCTGGTGCGCTACACGCTGCGGATCGACAACGTGGGCGAGGCCGATGCGGAGCAGGTCAGCCTGTTCGATCGCCTGCCCGAGGGCTTCGTGCTGGTGCCCGAATCGCTGCAGGTCATCGACGGCGATGCCGCCGGCGCACTGTCCAACGCACGCCCGCTGCGGATCGGCGCGCTGGACATCGCCGCCGGCCGCAGCGCCACCGTCATCTACGTGCTGCGGGTGGGCGCGGGCGTAGGACCGGGCGTGCACACCAACCGCGCCATCGTCCGCGACGACGAAGGCGCCGCGCTGAGCAACGAAGCCACCGCCGACGTGGAAATCACCGGCGATCCGCTGCTCGACGACAGCCTGATCATCGGCAGCGTCTTCCACGACGCCAACGCCAACGGCCGCCAGGATCCGGGCGAGCGTGGCCTGCCGGGCGTGCGCCTGGGCACGGTCGAAGGCCTGCTGATCGAAACCGATCGCCATGGCCGCTTCCACCTAGCCGGCATCGATGGGGGGCGCTGGGCGCGCGGACGCAACTTCCTGATCAAGGTGGACGCGGCGACGCTGCCGCCGGGCAGCCGCTTCACCACCGAGAATCCGCGCGTCCTGCGCATCACCCCCGGGGTGCCGGTGCGCTTCGATTTCGGCGTGCAGGTGCCGGGCATGCCGCTGGGCGGTGGCACCGGCGAGGTGGACATCGATCTGGGCGAGGTGTTCTTCGCCACCGGCAGCGCGGAGATTCCGGCCGGACATGCGCCGCTGTTCGAGCGGATAGCCGGGCGCCTGCGCGAGGGCGAAGGCGGCCGGGTGATCATCACCGCCGAGGCCGATGAACTGGTGCTGGCCTTCCACCGCGCCACCGCCGTGCGCGCCGCGCTGGACGCGCGGCTGGACGCCGGACTGCGCCAGGCCACCACGATCGAATTGCGCACGCAGGTCGACGGCCAGACCGCGCTGGTCACGCTGGATCAGGACATCGGCGTGGGCAACCTGCTGTTCGACACCGACAGCGCGGCCATCCGTCCGCAGTACCGACCGCTGCTGGAGGCCATCGCGGAGCGGATCGAACGCGGGCCCGAGGTGATCGTGAGCATCACCGGCCATGCCGACGCGCGCGGCACGGAAGAACACAACCTGCGCCTGAGCCGGCATCGCGCCGACGCGGTCGCGGCAGCGCTGGCCGCGCGGCTCTCGCCCGCGGCACGCACGCGCCTGCGGGTGGAAACGGGACCACCCACACCCACCGCCGCGCGCGGGAAAGGACGCTGAGGGGACATGACCATGGATATCAGCAAACACATTCCCCGCCGTGTGTTCCTGGCCGCGTTCGGCCTGTCGCTGGCCGGCGCCGCCGCGGCGCAGACAAGGCCGGCGGATGCCCCCGCATCGGCCCCGTCCGCCCCGCAGGTGCAATGCGACGCGCAGGGGTGCCGCAACGGACAGGGCGCGCTGTTCCGGATCAGCGCGCATGGCGAGGGTCAGTCCGTCGCCAGCGGCGACGACGCGCTCGCACTGCAAACCAACCGCCGGGTGGAAACCGTGGCCGCGCAGACCTACCAGGGCACCAGCCAGGTGCTGGCCGAGGGACAGGCCAGCATCAGCGGGCACTTCACCGTGGATCTGCCGCAGGGCGGAACCCTCTGGGCCACCGAGGATCCCGCGCTCGGCCAGCCCATCCTCAACGTCCAGGCCGGATCCCTCGTCCCGTTCGAGGACGGACGCATCACCCAGCCGGTGCGCTTCCACGCCTACAGCAACTACGCCGCGTTCTACGACCAGTTGCAGGTGATGATCTATCGCGGCGACGACACCGATCGGGTGACCCCGCTGGCCACCGTCACCCTGCCGGTCGGCGCGGTGACCGATGCGCGCTGGGACGGCGCATTGCCGGCCGGGCTGCGCCTGCAGGCGGGCGACGTCCTGCAATACGTCGCGCACGCCCGCGCGCCCGACGGCAGCTTCGATGAAACCCATCCGCGCCGCATCCAGCTGGTGACGCCCGGCGACTACGCGCGTGGCGCGCAGGTGCTGCGCGACGAGGTGCAGCGCAGCCATGCCGACACCCTGGACGCGGCCACCGCCGAGTCGGCGCAGATCATCGAGTCGATCTACGGCAAGAGCGATCTGCGCCTGCGCAACATCCCGGTATACGGATCCCGCGTTCGCATCCTCGGCCGCGACATTCCCGAAGGCATGCAGGTGGTGATCGACGGCCAGGGTTTCCCGATCGACCAGGAACGCAAGTTCGTCGCCGAGTTCCTGCAGCCGGTCGGCCCGCATCGCTACCGGGTGCAGGTGAAGTCGGCGCAGGGGCTGATCGCCGACACGCCGCTGGACGTGGATGTCAGCGGCCGCTACGCCTTCGTCACCGCGCTCGCGGATCTGACCCTGTCACGCAACCGGGCCAGCGGCGGGCTGGATGCGCTGGCCGGCGACATCCGCCAGGACGATGGCTTCCTGCGCGAGGGCCGGCTGGCCTTCTATGCGAAGGGCAAATGGAAGGGCCGCTACCTGCTCACCGCGCAGGCCGACACCTGGGAGAACGAACTGGATCGGCTGTTCGACGGCTTCCTGGACGCGCGTCCGACCGACATCTTCCGTCGCCTGGATCCGGATCTGTACTACCCGGTGTATGGCGACGATTCGCGCACCTGGCGCGACGTCGACACCCAGGGCAAGTTGTACCTGCGCCTGGACTGGGATCAGAACCAGGCGCTGTGGGGCAACTACGCCACCGGCTTCACCGGCACCGAGTACGCGCAGTACAACCGCGCCCTGTACGGCGCGGCGCTGAACTGGCGCTCGAACGCGGCCACCGCGCTGGGCGATCCGCGCAGCCTGCTGAAGGTGTTCGGCGCCGAGGCGCGCACCGCGCTCGGCCACACCGAATTCCTCGGCACCGGCGGCAGCCTGTACTACCTGCGCCACACCGA
>NZ_JANJUE010000034.1 GCF_024710765.1 Pseudoxanthomonas sp.
GCACTTGAGTCGTCCATCCGACAGGCTGTAGTGCCGGCTACCAGCGCAAGCAGGACATTGCTTCATGACCAAATCCTCTCAGATTTGGTCCGGTTTGCTTGGGAATTACCTAAAAAAGAAGGCCGGATTCCTGCGAATCCGGCCTTCTTCAGTTCACCGGGACCGCGCTCAGTTTTCCAGCAGCGGCTTGCGCGGCAGCTTCTGCTCGCGCATCGCCGCGTGGTAGGCGAACGAGGCCAGGATCGCCGCGGCCTGCTTCAGGTCTTCGGGCGCCGCGTGATCGTAGGTGTCCAGATCGCTGTGGTGGACGTTGCTGAAGTAGTCCAGCCCATCCTGCACGAACTGGAAGCCCGGCAGGCCGACGCGGTCGAACGAGACGTGATCGGTGCTGCCGGTGTTGCGCACGGTCACGATGGTGGCGCCGACATCGTTGAACGGCTTCAGCCAGGCTTCGAAGATCGGCATCGCCGCCTGGTTTTCCTGCGCGTAGATGCCGCGGATCTTGCCGGAGCCGTTGTCCAGGTTGAAGTAGGCCGAGAACTTGTCGTAGTCGCGCTTGCGTTGCAGCGGACCGGTACGCTCCTGGAAATAGCGCGGCAGCTTCTTCTGTTCCGGATCGGTGGCTTCCGGATAGTCGGCGAAGTGCTTGGCGACATAGGACGCCGAACCGATCAGGCCCTGCTCCTCGCCGCTCCACAACGCCACCCGGATGGTGCGGCGCGGCTTGGCGCCGACCGCCTTGAGGATACGCATGGCCTCCATCATCACCGCCACGCCGGCGGCATTGTCGGCCGCGCCGGTGCCGGCATGCCAGGAGTCCATGTGCGCGCCGATCATCACGATTTCATCGGCCTTGCCGCTGCCGGGGATCTCGGCAATCGTGTTGTAGCCGGGATCGTTGGTCTCGCTGGTGAATTGCGCATCCACGTTGATGCGCAGGCGCACGTCCTGCTTGCGCTCGATCGCGCGCAGCAACGGGTTGTAGTGCTCCGCCGCCACCGCCAGTTCGGGAATGCCGGCCGGCTCGCCGGCGCGGCGCGAACCGCCGCCGCCGACCCGGATGATGCCGTTGTCCCAGCCACTGATGCTGAGCGCGGCCAGCGCGCCTTCCTCGGTCAGGAAACGGTTGGTCGCCTGCACCAGGTCCTGGCGCTGGCGGTATTCGGCCAGGCGCTTGCCGCGGTCGGCCGGATTGCTGTCCTTGGGCACGCTGAAGGAGAGCAGTTCGGTGAGGCCGGCCTCGTCATAGCGGCGCGAATCCGGCTCGGTGCCGGGCTTGTATTCGCGGGCGTCGCTGAGCAGGACGATCTTGCCTTTCAGCTTGCCCTTGTACTTATCCAGATCCGCCTTGGTCTTGAGGGTGACGACCACCGCCTCGCCCTCCACCGGGCCTTGCGTGCCGGGCGTCCAGGCCTTGGGCACCGCGCGCAGCGAGGTCACCCGCGGCGCCAGCAGTTCCACGCTCGCGGAGCGGTAGGTCCAGCCGCGGCCGAAGTCGTCGAACGCTTCGTCATGGACGTTGGACAGGCCCCATTCGGTGAACTTGCCGCGCGACCAGGCATTGGCCTGCGCCATGCCCGGCGAGTTGGTCAGGCGCGGTCCGATTTCCTCGGTCAGGTGGCCGAAGGTCGCCATCACCTGCGACCGGTGGAATGCCTCCTGGCGGATGCGGTTGACCATGTCCAGGTCCACCGGCTCATTCGCCTGGGCCACTCCGGCCAGGCCCAGGCACAACGCCATCACGCTCTGCTTCAACACGCCCCTGCTCTCCCCGGGTTCGTCCCCGACTGTGCACAAAGGATCGAGTCTGCCCCGGCCAAAGGTCATGGTCCCCCTGCCATCAGTCATGGTTGGCGGGAGAGGAGGCGAGAGCGTGGCTCAGCGGAACGGTTCGCGACGGGCCCGCTGCAACGCGGGAATGCCCTGCCCGGCCCAGTCGCGGTCATTGGCGACCTGCGCCTGCCCGCGGCTGGTCTCCAGCGCGTCGAAATCCAGATCCGCGACCGCCCACGCCTGCGCGCCGGTCGTCCGCGCAAGCACGCCATCGGCAGGAAATCCACGATCCATCGGCGCGAACAGCGCCGCCTCGCCGGTATTGACGTCCAATGCCGGACTCCATTCGGCGATGCCGGCGGTGACCGCCTGGGCGACGAAGAAGCGATTTTCCAGCGCGCGCGCCAGGCACCCGACCTGCACGCGGGTGGCGCCGGCTTCGGTGTCGGTGCAACTGGGCACCACCAGCAGGCGCGCGCCGGCTTCGTATTGCGCACGCACCGGCAGCGGGAATTCGCTGTCGTAGCAGACCGCGATGCCCGCGCGCACGTCTTCGACATCGAACACCTTGAGCGCGTCGCCAGCTTCGATCACGCCGGTCGCCTTCTCGAAACCGGTGAGCTGCAGCTTGTCCTGCCAACCGTGGGTACCCTCGGGCGCGAACCAATAGCTGCGGTTGCGATAGCGTCCCTCACCCGTCGCCAGCAGGAACGAACCCGCCACCACATGCAGCCGCAGTTCACCGGCCAGGCGCGCGAACAGGTTCATCCAGTCCGCGTGCAGCGCCTGGGTCGCGGCGAGCGAAGCATGAAGATCGCCGCGGATGTCCGCGTCGAAGATCGCGGCCAGTTCCAGCGACAGGTATTCGGGCAGCACCGCCAGCTGCGCGCCCTGCGTGGCCGCCTCGCCCAGCAACCGCGCCAGGCGCTCCGCGAACGCAGTGAAATCCGCAGGGGCCTGGATCGGATATTTGGCAACGGCGACCTTCATCGGCCCGCCTCCAGCGGACGCAGCCAGAACGTCAGCGCATGCGGAATTTCGCCCCGGTCGATTTCGTCCCAGTCCAGTCGCATGGTCATGCCGTCCCGGCGCTCGTAGCCACGCTTGTGCCAGAAGGCGTCGTTGCCGCGATGCTCCGCCGGCCGGCGCGGATCGTCCGGGTCCCGATCCACCGCGCAGAACGCGGTCCAGCGGAAACCGCCCAGCGCGCGCGCATGCGCCTCGCGCCGATCGAAGAAGGCATGGCCGATGCCGCGCCCGCGGTACGCCGGCAGCAGCACCGATTCGCCGAAATAGAACACCTCGCGCGGATCGATGTCCGACGCCAGGAAGGGTTGGCGGAACGCCTCGCCGTCGTCCAGCAGCGGCAGTCCGGTGGACGCGCCAATCACGCGATCGCCCTCCAGCGCCAGCACGAACACGCTGCGCGGCGATGCCGCGTAGGCCGCCAGGTAATCGCGCTCGTAGTCGAAATCGCCTTCGTACAGATAGGGCCAGTCGCGGAACACGGCCACGCGCAGGCGTGCCACGTCGGCCAGCCAGGGACCGATGTCCGGTCCCTGCAACACGCGCAGGATGAGGGAGTTTTCCATCCACGCACTTTAGCGCAGCCTTCGCCGGGCCCGGCGACGCTCAGGGCATGCCGTCGTTGCCCGGCCAATCGGGCGGCGGTTCGACGCCGCCGCGTGCCAGCCTGCGCCCCACCGCCACGAGGGCGCCGGCCAACAGGCCGCCCAGCGTGAGCAGGGCATGCATGAGCATCACCAACAGCACGCCGAAGCCTTCGCCGGGCCCGCCCTGGTGGTCCGGCTGCGCGACCGCATGGCAATGCTGCAACCACAGCAGGGACAACAGCAGTTGGGGCAACAGGAACAGCGCGCCGAACAGGCGCCATGAAATCACCGCCGCCATCACATAGAACAGCGACAGCAGCACGGTCGCGAGCAGCAGCACCGGCATCAGCCCGCATCCTCGACCGCCAGCTCATGGCGATCATCCCAGGCATACACCACCACGCCCGACGCCGGCAGCACCCACAGGCGCGCGTGTCCATCGTGCGAGCAGGCGGTGTAGCGACCCGCCCGCGCGCCCTTCGACGCCGTTCGCCAAGGGCCCCATGCCATCGGAGCGCCATGCCGCGAAAGGCCTTCCCTGGCCTCGGTCGCGTCCTGCAGGAACATCATCGGCCTGGCACGCAGCGCCGCGCGCGTGTCCGCCGCCAGCCGGAACCACAGATCGCCCCGGCGCACGTGCCGCAGCGGCAGCAGCAGGGCCGCCAGTCCGCTCTGGCCGGCGCCTGCCAACCGGCCGGTTCCGTCATGGACGGCAATCACGGCCTCCGTGCGCAGGCAGGCCGGCAACACCCGGCGGGCACGGCGATGCAGGGTCTGCTGATCCAGCATGGCGGGCCTCAACGCAATCCGTTGCCCAGGTCGTACCAGTCCACCTTGCGGGTGACCCACATGATCACCGCCAGGATGCCGAACAGCAGCAGCGTGCCCATCAGCAGCGCGTTGGTCTCCGACAGCAGCAGCATGTACAGCACGCCGTACAGCGCGGTCAGCATCACCGCGAATCCCGCCGCCCGCAGCCAGCTGCGCAATACCCCGGACAGGTAGAAGAACTGCAGCCCGATGCACGCCACCGCCGACACCAGATAGGCCTTCCAGAAGGCGATGTGCTCGGACAGGCTGAGCAGCAGCAGGAAGAAGATCGCCAGCGCCAGACCGACCAGCAGGTACTGCAGCGGATGGATCGGCAGGCGCTTGATCAGTTCGAACAGGGCGAAGCCGACGAAGGTCAGCACGATGAACAGGATGCCGTACTTGCTGGCGCGATCGGCCTGCGTATAGATATCCACCGGATCGACCAGGTGGATGTCGGCGCTGTCGATGCGGGTCAGCGCGGGACCTTCCGACGAGGCGTCGATGGCGACCTTGCCGGTCAGCGGCATGCGCCGGGTGAAATCGCCTTCCGCGCTGGCCAGCTGCGTCTGCGCGTTGCTGGCCAGCGAGGAAATCTCCCAGTTGGCGGTGAATCCGCTCGCCTCGACGCTGCGCTGGGTCGGCAGGAAGCGGCCGCCGAACAGCGGATGCGGCCATTGCGAATGGACATCGATGCGGTTGCTGTCGGCGATCGGGCTGATGCCCAGCGACTCGGTGCCGGCCAGGCCGAACTCGAGTTGCACGTCGCTGGCCGGCAACGGCAGGCCATTCCCATTCCCCAGCACCGCGTGGACGCCGCTCATCCGCGCGGACATTGCGCCGGTGCCGCCCTCGAAGGCGAGCGAACGCCCGTCGACCCTGACGGCGGGCGTGCCGACCAGTCCGCGCACGTCGCTCAGGCCCATCACCAGGATGGGCGTGCCATAGGTACGGCCATCCGCCTGTTCCAGCGCCAGCGGCTCGAAGTGCGCGCTCATCCGCGCCGACCACTGGTAGGTCCGCACGTCGTACAGCCCGATGCGCCGCAGCGCCGGCTTCATGCCACCGTCCGCCTGCAGGGTCTTCGGCGTCTGCAGCACGTAGCCGCGCACGGTTTCCTGGCGGATCTCCGGCTTGCCTTCCGCGTTGACCACGGTGGCGTTTGTGGTCTTCTGCCAGGGCACCACCCGCAGCGGTCCGATCACCTGTTGCGGACCGGCCATGCTTTCGGCAATCCGCTCCACCGCCTGGGCCTGGTAGCGTTCGCGATCGCTGATCACGCCGCGCACCATCAGCAGGGGAATCATCAACAGCAGCACCAGACCGCCCACGGTCAGGAACCGCAACAACAGCTTCAACGACTTCATGTCTTCGCCCATCCGGCTGTAGAGATGGGCAAAGCCTGATGCCCACCGATGGGCAGGCGCGGAAGCGTGCTTGAAGTCTGTGTGAAGTGGGACGCCCGTGCCTTCCTCCCCTGCAGGAGCGACCTGAGTCGCGACTCGACCCAATGAGGCGTCGCGACTCACGGCGCTCCTGCAAGGATGGAGATCTGATCAGGCCGCGGGCAGGGTCAGGAGGGCTTCGGCGCCGCCGTCGGGGCGGTTGCGCAGGACGATGTCGCCGCCGTGCAGGCGCGCCACTTCGCGCACGAACGGCAGGCCAAGCCCGGAACTGCGCAGCCCGGTGCCGGGCCGGGCCAGCGAATAGAAGCGTTCGAAGATGCGCTCGAGCGCGAAATCGGGAACGCCCGGGCCGCGATCGCGCACGCTCAGCTGGATGCGGTCCTCGACGCCTTCCGCCGCCAACTCCACCTCCGCGCCGTCCGGCGAGAACGCGATGGCGTTGTCGAGCAGGTTGCTGAGCGCCTGGCGCAGCAGGAACGGATCGCCGCTCAGACGCAGGCCTGGCGCCGCGCGCACGCGCAGCGCCAGGCCGCTGGCCCGCATCTCGCCCGCCTCGCGCGCCGCTTCCAGCAGATCGTCCACCGCCAGCGATTGGCGCTTCTGCAGCCAGCCATGCTGTTCGACTTCGGCCAGCGCCAGCAGCTTGTCGATGGTCTCGGTCAGGCGCTGTTCCTGGGTCTGGATGTTGCGGGCGAACCGTTGCCGCTCCTGCTCCGGCAGCGGCTCCTGCAACAGTTCGGCCGCGCCCCGGATCGCCGCCAGCGGGCTCTTCATCTCGTGGGTCAGCGACTGCACGTACTGTTCGACATAGGCCTTGCCTTCCAGCTTGCGCCGCATCGCTTCCAGCGCGCGCCCCAGATCGCCGATTTCATCGCGGCGCGGCTTGGGGGGCGGCACCGGCTCGCCGGCCGCCACCGTCTGGGCATAACGGTTGAGGCGGTTGATGCCACGCACCAGCCACCAGGTGATCAGCACGCCGATCAGGGCCGACAACCCGATCAGCCAGGCGCCGCGGCGCATGATGCTGTGCTGGCTGGCGGTGATGAAGGGATCGATGGTGTGGTTGGGCTGGGCCACGGTGAGCACGCCGATCAGGCGATCGCCATCACGGATGGGCGCGGCCACGTGCATCACCGTGCGCTCCGGATCATCGGCCGATTCCGGACTGGAGCGGGCACCGTATTGCCCGCGCAGGGTCAGGTGGACGTCGTTCCAGCGCGAGTTGTCGCGGCCGAGGTCACGGCCCTGCGAGTCGTAGACGACGATGCCGCGCGCATCGGTGACCGTCACCCGGTATTCGATGTGGCGCTTGGGGAAACTCCAGATGCGCGCACGCAGGTCGCGCCCGGCCGCCTCGGCCACCTTGCGGGCGAATTCGCCGTCGCCGATCCGCCCGGCCTTCAGATCGTCGGCGGCCATCACCGCCAGCAGGTTGGCGGTATCGACCAGGGTGGATTCCATTGCCTGGCGCACGCCCGGCTTGACCTCGTTGACGAACACCCGCATCACGAAGAACGCGGCCAGTCCCACGATCAAGAAGAAGGCCAGGAACAGGCGGACGCCCAGGCGCATGCTCAGATCTCGATGGCGTAGCCGAGTCCGCGGTGGGTGCGTATCGGATCCGGATCCGCGCCCGCCGCGCGCAGCTTGCCGCGCAGGGTCTTGACGTGGGTGTCGACGGTGCGATCCATGCTTTCGGCGTCGCTGTCCCAGCCGCGATCCATCAACTGCGTCCGGCTGAGAATGGCGCCGGGGCGCTGCAGCAGCGCGGCCAGCAGCACGTACTCGTAGCGGGTCAGATCCAGCGGCCGGTCGCGGTAGTGGACACGATGCCCATCACGATCGATGGCGAAGTCGCCCTGGCGGATCCAGCCCGCCTCCGGTGCCGCGGCATGCGCGCGCCGCAGCCGGGCACGCACCCGCGCGACCAGTTCACGCGGCGAGAAAGGCTTGGCGACGTAGTCGTCGGCACCCAGTTCCAGTCCCAGCACGCGATCGATCTCGTCGTTGCGCGCGGTCAGGAAGATCACCGGCACGTCGCTGAAGCCGCGCAGTTCCCGGCAGACGTCGAAACCGCTGGCGTCGGGCAGGCCGACATCCAGCACCACCACGTCCACGCCGCCGGCACGCACGCGCGGCACGACCTCGCGGGCCAGTTGGCAGTGTTCGGCGTCCATGCCTTCGCTGCGCAGTGCGTACAGCACGGTGTCGGCGATGGCGGGTTCGTCTTCGGCGATCAGGATCAAGGGCATGCGGCACAGGATAGTCGTCCCCCGCACGCGCCGCCACGCGACCCGCCTCAGCCTGTCGCCATCCGGGCCGGGGTGGCGCCGGCGCCTTCGGCCATTTCCGCGATCAGGCGCGGCACCAGCCTGTCCAGTTCGCGCTCGGCCGCCGCCAGCGAACCGGCCAGGCGCGCGTCGGCGAATTCGTCGTACTCCACCGCGACGCGGTCCACCCGGTCGATGCCCAGGTAGGCCAGCGGCACGGCGATGCCGTCCTCGACATGGTTCAGGTGCGCCAGGCGTCCGCCCGGGTCGTAACCGGCATCGCCGCGCGCGCCCAGCAGTACCAGCCGCCGCCCCTGTCCGGCCAGCATCGGCCAGTAAGGCTCCCCCGCCCGGCTGCGATCGAAGCCGAACGTGCGCCCGACCCGCACCACGTTGTCGATCCACGCCTTGAGCTGCGCCGGCATGCCGAAGTTGTACATGGGCGCGGCGATCACGACCAACTCGCTGGCAATCAGTTCGTCCACGAGGGTATCGCTCTCGCGCAAGGTCTCGCGCATCCGCGGGTCGCGCCGCTCCGGCCGGGTAAACGCCGCGCGCACCCAGTCGCCGCTGACCGGTGCGGGCGGATGCAGGCCCACGTCACGGTGCACCACCCGATCGTGCGGGCGCAGTGCCTGCCAGCGGCGGAGGAACCCGGCGCTGAGACGGCGGGTGTGCGAGCCATGCGCCTGCTGGTCCGAGCGGCCCGGGCGGGCACTGGAATCGATGCATAGGATGTTCATTTAAACTCATCTTGGACAGCGCACCGGGACAGGTGCATGCCGCGCATTTTCCCGGGACGTTGGTCCCGAAAAAAACGATATTTGCGAATCCATACAGATGAGTGAAATTCATCCTATTACCCGGCTGCCGTCGTTGAACGCGCTACGGGTGTTCGAAGCGGCCGCGCGGCATCTGAGCTTCAGGCGGGCGGCGGAGGAACTGGCGCTCACCCCCACCGCCGTCAGCCACCAGATCCGCCTGCTGGAAGATCGCCTCGGCCTGCCGCTGTTCACCCGCCAGGCCCGGCGGGTGGCCCTCACCGAGGCCGGCCAGCGGCTGTACCCGGTGTTGCGCGACAGCTTCGACAGCATCGGCCAGGTCCTGGCATCGCTGCGCGCGCCATCGCCGCGGCTCGCGGTCACGGTGTCGGCCACGCGCGGCTTCGCGGCGCAATGGCTGCTGCCACGGCTGCCGGCGTTCGCCGCTGCGCACCCGGACATCGATCTGCACCTGCACGCCTCCGACGCGCCGGTGGATCTGCTCCAAGGCCAAGCTGATCTGGCCCTGCGCTATGGCCGGACACCGCCGCCGGGCCTGCACGCGGACATCCTGCTTCGATGCCGTTTCGCGCCGGTCTGCAGTCCGCGCCTGAAGCTGCGCGATCCGGCACGCTTGCCTTCATTCCCGCGCCTGCGCTTTGAATGGCGGCACCGCGATCGCGCCACGCCCGATTGGCCGCTGTGGTTGCGCAAGGCCGGACTGGCGGCGGGCGATGCGCCGGAGCGGATGTTCTCCGACGAGTCGCACGCCATCGTCGCGGCGATCTCCGGCCAGGGCGTGCTGCTGGCGAACCTCGCGCTGGTGGCCGGCGAACTGCGCGCCGGTACCCTGATGCAACCTTTCGGGCCGGTGCTGGAAGGCCATCCGATCCGGCTGTTGTGGGCGCCACGCCACGCGGGCAACCAGGCGGTGATGCGCGTGCGAGCCTGGCTGCGCGAACAGGCCGGCGAGCCTCTGGATGCCGGTACTGGCGCCGACGCTTTGCCGGCGATCGCTTGAATCCCGGCATACTCCACCGATGAACTACCGCCACGCCTTCCACGCCGGCAACCATGCCGATGTCCTCAAGCACGTCCTGCTGCTGGCCCTGCTGGACGCCCTGAAGCGCAAGGACACGCCGTTCTTCGTGCTGGACACGCATGCCGGCCGCGGCCGCTACCTGCTGGGCGGCGGTGAGAGCCGCAAGACCGCCGAGGCCGATGGCGGCATCGTCCGGCTGTTCGACGCGGCGCGCCTGCCGGCCCCGGTGGAGGCCTACCTGCGCGCGGTGCAGGCGGACAACCCGGTCGGCGCGCTGGTGGCCTACCCGGGTTCGCCGCTGCTGGCGGCACAGGCGATGCGTGCGCAGGACCGGCTCGCCGCCTGCGAACTCCAGCCCGAGGAGGCCGCCGAGCTCAAGGCGCTGTTCGCCCATGACGCGCGGGTGGCGGTGCATGCCCGCGACGGCTACGCGGCGATGCACGCCCTGTTGCCGCCGCGCATCGGCGACACCCGCTTCGCGCGTGGACTGGTGCTCATCGATCCCCCGTACGAGGCGCAGGACGCGGAGTACCCGCAAATCCTCGACGCCCTGCGCGACGGCCTGCAGCGCTGGCCGAACGCGACCTACGCGGTGTGGTATCCGATCAAGCAGCGCCGCAGCCTGCAGCCGTTCTTCCGCAAGGCCGCCGCATTGCCGGCCAAGGCGGCGCTGGTGGCCGAACTGCAGATCCGTCCGGACGATTCACCGCTGCGGCTCAACGGCAGCGGCATGCTGGTGATCAATCCGCCCTGGCAGTTCGATGCCGCGATCGCGCCGGTGCTGCCGGCCCTGCAGGCGGCGCTCGGCGAAGCGGGCGCGAGCACCCGGCTGGAGTGGATCCGGCGGGAGCGCTAAGCCGGCACGCGCCCGGACCTGCCGGGCCCTTGCCAATATCTTGATCCCGCGTCGCCGCGCGGCCCCTGTGCGAGAATCGCCGCTCCCTTCCCCGCAGGTCCCTCCATGGCCGGATCCAGCCTGTTCGCCCTCATCGACGACATCGCCAGCCTGCTGGACGACGTCTCGGCGATGACCAAGATCGCCACCAAGAAGACCGCCGGCGTGCTGGGCGACGATCTGGCCCTCAATGCGCAGCAAGTGTCCGGCATCAAGGCCGACCGCGAACTGCCGCTGGTGTGGGCGGTGGCCAAGGGCTCGCTGGTCAACAAGGCGATTCTGGTGCCGGCCGCGCTGGCGATCAGCGCGCTGGAAACCTGGCTGCACGGGCGCGGGGTGAACATCCCCCTGATCACCCCGCTGCTGATGCTGGGCGGCGCCTTCCTCTGCTACGAGGGCGTGGAGAAGCTGGCGCACAAGTTCCTGCACGGCAAGCAGGAAGGCGACCAGGAGCATGCCGAACGCCTGCGCGCGGTCCAGGACGAACAGGTCGACATGGTCGCGTTCGAAAAGCAGCGCATCCGCGGCGCGGTCCGCACCGACTTCATCCTGTCGGCCGAAATCATCGTCATCTCGCTGGGCACGCTGGCCGGGCGCACCTTCACCGAACAACTGCTCACCCTGGTGGCCATCGCGCTGATCATGACCGTGGGCGTGTATGGCCTGGTCGGCGGCATCGTCAAGCTCGACGACGCCGGCATGGCGCTGAACCGCGACGGCCGCGAAGGCGGCTGGCCGCGCTTCAAGCGCGCGCTCGGCCGCGGCATCCTGCACAGCGCGCCGTACCTGATGAAGTTCCTGTCCATCGCCGGCACCGCCGCGATGTTCCTGGTCGGCGGCGGCATCCTGGTGCATGGCATCGCCGCCCTGCATCACTTCATCGAGCCCTACGCGAACGGGGCGCTCGGCGGGCTGCTGTCGATGCTGTTCAACGCCGGGGGCGGCATCGTCGCCGGTGCCGTGATCCTGGCGGTGACGACCCTGTTGGGACGCCTGCGCGGCAAACGCCACGCTGCCTGAACCGCTGTTCAGGCAGCTCGCCGGATCGGCGGATTTCATGCGAGCATGATCACATGACCGCGCCGAAACGACTGCCGCCCTGGCATGAACACTTCCGCCTGCCCAGCGGGCGCGAGCTGCTGATTCGCCCGATCCGCCCCGAGGACGCCGGCCCCATCCAGGGCGCCTTCACCCTGCTCGGGCCGGACGAAATCCGCCAGCGGTTCCTGTATGCCCTGCGCGAACTGACCCCGGAAATGGCCCAGCGCCTGAGCCAGCCGGACCCGCAGACCGAATTCGCCCTGGTCGCCGCCGAATCGCTGCCGCCGGGCGAGGCGCTGGTCGGCGCGGTGGCGCGGGCGTCGGTGGTCAACCGCACCCGCGAAGCCGAGTTCGCCATCCTGGTCAGCCATTTCATCGCCGGCCAGGGACTGGGCCGCCACCTGATGCGCCGACTGGTGAAGTGGGCGCGTTCGAAGAAGCTGGACCGCCTGTACGGCGACGTCCTCGACAGCAACCTGCCGATGCTGCAGCTCGCGCAGTCGCTGGGCTTCAAGCAGGTCCGCGAGGCCGACGCCTCGCCCGGCCTGGTGCGGGTGGTGCTGGACCTCAACGAAGGCCCCTGATCGGGCCGCTTTCCGACCGGCGGACGGCCGTCCGCCATCGGCATCGCCGTCATCATGACTGTCTGGGGAGGCCTGCGGCAGGTGCTGTCGCGCGTGATCGGAGGGCGCCCCGATGGGCATCGACGAAACCCGGCTCAACACCTTCCTCGGCAAGGCGGTCGAGGACCTTGGCGCGGCCATCAGCGCCACCCTGATCCTGGCCGGTGACCGGCTGGGCCTGTACAAGGCGCTGTCCGAGGGCCCGCTCACTCCGGCCGCGCTGGCCGAACGGACCGGCACCCATGAGCGCTACCTGCGCGAATGGCTGGCCAACCAGGCCGCCGGCGGCTATGTCGCCTACGACCCCGCCAGCGGCGAGTACCGCCTGGAGCCCGAACAGGCGCTATGCCTGGCCGATCCGGCCAGCCCGGTCGATCTGCCCGGTGCCTACTACATCATCGAGGCCGTGTTCCACGCGCTGGACCGCACCGTGGACAACTTCCGCACCGGCGCGGGGCTGGAATGGGGCGATCATCATGCCTGCCTGTTCCATGGCACCGAGCGCTTCTTCCGCGCCGGCTACAACGCGCATCTGCTCGGCGAATGGCTACCGGCGCTGGACGGCGCGATGGCCAAGCTCACCGCCGGCGCGCAGGTCGCCGACGTCGGTTGCGGCCACGGCGCGAGCACGCTGCTGATGGCGCGCGCCTACCCCGCTTCGCGTTTCATCGGCTACGACTACCACCCCGAATCGATCCGGGTCGCCGGCGAACGCGCGCGCGAAGCCGGGCTCGACAATGCACGCTTCGAAGTGGCCGACGCCACCGGCTACGCCGAACGCGACTTCGACCTGATCGCCTTCTTCGACTGCCTGCACGACATGGCCGATCCCGTCGGCGCCGCCCGGCATGCGCGCCAGGCGCTGAAGCCGGACGGACATTGCCTGCTGGTGGAGCCGTTCGCCGGCGACAACGTCGAGGACAACCTCAATCCGGTCGGCCGGGTGTACTACGGCGCGTCCTCGCAGATCTGCGTGCCGGTGTCGCTGGCCCGCCACGGTCCGGCGCTGGGCGCGCAGGCCGGCGAGGCGCGCCTGCGCGCGGTGATGGAAGCCGGCGGCTTCGGCCGCTTCCGGCGCGCGGCGCAGACTCCGTTCAACCTGGTGTTCGAAGCACGCCCCTGAACCACGGGAGACGCCCATGCCCCGCTATGTGATCGAACGCGACATTCCCGGTGCCGGCCAACTGGCGGCCGACGAGCTGAAAGCCATCTCGCGCCGTTCCTGCCAGGTGCTGGAAGGACTGGGACCGCAGGTGCAATGGCTGCAGAGTTATGTCACCGCCGACAAGGTGTACTGCGTGTACCTGGCGCCGAACGAAGACCTGATCCGCGAGCACGCGCGGCAGGGCGGCTTCCCGGCCGATCGCATCGCCGAAGTCCGCGCGGTGATCGACCCCGTCACCGCCGAATGAGCACGCATGACCCGCTTGCCGCCGGCATTTAGCCGGGCGGCAGGCCTGGCGCGGTAGACTGGCGGTCCTTTGCGCTGGTGGCCGATGACGCCTCCGGCGCTGCCGCTGTTTTGTGCGCCGATGACTTCCATCAAGAATTCCGCTTCCTCCCATCCCGTTCCTTCCCTTCCCGGCGGTACCCAGGCCCGCGCCTGGTGGCGCGTGCCGGCCTCGCCATCGGCGTTGGCCTGGTTCCTGATGCGCGCCGCGCTGGCCCACGACGGCCCGGTGGTGGCGATCGCGCGCGACAACCACAACGCCCACCAGCTGGAAGCCGATCTGCGCACGCTGCTGGGCGAACAGGGCCGGCCGGACCTGCCGGTGCTGCCGTTCCCGGACTGGGAAACCCTGCCCTACGACCGCTTCAGCCCGCATCCGGACATCGTCTCCCAACGCCTGGCCGCGCTGCACCGTTTGCCCACGCTGAAGCGCGGCATCGTGGTGGTGCCGGTGCAGACCCTGATGCAACGGTTGCCGCCGTTGCGGCACGTGGTCGGCGGCAGCTTCGACTACCGGGTCGGCCAGGTGCTGGATTTCGACGCGGAGAAGCGGCGCCTGGAAACCGCCAGCTACCGGCACGTGCCACAGGTGCTGGACCCGGGTGATTTCGCCGTCCGCGGCGGCCTGCTCGATGTGTATCCGATGGGCGCGGACGCGCCGCTGCGCATCGAACTGCTGGACGACACCATCGATTCGATCCGCGAGTTCGACCCGGAAAGCCAGCGCTCGCTGGAAAAGACCGACGCCGTGCAGCTGCTGCCCGGCCGCGAGGTGCCGCTGGACGATGCCTCGCTGGCGCGGGCGATGAACCTGCTGCGCGAACGCTTCGACGTGGATACCCGCCGCAGCGCGCTGTACCAGGACCTGAAGTCCGGGCTGGCGCCGGCAGGGGTGGAGTACTACCTGCCACTGTTCTTCGAACAGACCGCCACCCTGTTCGACTATCTGGGCGATCGCGCACTGCCGCTGCTGGCCGACGGCGCGAGCGCCGCGGCCGATGCGTTCTGGGCGCAGACCCGCAACCGCTACGAACAGCGGCGTCACGATATCGAACGGCCGCTGCTGCCGCCGGAGGAGCTGTACCTGCCGCCGGACACCCTGCGCGAGCGCCTGAACCAATCGCCGCGCATCGAGGTCTGTGGCCCGGATCACCCGCGCCACGCCGACGCCGCGCCGCTGGGCGATCAGCCGGCGCCCACCCTGCCGTTGGCGCAGAAGGATCAGGTGCCCGGCCTGGCGTTGCGCTCGTTCCTGGATCACTACCCCGGACGCGTGCTGATCGCCGCCGATTCGGCCGGTCGCCGCGAAGCCCTGCTGGAAGTGCTGCAATCGGCGGAGTTGAAACCCGCGGTGCTGCACGATCTGCCCGCCTTCCTCGCCGATGGCCCCCGCTTCGGCATCGCGGTGGCGCCGCTGGAAGACGGGTTCGCACTGGACGCGCCGGCGATCGCGGTGCTCACCGAGCGCCAGCTGTTCCCGGAGCGCGCCACCCAGCCCTATCGCCGCAAGCGCACCGGGCGCGAGCCGGACAGCATCATCCGCGACCTCGGCGAGCTCAGCGAAGGCGCGCCGATCGTCCACGAGGATCATGGCGTCGGTCGTTACCGCGGCCTGGTGGTGCTGGAAGCCGGCGGCCTGCCCGGCGAATACCTGGAAATCGAATACGCCAAGGGCGATCGCCTGTACGTGCCGGTCGCGCAGCTGCACCTGATCAGCCGTTACTCCGGCGCGTCGGTGGAAACCGCGCCGCTGCATTCGCTCGGTGGCGAAGCCTGGACCAAGGCCAAGAAGAAGGCCGCCGAGAAGGTCCGCGACGTCGCCGCCGAACTGCTGGAAATCCAGGCCCGCCGTCAGGCCCGCGCCGGCCTGGCGCTGCCGGTGGATCGGGCGATGTACGAACCGTTCGCCGCCGCCTTCCCGTTCGAGGAAACCCCGGACCAGCACGCCGCGATCGAGGCGGTGCTGCGCGATCTGGGCAGCAGCCAGCCGATGGACCGGGTGGTCTGCGGCGACGTCGGCTTCGGCAAGACCGAGGTGGCGGTACGCGCCGCCTTCGCGTCGGCAAGCGCGGGCAAGCAGGTGGCGGTGCTGGTGCCCACCACCCTCCTGGCCGAGCAGCACTACCGCAACTTCCGCGACCGCTTCGCCGACTGGCCGCTGCGGGTGGAAGTGCTGTCGCGCTTCAAGACCGCCAAGGAGATCAAGGCCGAACTGGAGAAGCTCGCCGAAGGCAAGCTGGACGTGATCGTCGGCACCCACCGGCTGCTGCAGCCGGACGTGAAGTTCAAGGACCTGGGCCTGGTCATCGTCGACGAGGAACAGCGCTTCGGCGTGCGCCAGAAGG
>NZ_JANJUE010000285.1 GCF_024710765.1 Pseudoxanthomonas sp.
TCATCTGCGGGGGGATACCGGCAGATACGGGTCAGCCTCAGCATCCAGCCCCATCTGCAGCCGATCATGGACCGCTGGTTGGGCTCGACGAGCCATCGACGCTGCCTGCGCCTGCATGCCTGCCGTCGGCGCCGCACGCAGGTGCCCTGGGTGCTCTACCTCGATGTCCCCGCCCATCGTCATGGCGAACTGCTCCATTGGCTGCGTCGTCTGCGACGTCGCCCCGGCGTTTGCCGGCTGTGCTGGGAATCGGTTCCCGCGTAGGCGATCAGCCGCCTTTCCCCCTCTTTCCTCCGAGAATCCCCATGTCCCATTGGACCTGCCCCGCCCTCGTGCTGCTCGCCTGCGTGTTGCAGACCGCATGCGACGGTCGCGCCGCGAACTCGACCGACACGCCCGCCACGCCGATCCGCCACGACGCCGGCGTCATCGAGGTACCCGCCTCCTCGCCCTTGCGGGGCCGCCTGGACGTCATGGCCTTCCAGCCGTCGGAAATCTCCCGGCCACTGAATGCGCCCGGAGCCATCGAGGCGGCACCGGAGATGCGCGTCAGCATCACGCCTCCGGTCGCAGGCCGCGTGCTGCGAATCCATCGCGTGCTGGGCGACGAGGTGCGGGCGGGAGACGCGCTCTTCACCCTGGATTCGGCCGAAGCCGCCAGCGCACGCGCCGAACATGCCAAGACGGCCGCCGCCGCCGCCCAGGCGCGACGGGATTTCGAGCGCGAACGGCGGCTGTTCGATGCCGACGTCACGGCCCGCAAGGACTTCGAGGCCGCGCGGCTCGGCCTGGCCAGCGCCGAAGCCGACGCGCGGGTGGCCGCCGCGCATCTTGCCCAACTGGGTGCGGACCGCGGCAGCGGCCGGACCTACGTCCTGCATTCGCCGATCAGCGGACGTGTCGTGGAGATGCAAGGCGCGCAGGGAGGCTATTGGAACGACATCAATGCCGCACTGATGACGGTCGCGGATTTGTCCACGGTCTGGATGACGGCCAGCGTCCCCGAGCGCGAGGTT
>NZ_JANJUE010000329.1 GCF_024710765.1 Pseudoxanthomonas sp.
GTTTCGCACCATCCCCACGCAGCCCATGCCCTTCTTTGTGCGGCCCATTGCGCGCACGCTGTGCGAACAGGTGCAGAAAAAGCTCATCGACCCGAACCTGGCCACGGCGCTGGCCTTCATGGATGCGCACCTGGCGCAGCACCGCTGGTTTGCGGGCGAGCACCTGAGCATCGCCGACTTCCAGATGAGCTTTGCCGTGGAGGCAGCCCTTGCGCGCGCCGACGAAGGCGCCCGCCATCCGCACCTGCTGGCCTATCGCGAGCGCATGCACCAGCGCCCGGCCTACCAGCGCGCACTGGCCCAGGGAGGGCCGGTGGTGATGGAGGGGTGACAGACGGCGGCAGCTGCATGGCACCCCATCGCGGGCACTGCCATGCAGCCCCCGCCCACAGCCTGCCCCGCCCCCTGCACAAGCAGGTAGTTTCCCCACCCCCCCACCCAGGGCACCCTGCGGCAGAATCACCCGCCATGGACACCTCCTCCGACATGCAGCACACGCTGGAACTGGCCTTCAATCTGGCCCCGGTGGGCATGTGCGTTTCGCGCAACCGGACGATCGAGATCTGCAACGAGGCGTTTGCGCAGATGTTTGGCCATGCGCAAACCGACCTCATGGGCCATTCCATGGCCCAGCTCTACCCCTCGTTCGAGGAGTTCACCCACATCGGCAACCTGGGCCTGCCCGTGATGAAGGCCACCGGAACCTACAGCGACGAGCGCATCATGGCCCGGTCCGATGGTTCGCTGTTCTGGTGCCATGTGGCCGGCCGGGCCCTGGACCGTGCCGACCCGTTTGCCCATGCCGTGTGGATGTTCGAGGACATCTCGCAGCGCCGCCCGGTGAGCGCCGACCTCACGGTGCGCGAGCGCGAAATCGCGCAGCACATCGTGACCGGCGCCACCAGCAAGCAGATCGCGCGCCTGCTGGACATCAGCCACCGCACCGTCGAGGCCCACCGGGGGCGGCTGATGCGCAAGCTGGGCGCGACCACCACCGGCGAGCTGGTCGCCACACTGCTGGGCAACTCGGCCTGATTGCACGGGCAGGCTCCCGGGGTGGGGCTCAGAAGGTGTGAATGAATCCGGCGTGCCCGAGCAGGCCGCGAAAACGCGGCCGATCTAGGCGCA
>NZ_JANJUE010000353.1 GCF_024710765.1 Pseudoxanthomonas sp.
CTTCGCATGATCGATGTTCGCGGGCATCCGCTCGACCGGCTGCCAGGCCTGCGTCGAGTGGCAGTCCGCACACTGCATGGAGAAGCCCACCACGGCATGGTTCGGACGCGTCGTCGCATGATACGTCTCGGTGTGACACCCGTCGCAGGTCAGCGGCAGCCCTGCATAGCGGCCGCCCTCGTGGCAGCGCGCGCACTCGATGCGGCGGTGCGCGCCCGTCAGACGGAAATTCGTGTTGTCGTGGTCGAAGCGCACCGGCTTCCAGCGGGCGGGATCGTGACACTCCATGCAGGCGTGCGAGAATCCCCCCGCCGCGTGATTCGGCTCGACCACCCCGCGGTAGTCGCTCTCATGACACGCGAAACAATCCGCCGGCGTCGCACGGAACTGCTGATCGAGCTGCTGCGTGTGGCAGCTCTCGCAGGGTAACTGCTGATGCGCGCCGAAGAGCGGAAACCGCGTGAGCTGATGACGCGCCACCTCGGCGCTGGGATTGCGCCACGCCGTGGGCTGGTGGCAGTCCTGGCACCGATCGCCGAACTCGCCCGCATGCCGGTCGGCATGACACTGCACGCAGGCGGTGGTCAGATCCTTGAACGCGATCTTCGCATGACAGCTTCCGCACGTGGCCGAGGCATGCCGCCCGACCAGCGCGTACCCGGTCAGCGCGTGATCGAAGCGGATGTCCTTCTTCAATGTCTTCCACGACGCGGCCGTGTGGCAGGTGCCGCAGGGAATCCCATACGATGCGTGCGGCGCGCGACCGGGCGTGTCCTGTGCGGCAACGGGCACGGGCCACATGAGAGACAGCATGAGGAGTGCGCCTGCGGCGCGGATGAATCGCGGCACAACGACCATGGTGACTCCGAAGCGGGGTATCCTCATCATACGGGGGAAGCCACCGGGGCGTTCCCGGCAGCGAGCGTCAGAAAATCCAGGTGTAGCCGAGCGAGACCGTGACCACGACGTGCACGATCAGGATCAGGAACATGATGATCGAGAAGGGGAAGTGCACGACATGCCAGTAGTGGAAGATGGCCTGCGCCGTGCCGAGAAAGGCGATGCGCCGCAACAGCAGCGACTTGCGCCGGGCGATCTCCATCACGTCGCGCACCGCGTCGGTGGGAAGCCCCCGCGCCACCAGATGCGCGCGCAGGCGCGCCAGACGCGAGCGGCGGCCGAGATCGTCGCGCACCAGGGCGAGCACGCTCGCGAAGATCGAGGGATCCTCGCCCGCGGCGTCGACGTGGCTGATGCCGTCGATCATCGCCAGGGTGTCGTCGTCAACCTTGTAGGTGCGCGTGAGCACCGTGCGCATGCGGTCGTTCTGCGCGGCCAGGTCGCCCATCGACAGTTCCTGCCCTTCGATCGTCTTGGGGATCTGCGTGTAGATGTAGCGGCCGAGGATGCCGCTGAGCGCGACGAAGATCATGCTCCACGCGCTGACGGCCACGATGCCGCCGAACTTGAAGGTGGTGTGGTAGAGCACGAGCACGGGACCGAGCAGGCACAGGAAGATGTGAAACTCAAGCCAGTGCCTGATCTTCCCCAGATTGCGCAGGCGCCGCACCCGCTTGCGCGAGCTGTAGAGCGCGACCCCCAGCATCATGCTTGCGGAACCGAGGATTCCCAACCCGTGCCCGTAGAAGCCCGTGGGCTTCCACTCCTGCCAGTACGCGGCATCACGCCGCAGGGAATCCTTCCGCGCCAGCA
>NZ_JANJUE010000136.1 GCF_024710765.1 Pseudoxanthomonas sp.
GCGGCAAACCGTTCACCGTCGATGACGAGGTCACCGACGACGCGGTCGCCGCGATCGCCACCCTGCGCGCGCAGCCCGGCATCGACGGCAAGCGCGTGTTCGTGCTCGGACACAGCCAGGGTGGCATGCTGGCGCCACGCATCGCGCAGCGCTCCGGCCAGGTGGCCGGCCTGATCCTGTTCGCCGCGCCCGCCCGTTCGCTGCTGACGATCCTGCCGGAACAGAACCGCTACCTGCTGGCGCAGCAGGGCCCGCCGAGCGCGGAAAAGCAGGCGTTCCTGGACAAGCTCGACGCGCAAATCGCCAACGTCCGCGGTGACGCGCCCGACGATTCCACCGATACCCCGCTGGGCCTGCCCGCCCGCTACTGGCGCTCGCTGGAAGCTATCGATCCGGTCGCCGAAGCCAGGGCGAGCGCACTGCCGCTGCTGCTGTTGCAAGGTGGCCGCGATTTCCAGGTCGTCGATACCGACTGGCAACGCTGGCGCGAAGGCCTGGCCGGCGATCGCAAGGCCACGTTCAAGCACTACCCGGCGCTGAACCACCTGGGCATCGCCGGCGAAGGCGTCGGCACGCTGTCCGAATACCAGCGCCCGGGCCAGGTCGATCCGCAACTGATCGCCGATGCCGTCCGCTGGATCAAGGAACACTGAGCATGACCCGCGATTTTCCCGTTGCCCCGCTCGACCGCTGGACCCTGCTCGGCCTGTGGCTGCCGATGACCAGCGCGATGGCCATCGCGGCCGGTTCCGTGCTGTGGAGTTCCAGCGAGCAGGCGCCGCGCGGCCTGCTGTTCACCCTGCCGTTCGTGCTGCTGGTGGGCGTGGTCCTGCATCTGCTGCTGCGCCGACGCCGCATCCAGTTGGAACAGGGCGAACTGAAAATCACCGCGACCATGTTCCGCAAGCAGGTTCCGATCAGCGCCATCGATCTGGACAAGGCGCGGATCGTCGATCTGGACGAGCACACCGAATTCAAGCCGCGGGTGAAGACCAATGGCTTCAGCCTGCCCGCGTTCACCGCCGGCCACTATCGACTGCGCAACAAGGCCAGGGCGTTCTGCCTGATCAGCGATCGCGCGCGGGTGCTGGTGCTGCCCCTGCGCGAGGGCCCGCTGGTGCTGCTCAGTCCCGAAAAACCCCGCGAACTGCTGGACGGCCTGCGCGAAGTGGCGGCCTCCACGTCGCGACGCTAAGCTGCGGGGCATGCACACGCCTCCGGTTCCGCTCAAGACCCGACTGCTCAACACGCCCGAGGTGGAACTGTGGCCCGGCGGCCTGCTGCGCGCGCGCAGCAACGCCGATGCGCGCATCCTCGCCCGCGCGCGGCGGGTACTGCGGCGCAAGCGCGACGGCCGCTACCTGGCCGCGGAACTGCCCGAAGGACTGATGCCGCTGCTGGCCGGGTTGCCGCGCGAGGCCGGCGTCGAGGCCGCGCTGGATCGGCTGGATCACGAGCGCGACGGACGCGGCCCCTGGCTGGGTGACGCCGGCGAACTGCCGCTGGATGCCCTGCGCGATCACCTGCACGCGCTGGGCCTGGACGAAAGCTACGGCGAGCGCACCGGCCTGCCGCTGGTGGCCGAGCCCGACACCCTGGCGTTCGCGGGCTTCGACCGCTATCGGCGCGCCCTGTGGCTGACCCTGGCCGCCGCGCGCGGCTGGCTGGCCCTGCGCGATGCCGCCGCGCGCGACGGCGTGGTGCTGGAGGCGATCTCCGGCTACCGCAGCCACGACTACCAACTCGGGATTTTCGAGCGCAAGCTGGCGCGCGGGCAGACCGTGGCGCAGATTCTTTCAGTCAATGCCGCGCCGGGTTACAGCGAGCATCACAGCGGACGGGCGCTGGACATCGGCGCGCCCGATGAACCGCCGGCCGAGGAAAGTTTCGAAAACACCACCGCGTTCGCCTGGCTGATGGCGAACGCGGGCGCGTTCGGCTTCACCCTCAGTTATCCGCGCGACAACCCGCACGGCATCGTGTACGAGCCGTGGCATTGGTGCTTCGCCGCTGATGTCGCGGTCGATGCCGACTGAGACGGAGCGCCAGCGCCGGCGCCTGTTGCGGGCGATGGCGCTGGGCAGCGCCGCCGCCGCAGTCGGCTGTCGCCCTGGCAAGGACACCGAATCCGTCGGCGATGTCAGCGACATCGATCATGTCCCGGTCGCCGGGCAGATCCACCCCGGTTCCACCGCCGCCCTCCAGCAGGCCCTGCGCCAGACCCGTGGCCCGCTTTCAATCGAGGGCGCGCGCTACAGCATGGGTGGGCAGATCGCCGCCGATGGCTCCACCCACATCGACATGCGCGGCATGAAACGGCTGCTTCGCCTGGATACCGAAGCCCGCACCGCGCGCGTGCAGGCCGGAATGTGCTGGCGGGATCTGCAGGACCATCTGGATCCGCACGATCTCGCGGTACGGGTGATGCAAAGCTACAGCAACTTCTCGATCGGCGGTTCGCTGTCGGTGAACTGCCACGGCCGCTATGTCGGCGCCGGGCCCGTGGCGCATTCGGTCCGCGCCCTGCAACTGGTGACCGCCGACGGCGGCGTGCATGAGCTGGATCACCAGCACTCGCCCGAACTGTTCGCGGCGGTGCTGGGCGGTTACGGCGGGCTGGGCGTGGTCACCGAGGTGGAACTGGATCTGGACGCGAACTTCCCGATCCGCCGCGACGCGCAGCGGGTGGCGCTGGACGAATATCCGGACTTCTTCCGCGACGCCGTGCACGCGCGACCGGGCATCCTGCTGCACAACGCCGATCTGATGCCGCCGGATTTTGACCGGCCACTGGCCATCAGCTGGACCCGCACCGAACAACCGCTCACCCTCACCGAACGGCTGGTGCCGCGCGACCTCGACTACGGGCGCGAGCAGAACCTGATCTGGTCGGCCTCCGAACTTCCCGGCGGCGGCTCGCTGCGCGAGAAGTTCCAGACCGAACGCATCCTGGCCGAACCGGTGGTGGCCATGCGCAACCGCGAGGCAAGCCTGGATGCGGCCTCGCTGGAGCCGCGCACGCGGATGTTCTCGACCTACCTGCTGCAGGAGTACTTCATCCCGGTGAAGTCGTTCGCGACCTTCGCGCGGAGGATGACGGCCATCCTGCGACAGCACGAGGTCAACGCGCTGAACGTCTCCATCCGGCACTCGCCCGCCGACACGGTGTCGCTGCTGAAGTGGGCGCCGCAGGAAGTGTTTTCCTTCGTGCTTTACCACAAGCAGCGTGCCTGGTCAGGCGTCGACCGGAAAGCCGGTCCCTGGACCCGCCAGCTCATCGACACCGCGCTGGCGCTGGGTGGACGCTACTACCTGCCCTACCGCCTGCACGCCACGCCCGAACAGTTCCACCACGCCTATCCGGAAGCCACGGCCTTCGCCGCGATCAAGCGCCAGGTCGATCCGCAGCGTCGTTTCCGCAATCGGCTGTGGGACAAATACCTGCCTGCTTGAGTCGATCCCGCATCGGATGCACCGATGCCTGGACGAGACCGACCGGGTGACCAGCCGATGCGTCGCCGGCGGCATCCCTCTTGCCGCTAATGACCTTCCTGCGTAACGTGATCGACATCGTTCGGGGAATGACATGGACAATCCGTATCAGGCGTCGGCGGCCAGCGCCGGGGCGGCGGCACCGCTCGGCGTTTCCTACTTCAAGAACCCTGCGCTACTGACGCTCGCCACCCGGATTTTCCTGGGACTCGGCATATTCACCTCCCTCTGCGCGAGCGCGCTAGCACTCCACGAGATTTCATTGATGGGAGAGTATTCGGCCACGGACAGCCTGGACGACATCTATGATCAGATGCTCATCCCCATCATGTTGCTTGGCGCGGTCCAGTTTGTCGCGGTATTTGGCGCCTTCGTGGTCGTTGCGATGTGGATATATCGAATGGCCTGGAATGCGCGCTATTTCGCGGGCGCACAGCACATGGAGTACACCCCGGGCTGGGCCGTGGGTTGGTATTTCATTCCCATCGCCACGCTCTGGAAACCCTACCAGGCGATGAAGGAAATCTGGCGCGCAAGCGACGATCCCGCGCGCATGCGGCTCGTCCCCATTCCTTTCTGGCTACCGCTCTGGTGGTGTCTTTGGCTGTCGAGCAACATTCTCAGCAACGTGTCCGCCCGACTCACTTTCAGGGCTGAGATCATCTCCGAAGGGATGCTGGCGAACCAGATATCAGTCGTGGTGGAAGCCGTGAATATCGTGCTGTGCCTGGTGTTCCTGGTGATCGTGAACCGACTGTCACGCATGCAATGGCACCAGCAGTCGCTGCGACAGGCGCAGGCGGTGGCCTGAAGACGCGGGCACGCGCGGCAGACCGGCTAGCAGGCAATTCGGCGTAACGATTTGCATTGTCGTTGCCCCCTCATCGTGGGCGAAAGCGCGGCGGACTTGAGCGAGATCAATGTGCCGCCCGCGCCGGGTATCGATACTCGCCGTGTACTCCCGACATGGCCGCCCCGATGTTCTCGACCCATGCCCGCTACCGTCCGTCCCTGGTCGCCCTGCACTGGCTGACCCTGCTGTTGCTGATCGGCGTCTATGCCACCATCGAGCTGCGCGGCCTGTTCCCGCGCGGCAGCGATGCGCGCCAGCTGATCAAGACCGCGCATTTCTTCCTCGGCATCAGCGTATTCGGCCTGACCCTGGTGCGCCTGCTGGTGCGGGTGTCGTCGCCTGCCCCGCCGATCGCGCCGGTGCCGCCGGCTTGGCAGAAGCTGACCGCCGGCGCGATGGCGCTGGCGCTGTATGGCCTGATGCTGGTCACGCCGGTGCTGGGTTACCTGCTGCTCAATGCGGAAGGCACCTCACCGGCGCTGGGCGGCTGGGCATTGCCGACCCTGATGGGCGCACGGGAAACCCTGGGCGACAGCCTCAAGGAATGGCACGAGCGCATCGCCGTCGCCGGCTACTGGCTGATCGGCCTGCATGCGCTGGCCGCGCTGTACCACCACTACGTGCGTCACGACGACACGTTGCTGCGCATGAGTTTCAGGCGCTGACATGTAGCGCGGAGCCCGTTCCGCTGCGGCGTTCAAGGATTGGGCGCCGGGGGTTCAGCGGAGCGGGCTTCGCTCTGCATGGCCGCCCGTTCGTTCCACCGCGACGGCGGGTGGTTCGAGCGAGGGAAACATCGGCGGAACGAGCTCCGCCCTAGTCCTGCGAACGCTTGGTCGGCGCCTTGGCCTCGGTGCCGAAGTCGGCGATGCGCCACAGGTACTGGGCGGCGTAGGTCCGGTACGGTCCCCAGCGCTCGCCGCGGGCCACCAGTTCCTTCGGCGTCGGCGCGGTTTCCAGCCGGTCGACGAACTGCGCGCCCTTGCGCACGCCAAGATCGTCCACCGGCAGCACGTCGGGGCGGCCAAGCCGGAACATCAGCATCATCTCCACGGTCCAGCGACCGATGCCGCGAATCGGCACCAGCGCCTCTACGATCGCGTCCTCGCTCATCGTCGACATCCGCCGCAGATCGGGAATCTCCCCGCGCGCCTCGCGCGCGGCCAGATCGCGCAGCGCCAGGGTCTTGTTGCCGGAAACGCCACAGGCTCGCAGCGCCGCATCGTCAATCTTTCCCAGGGTGTCGAAATGCAGCCGGGCGCTGCCGATGGCCGTTTCCACCCGTCCGACGATCGTCGCCGCCGCCTTGCCGCTGAGTTGCTGGTAGAGGATCGCGCGGGCGAGCGCATCGACCGGATCGAACGGCTTGCGCCAGCTGGGCTGCGGTTCGATGTAGCCGATCCGCTTCATCCATGTGCCCAGCTTGCGGTCGCGCCGGCTCAGGTGTTCGAACGCCGCCTCGGTATCGAATCCGCGCGAATAACGGGGCATGGCCTCACCTGCGCACGGCGTCGAGGGCCCACAGCAGCCAGCCCGCCATCAGCGCCATGCCGCCGGCCGGCGCCAGTTGGGTGGACAGGCCGGCGAACACCGCCGCGATCAGGCTGCCGGAGAACAGCAGGGTACCGGCCAACAGCAGGAACAGGCCCGCCTTTCCCAGCCAACGCGTCGTCCCCGGCGCCAGCGCGGCCAGCGCGACGCCGTGCCCGAACGCGAACAGCGCCGCCGTTTCCAGTCGCGACTGCGCCAGCGCTTCGACGGTGGCATGGGCGGCATAGGCGGACAGGCCCACCGAGGCGCCGGCCAGCAGGCCGCCGCAGAGGGCGAAGACGGAGGGTTTGCGTTGGCGTCGATCGTAGTGCATCAGCGTGGCGTCCTGCGGGTGCCGGCGAGCGCCTGTCCGTCGTGGAAAAACGGTCGCACAAAAAAACAACGCGCCGCTGTGGGCGGCGCGTTGTCGGGTTCACGCATGGGACCTTGCACGGACAAGGCAGGAATCCCGAAGCGGATTACTTGATGGCCCAGTAGATGTCGAACTGGCCGTTCTCGGTGAACGAGTTGTCCACGCCGCTCTTCCAGGACTCGTACGGACGGTCGACCACTTCGTAACCGTTGGTGACGGCCCAGGCGCGCAGGGCGCTGCGGCTGGCATCCAGTTCGGCCATGAAGCCGGTGTAGTTGGCGAACGCGGAACGGTGGGCCTTGGTGACCACGTGCTCGACCGGCGCGCCGGACGGGATGGTGACCTTCAGATCACCCGTGGAAGCGACCGGGGTCGAGGTGGCCGGGACCGGGACCGGAATCGGGTTGCCGTCCTTGTCCTTGGCGTCGGCGCCCGGGGTCTTCGGACCGGTGCCCGCCTTGCGGACCGGCACGGCCACGTCGAACGCGTACTTCTCGGCGCCGAAATCGGTGGTGATGATGCGGACCGGGCCGGCGGCTTCCAGGCCATTGGCGTCCATCACCCGCTTGATCCACTCCTGGTTGGACTTGATCGAAGCCTTGATGGCGTCGTTGTTGCGGTCGATGTTGCCGGCGTTGACGACCAGCAGGTCCTCGGCGGGCAGCTCGACGATCTTCAGGCCGGTCAGCTTGCTGCCTTCGGTACGGTAGTCGAAGTTCGGCAC
>NZ_JANJUE010000160.1 GCF_024710765.1 Pseudoxanthomonas sp.
GCCGGCCAGGTTGCGCACGCCCACCGCGCTCATCAGCTTGTAGCGGCGCTCCATCTCCGCCACGCACCAGCGCAGGCCGTTGGCGGCCTCCTTCATGTCGGTGACCACCGGCGCCAGCAGGTGCGGGATGCCCTGGTAGACGCTGAGCTCCAGCATCTTCGGGTCGATCATCAACATCCGCAGTTCTTTCGGCGACGCCTTGTACAGCAGGCTCAGCACCATCGCGTTGACCGCCACCGACTTGCCCGAACCGGTGGTGCCGGCCACCAGCAGGTGCGGCATGCGCGCCAGGTCGGCCACGGTCGGGCGGCCGGCGATGTCCTTGCCCAGCGCCAGGGTCAGCGCGCTGCCGGACTTGTCGTATTCCTTCGAACGCAGCAGCTCGCTGAGGAAGATCATCTCGCGGCTGGTGTTGGGGATTTCCAGGCCGATCACCGACTTGCCCGGGATCACGTCGACCACGCGCACCGACTTCACGCTCAGGCCGCGGGCGATGTCCTTGTCCAGCGAACTGATCTGGCTGACCTTCACGCCCGGTGCCGGCTCCATCTCGAAGCGGGTGATCACCGGCCCGGGATAGGCACCGACCACCTGCGCATCGATGCGGAAATCCTTGAGCTTGAATTCGATCTGGCGCGAAAGGGTTTCCAGGGTTTCCTCGGAATAGCCTTTGGCCTGCGGCTTGGGATCGTCCAGCAGCGACAGCGGCGGCAAGCCGGAGGCGTCGCCGCCGGTGCCATGGAACAACGGAATCTGCTGCTCGCGCTTGGCGCGCTCGCTCTTCTCGATCACCGGCGCTGGCGGCGGTTCGATCTTCACCGGCTCGCGCTTGGCGCGCAGGACCGCGTCGGCGCGGCGCACTTCCTCGCGTTCTTCCCGCATCACCCGGGTCTGCTGCCATTCGGCCGCCTGCTGGCTGCCCCGGCGGAACATCGCCGGCAACGCCAGCACGCCCTTGCCGATGCGCTCCATCACCGCGAACCAGGACAGGCCGGTGGCCAGGGTCACCGAGACCAGGAACAACGCCAACAGGAACAGGTTGCCACCCAGCCCGCCGAAGCCGCTGAGCAGCGACTTGCCGACCAGGGTGCCGAGGATGCCACCGGGGCCATCGGAGAAATGCACCGCCGACACGCCGCGCAGGAACAGCAGGCCGGTGGAGGAGATCAGGAAGCCGACCATGCCGATCAGCCGCAGCGCCGGGCCGAGATCGGCTTCCCCGTCGCCATCGGTGTCCATGCCGAACAACGCGATCCAGGCGACCGCGCCGAGAATCACCGGCAGCAAAAACGCCACGTAGCCGCACAGCGACAGCAACAGCGCCGACAACCAGGCACCGACCTTGCCGCCCCAATTGTGGATCGGCGCGGTGACGCTGCCCGCCTGCGACCAACTGGGATCGTCCGGCGAATAGGAGAACAGGCTGGCAAAGAGGTAGAGCAGCAGCGGCGCGATCACGATCAGCGCCAGATCACGCCAGAGGCGCTGCCGACGCGGATTCACCGCCGCGGCGGTGGCCTGTTTGCGCGCCGCCGCATTCGCGCCTTTGCCCTTGCCGTTTTCGGGTGCTGGTTTCGCCACCTTTCGATTAGACCTTAGAAATATTCCATTAGTCTTTGATAATAAACGAAACATTGGCAGATTTCAGCCCTCGGAATCGTGCCGGTGCGGACCCGCGCCGTGGGAGGCCCGCAGAAAAAAAGGCGCTACGGTGGCGCCCTGTCGCAGATCGCCGGCGTGATGCCGGCCTGTCGCTCGCGTGTTGTTCCGCATCACCGCATTCCATCCGCGCGCCTTGATCGAACCTGATCACACCCGCACTCTATGTCGCCTGCGATGGCGTGCCAGCCGTTGCATTCGCAAGGCCAATCCACCTTTTCCGCGAGTATACATGAGCACTTCGAAGCACTGCCGCCTGTTGATCCTGGGTTCCGGCCCGGCCGGCTGGACCGCCGCGGTCTACGCCGCCCGCGCCAACCTCAAGCCCGTCGTCGTCACCGGCCTGCAGCAGGGCGGCCAGCTGATGACCACCACCGAGGTGGACAACTGGCCCGGCGACGCCCACGGCCTGATGGGCCCGGACCTGATGGCGCGCATGCAGGCCCACGCCGAGCGCTTCGACACCGAGGTCATCTTCGACCACATCCACACCGCCGACCTGGGCCAGCGTCCGTTCAAGCTCATCGGCGACAACGGCGAGTACACCGCCGACGCCCTCATCCTGGCCACCGGCGCCACCGCCAAGTACCTGGGCCTGCCCTCGGAAGAAGCCTTCAAGGGCCGCGGCGTATCCGCCTGCGCCACCTGCGATGGCTTCTTCTACCGCGACCAGGACGTGGCCGTGGTCGGCGGCGGCAACACCGCCGTGGAAGAGGCCCTGTACCTGGCCAACATCGCCCGCAAGGTCTACCTGGTCCACCGCCGCGACACCCTGCGCGCGGAGAAAATCATGCAGGACAAGCTGTTCGCCAAAATCCAGGCCGGCAAGATCGAGCCGGTCTGGCACCACACCGTGGACGAGGTGCTGGGCAACGAGGCCGGGGTCACCGGCCTGCGGGTCAAGTCGGTGCAGGACGGCAGCACCCGCGACCTGGACGTGCACGGTTTCTTCGTGGCCATCGGCCATACCCCCAACACCAGCCTGTTCGAGGGCCAGTTGGGCATGAACAACGGCTACCTGACCATCAAGTCGGGGCTGGACGGCGGCGCCACCGCCACCACCGTGCCGGGCGTGTTCGCCGCCGGCGACGTGGCCGACCAGCACTACCGCCAGGCCATCACCTCGGCCGGCTTCGGCTGCATGGCCGCGCTGGATGCCGAGCGGTTCCTCGACAAGGACGCCTGATCCCCGCCGCGCTCCGAGGTGGACAAGATCCTGCTCAAGCAGGCGCTGTTCTACGGCAGCTACCTGGCATTCCCCTGCCTGGCTTGGCTGGCCTGGCGCCTGCGCAGGCCAGGCAGGCGCTGGTTCACCGCCTGCGTGCTGGCGGCGGGTCTGGTGTTCGTGTGGGCGCGGTTCGTCGAACCCCAGATGATCCGGGTCAGGGAAACGACCCTCCCTGGCACCGGCGCCGAAGCGGACATCGCGCTGATCAGCGATATCCATCTCGGCATCTACAAGGACTCACGATTCCTGCATCGGTTGGTGGAACGGATCAATGACCTGCCCGTCGATGCCGTCGTGATCGCGGGCGATCTGACCTACGAACCCCAAGCCCGGCCGCAATGTTCGCGGGAACCCGACCCCCGGCAGGCGCAGCAGTGCGCACTGGAAGTGCTTTTCGCGCCGCTGTCGCGCGTACGCGTTCCGGTCCTGGCCGTGTTGGGCAACCATGACCAGCAGGCTCCCGGCCCCGATATCGATCAGGCGCTGCGGGCGGCGCTCGGCCACCATGGCGTGAAGATCATCGAGGGAAAACTGTTGACCACCGCCGCCGGCTATCGCTGGGCAGGACTCGGTGATCGATGGGCGGGCAAGGACGATCCGGCATTCCTGGCCGCCGCCCCGTCCTCCCTGCCCACCTTCGTGGTCGCGCACAATCCGGACAGCGCCATGGACCTGGATCCGGCGAGCACGCGCCTGCTCCTGGCCGGCCATACCCACGGCGGGCAGATCCGCATTCCCGGGCTGTATCGCCGGGTGATTCCGAGCGCGCACGGCTTCGACCGGGGAGAACAATTCGCCTCGACGCCGCGCGGGCGCATACGCGTGTTCACGACCTCGGGCGTGGGCGAAATCGGATTGCCCATGCGCCTGTTCAATCCGCCGACGATCGACGTCCTGCACCTGCGCCCCTGATGCCCGCGACGATGGCGAAATTCCGCACGCTGCCCTCGCTGGCGGGCATTGCCCCCGAGGCATGGGACGCCCTGCACGATGGCCGCAATCCGTTCGTCTCGCACGCGTTCCTGGCCGGACTGGAACAGCACGGCTGCCTGCGCGAGGACTGGGGCTGGACGCCGCGCCACGCCACCCTGTGGGAAGGCGACACGCTGGTCGCCGTCGCGCCGGCCTACCTGAAGCACAACTCCCACGGCGAATTCGTGTTCGACCACGCCTGGGCGCAGGCCTATGCGCGCTACGGACGCGAGTACTTCCCCAAATGGCTGTGCGCGGTGCCCTACTCGCCCGTCACCGGTCCGCGCCTGCTGGCGCCCACCGCCGCGTTGCGCCGGCAACTGGCCGGAGCGCTGATCGCGCAGGCGGAACAGGACGGGCTGTCCTCGGTGCACGTCAACTTCCATTCGGAGGGGGAAGACGTCGCATTCGATGGAAACTGGCTGTCCCGCACCGACGTGCAGTACCACTGGCGCAACGACACCGGCTGGACCGATTTCGATGCCTTCCTGGCCGCCTTCGATCACAAGCACCGCAAGAACATCCGCCAGGAGCGCGCGCGGGTCGCGCGCGCCGGAATCACCTTCCGCACCCTGCACGGCGA
>NZ_JANJUE010000398.1 GCF_024710765.1 Pseudoxanthomonas sp.
CGTGGATCACCGAGGCCGATGGCCACTACAACTTCGTGCGCGCCGCGGCCGAGATCCCGAAGGATGCGGGGCTCTCGCTGGGCAAGCCCGCCGTCAGGTACCTGGGGCGCAAGTTCACCCACTTCTCGCACGCCGAGGCCCAGGTCACCTACCTCACCGGAGAGTTCTACTGGCGCGTGCGGGTCGGGGATGGCAGTTACAGCGCGAGCTGCGAGGATCCGGTCGCGAAAGGGGAAACCGTGGAAGTCTCGGCGATCGATCACGGCATCCTGAAGGTGGTCCGGCGGCCCGTTTCGCAGTAAGGAGCGCTCGGACCAGAGAAGGCGCTTCGGGTCGATGCATTTTTCCCTGTCACTCAAGCGGCTCGTACATGGCCAGCACTTTCTCAGTGGCCTGATCGCTGCGATCGGCGTCATCGGCCTCGGCCTGCTCGCCCATTGGTGGGCCGATGCCGCGACGGCGATGGCCCTGAGCACCGGAGTGCTGTGTGCGAGCCTCGTGGACCTGCCGGCCTCGCTGCGCCACAAGGGTATCGATCTCCTGGCCGCCGCGTTCGGCGGTGCCCTGGTCACCCTGCTGATCGCGTTCGCGCATCCGCTGGCTCACCATCAGGGGGCGGCGGTGCTGCTGATCGGTTTCGTCGCCGCCATGCTGACCGGGTTTGGCAAGCGGGCGATGCCGCTCAGTTTTTCCTTGCTGCTGGCAATGGTGCTGGTCCTCGGTTCGCCTGCGGCCGGGCTGCTCGAACCGGCGGCACAGGGGCTGCTGTTTATCGCAGGTGCGCTGGCGTACGCGGTTTACGCGCTTGTGGCGGGTTGGGGCCTGCGTCGGCGGCTGCGGCGCCAGGCGCTGGCTGAGAGCCTGTTCGAGCTGGCCACGTTCGCGCGTGTCTCGGCCGACTACTTTCGCGAGGATGCGCCGCTGGATGCTTGCTGTGCCGCGCTCGTCGCGCAGCAGGGGCGAGTGTCCGAGAAGCAGCAGGGCGCGCGTGATCTGGTCTTCGAGGCGCTGCGTTCTGGAGAGGACTGGCGCTTTGTCGCGCTGTTGAAGGAAGCCGTAGACCTGTACGAGACCCTGCTGTCGGGGCAGACCGACCTCGAACTGCTGCGTCGTCAGTACGCCGGCAGCGACACACTGGCACTGCTGCACGACCTTGCGGCGAAGTTCGGCGTCGATCTGGAGGCGATCGCGATTGCTGTGCTGCGCCATCGGCAGCCCGCGGTTCGGGTACGCTATCAGGCCGAACTCTTCGCACTCGAGCACGAG
>NZ_JANJUE010000202.1 GCF_024710765.1 Pseudoxanthomonas sp.
ATCTGCGGAATGGTCACGTGCGATTCGTCGATGACCAGCAACGCGTCCGCCGGCAGGTAGTCGAACAGGGTCGGCGGCGGCTCACCCGGTGCCTTGCCGGTGAGGTGGCGCGAATAGTTTTCGATGCCCGAGCAGTAACCGACCTCGGCCATCATCTCCAGATCGAACTGGGTGCGCTGGGCCAGCCGCTGGGCCTCGACCAGCTTGTTCTGCGCATACAGCAGTTCCAGGCGCTCCTTCAGCTCGATCTTGATGGTGTCGATGGCCGTCAGCACCCGATCGCGGGTGGTGGCGTAGTGGGTCTTCGGGTAGACCGTGTAGCGCTGCAGTTTGCGCAGGGTTTCGCCGGTCAGCGGATCGAACAGGGTCAGGTTCTCCACGTCGCCGTCGAACAGCTCGATGCGCAGCGCCTCGGCGTCGCTCTCGGCCGGATGCACGTCGATGACTTCACCCCGCACGCGGAAAGTGCCGCGCTGCAGTTCGTATTCGTTGCGGGTGTACTGGAGTTCGGTCAGATGCTTGATCAGCTGGCGCTGGTCCATGTGTTCGCCCAGCGACAGGATCAGGCGCAGCGACAGGTAGTCCTCCGGCGCGCCCAGGCCGTAGATCGCCGAGACCGTGGCCACGACCAGCGCATCGGGCCGCGACAGCAGCGCCTTGGTGGCCGACAGCCGCATCTGCTCGATGTGTTCGTTGATCGAACTGTCCTTCTCGATGAAGGTGTCCGACGACGGCACGTAGGCCTCGGGCTGGTAGTAGTCGTAGTAACTGACGAAGTACTCCACCGCGTTGTGCGGGAAGAACGACTTGAACTCGCCGTACAACTGCGCGGCCAGGGTCTTGTTCGGCGCCATCACCAGGGTCGGCTTCTGCACGGCCTGGACCACGTTGGCGACGGTGTAGGTCTTGCCCGAGCCGGTCACGCCCAGCAGGGTCTGCTTGGCGAGTCCGGACTCGAAGTTCTCGACCAGTTTCTGGATGGCCTGTGGCTGGTCGCCGGCGGGGGAATAGGGAGAAACGAGCTGGAAGCGGTCGGTCATGGGGGTGTCCCGAATGCGATCGCTGAGTATAGCCACCCAAGCCTGACCGACGCGCGGGGAGATTTCCTACCCCGATTCGCGGTCCCGTCCTATGGTCCCCACGTGGGCCGTATCAGAACCTGAATGCCCGATACATGGCCGCCAGGAGATTCCATGCGCAGGATGCGCTCCATTCCCGCCCCGCCCTTTCCCGGCCACCGTCCCACCCAGCGCGGCCTGACCCTGCTGGAACTGGCGGTGGCCATGGTCATCGCCTGCATCGGTGTCGGCATCGGCCTTCCGTCCTATCACCATCTCGTCCAGCGGAACCGTGCCGACACGGTCCGCTACCTGCTGGCCTCCCATTTCGCCAGCGCCCGCCAGACCGCCGTGACGTATCGCAGGGCGACCGCCGTCTGCCCCTCCGACGGCGTCGAATCCGGATGCCGGGCCGATGGCGACTGGGGAACGGGCTGGTTGATGTTCTTCGACCCTGACGGCGATCGGCAGCCGGATACGCCAGAGGACGTGCTGCGCTACGAGGCGGTCCCCTTGCCACCCGATTTCCGGATCCGATCCACCGCCGGACGCCGGCAGCTGCGCTACCTCCCCGACGGCCGCAGCGCCGGCAGCAACCTGACTGTGCGCATCTGCCTGCGGGAACGCCTGATGTCGGAAGTGGTGGTGAACAACGCCGGCCGCGCGCGCAGCCGTCGCGCCGCCTCCGGCGAGCCCTGCCGTGGCTGAAAGCCGTGGAGGCTTGCCCCCTCCCACCGGCCTGATTACAATAGCGGACCCCGCCCGAATAGCTCAGCCGGTTAGAGCACTTGACTGTTAATCAGGGGGTCGTTGGTTCGAGTCCAACTTCGGGCGCCAGATACCAAAAGCAAAGAGCCCGCTGGCATGCGGGCTCTTTGCTTTTTCCGGTTCGCGAATCTGCAATCGACTAGAAGCACATGGCAGGGTCAGTTCCGGATACGCTGACGCTCTTGGCTCCCGCCTGGTTGATCGTCAGGTTGCCGCATTGCGTATCGTTTGCCTGGGAGCCTTCCGCGGTTGCGGTAACGCTGAAGGTCGTCGCCGTTGGCGGTGACGGAAACGCGAAACTATAGAACCCGGCGAGATCGTTCTGGCAATTCGTCTGCGGGAGCGTGCCGTCCTCGTACGACTGATTGGTTGTGTATTCCCGCTCCATGAATTGAGCAAGTTCAATCATGCATGCCGCTGCCGTCGCGCGCCGCGTCTTGATGACGTGGCTCTGATAGCTGGGATAGGCGATGGCCACCAGGATGGCGATGACCGCCACCACGATCATCAACTCGATGAGGGTGAATCCCTGGGAGTGGGTACGTCCGTCGTTCATGCTCGTCACCTTGTGAAGATTTCACGCCAGCCGAGGCGTTTGGGTTGGCCCATGCCCGGCGGCACCTTGACGTCCTTGCAGGTGCCATCGGAACCGCAGACCAGCACCAGCTCGTCGATCTGGCTGGACTCGGTGGGCATGCCGATATTCAGGTTGACCGAGCCCACCGCATGCCTGTTTCCATTCGAATCGGTAATGTAATCATTGTCCCCGCTGCCGCTGCCATCAAGATCGAAATAGGACGTCGATCCGCCGCTGCCATTTCCGGGACTGGTGCCGGTAAACAGGTCCAGCGCATTCAGGTACCCGGTACCTCCCGACTCGCAACCATCGCCCGCATCGGGGACGACACTGGAAACCCAGACGGCCCGTCCGTCGACACGCGGACCACTGACCACCCGCTCGCCCGCTAGCGGCGTGCCCAGGTTGATGTACCACCCTCGCGAATCGGTCGGAAGTACGGTGAATGATTCGAAGGCGCGCCTGGTTTGATCCGCGCTGACCGCCGCGATCGTCCGCGTGGTCAGATCACTGCGTTGAGCGACCGCCGTTCCATCATCGATGATCCCGTAAATGCTCTGCTGGCCACTCTGGCTCGCGTCCAGATCAGGCAGCGTGATCAGGCGTCCCGTACCGAAAGTGATCCAGATCCGCCGGCTGCCGGGTTCGCGCGCGATCGCAAGGCCGCCGGTGATGGGCTGCGCGTTGCCGCCGTCGTCCACGGCGGTGAACAAGGGCGCGCCGCCCAGCGCCACGCCCCAACTGCCCGCCGACGTGGCGGTTAAATCGAACTTCCAGACGTTGCCATGCAAATCGCCAGCGTAGACATAGTCGACCTTGCCGTCGCCGTTGACGTCCGCGGCGCGCGGGGCGGACAGCCCGTTGTCACCGGTCTGGCCCACCGCGATCTTTGCCCGCTGCGTACCCGTGGCCACATCGTAGACATAAAGCACGGCGTCCCCATTGGCGCTGTCGATACCATTCGGGACAATCGCCAGGACTTCATCGTTGTTGCCGCGTGCGATGACCGGGGCGCCCAGCACGTATCCCATGTCCGTATCCGTGGTCACGGTGTGATCCCACAGCACGTCCCTTGCGGCGAGTCGGCTGGGATCGCTCACGTCAAGGGCGAATGCGCCCTTGCCGCCGCGCCCCAGCGTGCCGACAAGATAGTTCGTCCCCGCCTCCACGTTCTGGCTGCTAACCGTTACCGGACCATCTACAAAGAAGTTGTGCACATAGTCGGGATCACTGAGCGAAGCGAGCTTGGCGAAGTCCAGACCGGCAGGTACATAGGAGAACACCACGTCGCCGGTCAATGCATTCACCGCATGCAGCATGCCGTCGTTCGCACCGACATAGATGGTCTCGGTATCCTTCACGTAGAACGGCGACGAATTGACGATGTCGCCAAGCAGAATCGAACGGTTGCGCAGGAGACCCCGGTTGGATTGCTCCTGCGCCTGGTTTCCCTTGATGTAGCTGGCATTGTCCGCTCCCGTCACGATCGCCGCGCCTGTGGAACGCGCGAGCAGCGTGCTCTGGCCACCGGTGGGGAAGGCGGCACCCGCCGTGCCGGTCCAGGTCAGCACCGTGCGGTCGTCGAAGTCATTGCGATTGTCGCCATCGGTAAGCGATGCGGCGATCCGCTGGGATACCTGCCAATCGATTTCAGATGAAATCCCCCCCAGTTCGGTCACGTCGCGAGCGATGAGGTCGCCAGTCCATACCCCCGACATGTAGGTCGCCTGGTACATGCTGGTGTTGGACTGGAATGACGTACTGTTGGTTGCCACGTTCGAGCCCGACGCCAGGCGTGCCTGGATCTGGCCGAGCACGCTGTTCAGTGCATCCCGGAATCCATTGGCGCTGGTGGCCGCGATGAACTCGCCATGGGCGTTGACCGCCGCGTGCAGAAGGTCGTCCACGCGCGCCGGAATTTCGGCCGTGCCGCTCTGGTTGGTCATCTGCGGATCCGGCCAGCTGACTTCCACGCCATTCAACCGAGGGCGGCCGTCACGGCGTATCTGGGCCACGCTGGACTGGTCCAGCGACCCCTTCAGGCCGATCGAAATACCGAAGGTCACCATATGCTGCCAGAAAGCCGGGTTGGTGCTGCTGCGCGGCACGATATTGTCCATGTCCGTGCGCAGATCGCTCTTCCAGTACTTCATCGCCACGTCGGCCAGGGTGTTTTCCCGGTTGAGGTTGTTGCCATCCCGGTAGGGATGGGCCGCCTCGTAACGGACGACGTCGTAGTTCGGATCCGTGTCCCTGAGCGAGTGATCAATGATCCGCTCGCCGTTGGAACCCTCCTGGTCGCCAGCGCTGATACTGCCGAAATTGCTGTTCCAGTAGCCATCGGTGGTCAGGATGGCGAAGTTCTGCCGGCATTGCAGCTGGGAATTGCCCGACTGCGGACCGTAGGGGCCGCTGGCACCGCTACCGGAGAAATACTGCCCCGCCGAATCCAGCGCACCACGCAGTGGAGTGCCGTTGTTGCCCGTGGCGCCGAACAGGCTGTTGAACCAGGTCTCCCGTGCGGTTCCCTTGAAAACGCCTTCGCGGTTGTCCTCGTAGACGCCGACCGGGATGTCGTAGTTGCTGTTGTTCCAAATGGTCCGGTAGCCGACGCGGACATTGTCTCCCAGCAAGGCGAAGGCCTCGCTCGCGCCCGCCTTGGCCAGCTTCATGCGGGTGCGGTGGTAGGAATACCAGGTCGTGTAGTTGTTCAGTTCCGCCGCCTCATCGCGCCCTGCAGCGGTCGCTGAAGCCGGCAGGGTGAACGAGCAATTGCCCCAGGCGTAGGTACCGGAGGACGCGGTCTGGCAGCCATTGTTTGCATCGGTCACGATCGCGGTGATGGTGACCGAGCCATTGCTATTGTTGTTGGTGCCTTGACGGGTTACGCCAATCCGGTAATTGCCCTCCGTGTTGGCAGTACATTGTTCCTCGCTGTTGTTGCCTCCCGGTCCGCAGACAAGTGTTTCCCACCAGCCCGCCACTGAATACAGGCGCAGTGCCGCATTGCCGGTACCGGTCATCTGGACCGTCAGGATCTGGTTGGCCCCCAAGCCTACGGTCTCACTCCAGTTCGTGCTGCCGGTGACGTTGAAGGACCAAGTACGGCTGGTGGAATGGGTCGCGGTCCCCAGCCCGCCACCCTGCACGAGTTCGCTACGGATGACCCGAGTTTGCCCTCCCATCGCGCGGAGTTGGTAGCGATAGTAGTTGAGGCTGTTGCCGAGATACGCGGCATCGGTTCGGGTCGTGTCCTTGGGCACGTAGAACGTCTGCACACTGTTCGAAAGATTGGTGGTGTTCCCGGAAGCGAGATTGTTGCTGCTGAAGGCATCCGGAAACGTCTGGCCGCCACTGATGCGGGTACCGTTGTGAGTAATCCAGCTCTTGTATGCGGTGGCCGGGTTGTACTTGAGCGTATTGCTCGTATAGGTGTCGTCACTGATGGTCGTGCCACTGGCGCAATTGCCATTGTTCTGGCGGCGACACACCGTTCCCAGGTCGGGATTGGTCATGACGCTGTCCGTCATGGATCCGGAATCGTCCAGAATGAACAGGATGTTGGGCGCGACATTGCTGGCGCCCGTCTGCAGCGGATACTGCGGAAAGCTCGCCGCCACCGCCGATGGCAGGGCCAGGAGCGTGGACAGGAATGCGCCCAGCACGGGCAGGACGCCGCGCATGCGCTTGCTCGGAACGAGTCGGGATGTCATGGCTGGAGTCCCCATCACTGCACCTGGAACCGCGATTGCAGGGTTACTTCCGATCCGTTCGCCAAGCGGGCGAACGCGGTTATGCGGTAGCGTTGGACCGTGGTGGAGCATGCGGATGCCGACATGTCGATGGATGTCGTGCAGTCATCTGAAACATCCTCGCCCTTGCCCATGTCCTCGATCACGTAGCCCATGGTCTGACCTTCTTCCTGTATGTTGGACACGCGATAATTCGAAGCACTGTCCCAGAATCCGGCCGACTCCCACGCCGATGCCGTTCCATTGACCGGCATGCCGCACAGACCGGCACTGCACCCGCCTCCCGCGGCCGGCATGACCGGGCGCTGATTGGCGGCATAGGCTTCGGCCTCACGCAGGATCGCTTCCGCCGACTGGAACGCCATGCTGCGCGCGCGCAGGTTGCCGCTCATGCGCTCCTGCAACCAGGTACCGCGCATTGCCGCCAGGCCCAGCAGGGTGACCAGCAGAAGCAGCAACAGGACCACGACCAGCGCGACGCCGTTTTGCGCCGTGCGCGAAGCGAATTTGGGTGACGTCATTGCAACCCCTCCCGGTTGCGCAGCGCAACCACGTTGCTCACCTGCCGATTGAGCGCGGCTCCATCGGTGCCCTGGATGTAGGATCCAGAGAGCGCGCCCTCGGTTCCCTCGAAGGTCAGGTTGACGCGCGCTGCGATCACCCGCGACCAGTCGGCGACGGCCGAGGCAACCTGATAATTGTTGTTGCCCGCGCTCAAGTACTGGATCGTCATTCCCGTGACACCCTCGGCAATCTCTTCGACCGCCAGCAGGTTGGGGACGTTGGTTCCGGAGGTGTTCCTCACCGTTGCGCGGTACAGCGAGCGCCCGCCGCGTCCATTGTTGCCGATGTACCAGCGCGAACTGGTCACCCGGGAGATCGACGCGGGCGAATTGCTGAACTTGTCGCAGTTCGGATTGACATTGGTGAGATCGGGCACCATGAAGCAGTAACCATTCGCACCGCTCGCACCGGTCGCGCAATCGCGGATGTGCTGGAACTCGTTGGCGCAATTGCCGGTGGTGCCACTGCCGCTGCCGCCATTGTGCTGGATGCCGGTGATGCCGCCCGCCGAATTCAACTGGGTCACCTCGAAGGTGAATGCATAGTCCATGTTGCAGACCAGCAGGATGTCACCTGTGGCAATGCCATCAACATTGTTGACCACCAGATTGGCGCTGGGATTGTCGTGCTGGACCACATTGATATTGCCGTCGTTGGCCAGATGGATATCCACCGCATCGGTGCCGGCGACGCGCTGCCCGGCACCGGAACCGTTGACCGTGCCCGGCAGGGTATCGTTGCCACCGTAGCCGTGCAGTCCGCCCCCCCAATTGGTCCACCAGGTGTTGTCCCCGCTCTTGAGCTGGCTGACCAGATTGGCCGAGGTCGAGCAGGGGTTCCCGCCGGCCTCTCGCAGGTCGCGCGACATCAGCTCGAATGAGACACGCTCGTTCTCCTGCAAACGTCCGACCGTTTCGCTCGTTCCGTAAACCTGCTTGTTGGACAGGAATACCGCACTGGCGGCGACCACCACGATCGTGCCCAGCAGCAACGCAAGCATCAGTTCGATCAGCGTCAAGCCTTGCTGCGCGCAAGCGTTTCGGATCATGCGGGGATCTCTCCGGCTCATCGTCACAGCCTGCTGGTGGTTAGCATGGTGATGGGATCTTCGCCGCCCCCCGTGAGGCGGCTCTGGTCCCAACGAACTTCGACTTCGCATTCATCTGCATCGCAGTCGATGCGACCACAGGCCGAGGGTCCCACCTGCTGATGCATCTGGGCGACCCATCGATTCACGTCGGCACGTGCGTTCGCATTGGCGGCGCCATCGGGAATATCGGCTGCCTGGCACAACCAGCCCTGGTCGTACTGTCCGGCACGTGCGGCGTTCCGGTTGGCACGCATGATGTCCAGCATGGCGTAACTCTGGATGACCGCATTGGTACGTTCTGCGGCACCACCCGAATTCTTCAACGTGACCGCCTGCAGCGCGGCAATCCCCAGCATGCCGATGGCAAGCACGAATACGGCAATCAGGACCTCGAGCAACGTGGTTCCCGCGGGACGATGGAGGGTGCGCATTCTTCTATTCCTCGGCTCAGTCGCTGGGGGCACTGCAGGCTGCGGTCCCGCTGGCAGTTGCCACGCTGATGCGGCTGACCGCGAACTGGACTTCGCGGCTGTTCTCGGCTGCTGGCAAGCGGGTCGAGCAAACGGAGAGCCTACCGGTGCGGATTGCGGGGTTTCCGGTGCGCACGAGTCCATCGGCAGCAAACCAGATGCGGTTGTTGCTGGAGACATTGGGGCTGCCCTGGATGACCACGCCCGCGGCCGAAGCGGTGACGTCGCGCACGACCGTGTCGCCCGCTCCTCCCGGATTGCCGTCGGCGTTGGCATCCACGAATACGACAGCCCGCCTCCAATCCGTTCCCTGGCAGGAGCTGCCATCCGTACTCGGGCAAATGACGACCCGCTTGTTGCGCCGGATGGCCTCGGTCCGGGCAATCTGGAGAGTGGCCACCAGTTCGTTGGCGGCAGCGGTCAGACGATTGCGGGCGATGATGCCCTGGAAACTCGGCACGGCCAGGACCAGGGCCAGGGCCAGGATCGCCAGCGTGACCAACAGTTCGATCAGGGTGAACCCGCCGACCCCGGTATTACCGGTCCGATTCTTGTCGTCGCGCATGCCTGTCCTCTTCCCCTCGGATGACATCCAGTTCAAATTAACGGTCCCTGCCCTACTCAATCCATCAAGAACCGACGGACGGCCGGAACCATCCCCTGGGCGGCCCGGCAGCGGTTCCCCATGACGCCATGCCATCATCCCCCCCAGCCAAAACGTCGCCGCTTGATGCACTCTGGCGCTCCGAGGTCATCCTGTGGGTGCTGGTGGGTGGCGAAGGCCTGGCGATTGCCCTCTCGCTTGCACCTGGTCTCGACCGCGATCGCTGGCTGATCTACTTCGGGCTCGCCTCGTTCTGGATCCAGTGGGTGGCCCTGCTGACGCTGGGTAGCCTCTACCTGCTCCGTGGCTTCCTGCGCGGGGTCTCCCCTCCCGGGGTGGCGAGCCTGGCCCTGCTGTTCTCACTGCTGTACTGCGTCCTACTCGCACTGGTCGCGAGGGCGCTTGTCGAGAGCAGCGGCGCACGTCTGTACCTTGACTGGAACGCCCTGATCCTCAAAGCACTGGGCGTTACCCTGACGGTGGGCCTGCTGGGTCTGGCGGCCTTCCACAACCACTGGCAAGGACAGATACACGCCCTTCATGCCAAACAATACGAGCTGGAAGCGCTGCAGGCACGCATCCGCCCCCACTTCCTTTTCAACACACTCAATACCGGCGCTGCGCTGGTACATCAGCGCCCGCAAGATGCCGAACGCGTCCTGCTGGACCTGGCCGATCTGTTCCGGGCGGCGCTGGCTGGACCGCAGGAGATTCCGCTGGTGGACGAACTTGCCCTCGTTCGGCGTTATCTGGATATCGAAAGCCTTCGCTTCGAACAAAGGCTGCGGGTGACCTGGGAAGTTCCGGACAAGGTGCCGGTGATGAAGGTACCCACGCTTTCGATCCAGCCGCTGGTAGAGAACGCGATCCGGCATGGCGTGGAGCCAGACCCCGAGGGCGGCACTATCCGGATCCAGGTGCAGGAATCCGACCGCTGGCTGTCCATCGGGGTCCACAACAGCGTGGCGACGCGTCCCGCCCTTACGCCTGGCCATCAGGTGGGCCAGAATGCGGTCAGGGCGCGCATCCAGGCATTCACGCATGGCCGCGGCAGCCTGGATATCCAGGTGGAGCACGGTCAGTACAGCGCGGTCATCCGCCTACCCGCCACCGCGGAATGAAGGACCGGGCCGGCTTCTTCCGGAGCCGGCCCGGCGCGGTCAGGTCAGCACCCGATAGCAGGGCTTGTATTCGCCTGCGATCTTCATCCGGCGCTGTTCGACGAACGCCCGCAGCAGGCCGTCCAGTGCCTGCATCATGTCGGCGTCGCCGTGGATCTCGAACGGGCCGAACTCCTCGATCCGGCGCATGCCGTCTTCCTTGACGTTGCCGGCGACGATGCCGGAGAACGCGCGCCGCAGGTCCGCCGCCAGCGCGTGTGCCGGTCGCCCGTGGTGCAGGTCCAGCGCGGCCATGGCCTCGTGGCTGGGCACAAACGGCTGCTGGAAATCGCCCGGGATGTCGACCGACCAGTTGAAGAAGAACGAGTCCTTCTGATGGATGCGGTACTCGCGCACCTTGCGGATTCCGGCGCCCATCCGCTTCGCCACCGCCACCGGATCGCCGATGATGATCTCGTAGCGTTTGGTCGCCTCCTCGCCCAGGGTCAGCCGGATGAACTGGTCGATCTGCTCAAAGTACGGCGCGGCGATGGTGGGACCGGTCAGGATCAGCGGGAACGGCAGCTCGGCGTTCTCCTCCCGCAGCAGGATGCCCAGCAGGTAGAGGATTTCCTCGGCGGTACCCACGCCACCGGGGAACACGATGATGCCGTGGCCAATGCGGACGAACGCCTCGAGGCGCTTTTCGATGTCCGGCATGATCACCAGGTGGTTGACGATCGGGTTCGGCGACTCCGCGGCGATGATGCCCGGCTCGGTGATGCCGATGTAGCGCGTGGTGCGGCGGCGCTGCTTGGCATGGGCGATGGTGGCGCCCTTCATCGGCCCCTTCATCGCGCCCGGTCCGCAACCGGTGCAGATGTCCAGGCCGCGCAGGCCCAGCTCGTAGCCGACCTGCTTGGTGTACAGGTACTCGTCGCGCGAGATCGAATGGCCACCCCAGCACACCACCAGGTTGGGATCGGCCGGACGCAGGATGCGCGCGTTGCGCAGCAGGCCGAACACCGCGTTGGTGACGCCCGACGAGGTGTCCAGGTCGTCCTTGCAGTCCGGTCCCAGTTCGATGGCGGTATAGGCCAGGTCGCGAACCACCGCGAACAGCAATTCGGCGACGCCGCGGATGATCTCCCCATCGACGAAAGCCATCGCCGGGGCATTGACCAGGTCGATACGGACGCCCCGGTCCTGCTGCAGCACCTGGATGTCGAAATCCGGGTACAGATCGCGGGCGGCGCGCGGATCGTCCGAGGCGCTGCCGCTGGTCAGGACCGCCAGCGCGCAGCGGCGCAGCAGGTCGTGCATGCCCCCGGCCGAGGCGTCGCGCAGGCGGGCCACCTCGGCCCGGGACAGCACATCCAGCGCCCCGCGGGGGTGAATCTGCGCGTTCTGTACCGGCAACGCCCTGGTTGGCGCTTCACTCATATGCTTGTTTCCTGTCGTTCTTTCGTGCCATGACCGATGACTTTAGCGCGTTCCCGCGCCCAAGGCATTCCCATAAAAAAACGGCCGGGTTGCCCCGGCCGTGTCGGGTGTTTCCAGGCCTTGCGGCTTAGAACGTGTACTTCAGGCCCAGCCTGACCGACCAGCCCGACACACCCGGGTTGCCCGTGTGGTTGTTGTTTTACTTGATCTGCGAGCGAG
>NZ_JANJUE010000420.1 GCF_024710765.1 Pseudoxanthomonas sp.
GGGGGAAGTATTCAGCTTCCGGGAACGACTTCCGAACCCGCTCGAACGCCTCAGGTGTCGCGCGCGTCGCGAGCACGTTGGCGGAGCGCTCCAGCAGGCGTGTGGCGATGCCTTCGATCTCTTCCGGCGTCTTGCCTTTCCCGAAGATCACCTCGGGCATGCCCACGCGAATCGCCCGGTGATGGTCGATGTTCGCATAGCCGATATTCTCGAACGGCAGATGCTTCAGGCGATCCAGTGCCGTGTCGATCTCGATCGCGCCGTCGCGCACCTGTTCGAGGAGTGTTTTGAGGTGATTGCGGTCCATGATGTATTAGAACTGAAGCGTCATCCCCGGCTTCAGATTCCGCTTTTTTGCGACGCCGCCGGCCAATTCGAGGATGTATTGCGCCTTGAATGCGCCTCCGTAAGTGGGACACGCCGATTCCGGGCCCGGGCATGGCGGGCACTCATGCACAATCTGAACGATCTTCCGATTCCTGTCGAGCCAGATCATGTCCAGTGGAATCGTCACTTCGTACATCCAGAACCGGTAGAAATCCTCGCGGGCATGCACAAAAAGCATGCCTTGATCCTCGGGCAGGGAATCACGGAACTTCATCCCGCGCATCAGGTCGTCCGGGTGGGTCATCATCTGCGCCCGGATGGTCTCCCCGCCGGGCAGGGTGACCGCCGTCACATTCAGGTCCGCGGCCGAGCGCGGCGCATCACCGGAACATCCGGCCATCCAGAGGCAGAGAACGAGACCCAAAAGGCGCAGGGCAGGCATCGAATAAAATGGTAACTGGTATTCCACCCCCGATGCAGACCTCGATCGAAAGCGCCGGGCTCCGGCCCGGACTCTGGCGCAAGTTTGTGCTCACTCTCGAGATGATCAAATTCGAGCACTCGATCTTCGCGATGCCGTTCGCGCTCACCGGGGCGCTGCTCGCCTGGCGCGAGCAAGGCTTTTTGATGGAAGGACTTGGCGGCCGGTTGGTCTGGATCATCGTCGCCATGGTGGCCGCGCGATCCGCCGCCATGGCCTTCAACCGCGTCCTCGACGCAGCCATAGACGCCCGCAATCCCCGCACGCAAACGCGCCACATTCCGGCGGGCCTGCTCTCCCGGCAGTTCGGCTGGGGATTCACGCTCGCCGCCTCCGCGCTTTTCATATTCGCGGCCGCGATGCTGAACCCGCTCTGCCTCGCTCTCTCGCCCGTAGCCCTGGGTGTCGTGCTTTTCTACTCCTGGACGAAGCGATTCACGGCGCTCTCCCATATCGTCCTGGGACTGTCGCTCGGCATCGCGCCCGCTGCCGCGTGGATCGCGATG
>NZ_JANJUE010000211.1 GCF_024710765.1 Pseudoxanthomonas sp.
GTCCCGTCCACACCCCTTCCCCCGCATGCGGGGGAAGGCTGGGATGGGGAGAACGAAGACGCAAGTTGTAGTTGTTCCCACGCTCGCAACATTCGACAACCCTCCGGAAATCCAACGCTACCGGCTCCGGAACCCCCCCACCCCAAACCCTCCCCCGTAAACGGGGGAGGGAGCGTTCGTCCCCTCTCCACGCGCGTTCCGTTCAGCCCTTCCCCGCAGGCATTCCGTCCACACCCCTTCCCCCGCATGCGGGGGAAGGCTGGGATGGGGGCGAACGAAGACGCGAGTTGTCGTTGTTTCGAGGTTCGCAACGTTCACCCCCCTCCAGACATCCCTCGCGGCCGTCGCGCGCCTCCAACCTCCCCGCAAACAGAGAAGCAAACCGTCCCCCCAATCCACCCGCCTCAGATCGGCAGGGAGTGACTGCGCTTCACCACCTGGCTGGGCAGATCCGTCTTGACGTTCTGGATGCCATTGGCGCGGGTGAGGTGGCGGGTCTGGAAACGGCGGTAGTCATCCAGATCCTCCACCACCACGCGCAACATCGCATCGCACTCGCCCAGCATGATGTAGCACTCCATCACTTGTGGCAGGCGCTCCATCGCGGCGATGAACCGATCGATGGTGTCCGCGTCCTGGGCGGTCAGCCATACCCGGGTGAACAGTGTCTGCGGGTAGCCCACCTCCACCGGATTGACCACGGCGACATAACGCTCGATGACCCCAGCCTCTTCCAGCAGTCGCACCCGGCGCAGGCAGGGGGACGGCGACAGGCCGACCCGCTGGGCCAGTTCCGTGTTCTGGATCCGCCCGTCCTCCTGCAGGGTGCGCAGGATGCGGCGATCCAGCTCGTCCAGCTTTGCAGGCATGAAACCTCCTTTGCCACCAAATTATTGGCATGAGATGCCAATTTTGCAGAGATTACTGGAATATTCGCAACCCGATGGCGAGCCATTCTCCCTAGCATGATCCGCCATGGACACGACCACGCTGCTGCTCTTCTCCGCCACCGTTCTACCGCTGATCGCCACGCCCGGTCCGGACATGCTGTTCATCCTCGCCCAGACCTTGGGAGGCGGCGCCGGCGCCGGACTGCGTGCGACCTTCGGGGTCTGCGCCGGCTATCTGGTTCATTCGATGCTGGCCGCGCTCGGCCTGGCCGCGCTGATTGCCGCCTCGCCGCCCCTGTTCGCGGCGCTGCGTTGGGCCGGCGTGGCCTATCTGGCCTGGCTGGCCTGGCGACTGCTCCAGTCGGCGATGAAAACGGGCGGCCTGCAGGTCCGCGGCGACCGGCATCCCGCCGAATTCCGGCGCGGTTTCCTGACTGCGGTACTCAACCCGAAGGGCATGATGATCTACTTCGCGATCCTGCCGCAGTTCATCTCCCATGGTGGTCCGGCGGCTTTGCAGGCCATCATGCTGTCGGCCACCTTCATCCTCCTGTGCGCGGCGTTCTATTCGCTACTCTGCCTCGCCATCGCGGCCGGCGGCTGGCGCAATGATCCCGGCGAACGCCGGCGGCGCTGGATCGAAGGCGTCTCCGGCGGACTGATCGCGGTGGCGGCGGGAAAACTGGCGATTGGTTGATCCACATCCGGGCCGGAGGCACCCGGCCTGCTATCGTTTGCCAGGCCCGCGATCGCGGCGGATACCGGAGGTCATCGCATGCGTGGTCTGGATTTCAGCTCCTGGCAGACCGTGTTGTCGACGCTGCTTGGCCTGGCGGTGATCACCCTGATCGGCGTCGGCATCCGCCTGCTGGTGATGCAGACCATCCAGCAGCGGCGCGAACGCGAGAACCGGCAGATCAACGAACGGCTGCGCACGCTCATCGCCGCCTACAAGACCCTGGGCGGTTCCTTCACCGGCCATCTGGCGGTGGACCCGACACACCTGCGGGATCTGAAGATGCGCCAGGCCCGGGAACCTGCCGGGGAAGACGACGTCGCCATCGGCTCGGAGCGTTCACGCAGGATCCGCGACGCCGTGGAAGCTGCATTGTCCGACATCATCCTGCTGGGCACCGACGAGCAGGTGCGGCTGGCGGCCCGCGCCGCCACCGACATGGTGGAAGGCCGACCCGTACATACCCACGATCTGGTGACATCGCTGCGCGATTTCATCCGCGCGGCACTGGACCTGGACCCGGTGCCGCCGGGACTGACCATTCCACCGCAAGGTCCCACGCGCCCCGGCGGCGGCGGGAAACCGGGCAGGAATGACGCCACGCGCGACGACTCCCGTCAGGGCGGCGGCAAGGGCGGCAATGCCGGAGCCGGGGCCGGGGGCGCGGGAATGGGGCTGGGCGCCGGTCTGGCGCTGGGAGATGAAACCGAAACCCGGCGCTGAAGCCAGCAACGGTTCCGCGCACCCTCAGAAGGCGTCGCTGCCGGGCCGCAACTCGATTCCCAATGCCGCGCACAACTGCTGCATTCCCTCGTCATCCCGGCTGAGCGCAATCCAGCCCGCGTAGGCATCGCCATCGGTATTCCAGTTCCAGAGCGTATAGCCGTGCTCGCGCAGGCGGTCATAGGCAACGGCCATTAAGCCAGGCACATCGACGCCGTCCAGGAAGTCCTCGTCCGCCGGATCACCACCCCAGTCGATATCGATGTTCCAGCGCGCCGCCAACTGGTTGACGCTGTCGATCAGGGATTCGCTGTCCTTCCAGTCGACGTAGAAGCCCGACGACCAGTCGATGGCATCCTTCAACATCCACAGTGCGCCGTCCTCGTCGCCACCGGCCTCGGCCATCGCATCCCGCCAGCCGGCGAACTGGCGCAACGCGGTTTCCTCGTCGCCCGGGTTGATCAACACCAGCAGGTTCCAGATCAGGGCTTCCTGATCGCCGGTGTCGATGCCTTCTTCGTCGTCTCCCTCGGGCACGGAGAACCCGGCGTCGGCATCGAAATCGTCTTCATCGGGAAAGATCATGGGGGTCACCTGGGTAATGTCGACGGGATCCTGCCGCGTCCCTGCCGGCGGTGGAAGGGCGGATACCGTGCCAGCGCTTGGGGGCTGGACGCCCGGCGTTTATCCTAGGCCTCTTCCGCACCGCCTGAAACCACCATCATGAGCACCGATACCCCTCCCGACCGCCTGGCTTCCGACCCGCGCAGCCCGTTCCACGATGCCGAAATCATGGAACGCGGCGTCGGCATCCGCTTCAACGGCGTCGAACGCGACAACGTCGAGGAATACTGCGTCAGCGAAGGCTGGATCCGGGTGCCGGTGGGCAAGTCCAAGGACCGCCGTGGCAATCCGATGACCCTCAAGGTCAAGGGCGAAGTGATCGCCTATTTCCGCGAGCAGCAGTGAATCCTCCGGACGGTGATGGATGCCCATCACCGTCCGCGCCCGGCCTGGTACGGCATGGTTCGTTCTTCCACCCCGAGGCAGCGGCAAAGCGGAGGTTCCCTCGCGGAACCTTGGGCGACCGGTCGGACCCGCTGGCGTTTGGCTCAGGCCGCCTGTTGATTGGCGTAGCGCTGCTTGCGATCCAGCGAAGCGCGATGGGCCGCCACCAGTCGTGACAGATCCTGCCGGCGCGAGTCGTTTTCCGGCAAGCTGGCAATCACCGGATCCCACTGGCCCGCCTTGACCCAGCGCGAGAAACGCACATAGACGCTGTGGTTGGCGCCGTACTCGATGGGCAGGCAACGCCAGTAGGCGTCATCGCTTCCCGCCATCCACAGCACGGCTTCGACGAAACAGCGCGCGCTGGATTTGTGGCCACGCGCACGCGCGCCCAGCCGCCCGCCGAGACCTATCGCGATGTTGGCCCATTCGGCATCGCTCAGCTGCGGCACAAGTTCCGGTGGTGGGGAAACAGTCGCGTCCTGCGTCTGGGTCAACCGGCTGATCGTGGCTTCGAGACTTTCCTGGTTTTCAGTCAGCATGATTCGGGCTACCGTCTGTAACATGGGAGCGGCAGACCGCGGAGCCTTTCTCGCAAGCTCGCAGGATTCCCTGCGACTCCTCAGGCATCGCCGGGTCCACCGGTTTCGCAGTGTTCTTCCCGTCACAGGGCACACAACATCGGAATCGTCTGAAAAAGCGGGTTTTCTGCGCTTCGTCGCTGATGCGGGACGACAGCGGATACTGCCGTAAAGCGCACGTTCCGCAAGCCTGGTCACAAAATATGGGGAGGCATCAGGCCGCGAATCGGATAAGTTGCGCGGAGACACACGCCGCCGATATAGAATGTGACTGCTTTCAGCTCTTAGGCCCCGGGGGACCACGGCACATGACATTGAAGATCGTGCTCGCCGATGATCACCCGATCATCGTAGCCGCCGTCCGTCAGCTACTCGAACGCGCCGGCCATGAAATCGTCGCGGTCGCCAGTTCCAGTGGCGCGCTCCTCGAGGCGCTCGCCGAGCATCCCTGCGATCTGGTGATCACCGACTTCAGCATGCCCAACGAGGACGAGGCCGACGGCCTGTCCCTGCTTGGCCTGATCCAGCGCCGCCTGCCCGACATGCCCGTGATCGTGCTGACCATGGTCACCAATCCGGCCGTCCTGCAGTCGATTCTCGACGCGGGCGTCCGGGGCCTCATCAACAAGACCGACGCGATGACCGAACTGGCCGTCGCCGTACCGACGATCATGCGCGGACAGCTCTACATCAGCAGGGCCACCGACCGCCTGCTGATCCAGGCCGGCAACGGAAAATCCGCACAGGCCGTACCGCTGTCACCGCGCGAGACCGAAGTCATCCGGCTGTTCGCGTCAGGCCGATCCGTCACCGACATCGCACGCCAGCTCAACCGCAGCGTCAAGACCATCAGCACGCAGAAGCAGGAAGCCATGGCCAAGCTGGGCCTGAAGAACGATTTCGATATCTACGCGTACGCACGCGAGAAGGGCATGCTGTCCTGAGGAATGCCGGCAGGCACCCGGCGGCGTTCGGTACGCTGTCTGCGAGATGAAGCACGCTTCATCGTCGCTTCGACATTAGGAACAATCCGATTCGAAGGCCGACAGGCCGCACCTAGGCTGACACGCATCGCTTTCGCGTGTCCGCCTTTCCATGTTTGCTTCCGTTTCCTCCCGCCTGCGCGCCCGCCTGTCCGGCGGGCGGATCGCGGCGGGGGTCCTGCTCCTGTTGCTGATCGTGGCCGCCAGCGCGGCCGCGCATCCGGCGCTGGATCTGAGCCCGGAAGAAGCGGCCTGGCGCAGCGCACATCCCACCCTGCGGGTAGGCGTGTTCGCCGGAGATCACATGCCGCTGGAAGCCTGGATGGGCGGCCAGCCGGAAGGACTGGGCATCGACTATGCCCGACTGCTCGCCTCGCGCGCGGGCCTGCAGATCGCATTCCACCCGTTTACGGACTGGGACGCCGTCGCATCGCCGTCGGCGCGGCAGCCACCGCCGTTCGATCTGTTGCTGGCGCTGCCGGAGACTCGCGGCAGCGACGGACAGCTGCGCCTGCTGCGCCCCTACCTGAGCGCCGCGCCGGTGCTGGTCACCCGTCGCAACGATGCGCGCACCCGCGATCTGCGCGACCTGGATCGCGCCCGCATCCTCATCGAGCGGCGGTTCCACGAGACCGTCGCACGCCTGCGGCAGCGCTATCCGCATGCCGTGTTGCTCTACTGCGACACGGGCCCGCAATGCCTGGAAAACCTGGCGCGTGGCGAAGCGGACGCTTACATCGGCGTCACCGCCGCGCGTACCCGCGCACTACTGGCCAGCCGCCAGACGCCGGACCTTGGCCTGAGCGGTTCCGCCGGCCTGCCCGCCCTGACGTTCTCACCCGCGGTCCGTGTCGATGCCGCGCCACTGGCGTCCCTGCTCGACAAGGCGGCCGCCACCATCGATGCCGACGAACTCGAACGCCTGCGTTTCCGCTGGGGTTTCGGCGATGCGTCCGATGACGGCTCGGCTTCCCCCACCTCGCTGAGCGAAGCGGAATCACGCCGACTGCGCGCGCTGCCGGTCTTGCGGGTCGGCTTCGAGGTCGACCGCTATCCGTACAGCTTCGTGGATGGCGAAGGACGGTTCGACGGCCTTGCCGCCGACTATCTTGCCCACCTCGGCGACCAGTTGGGCCTGCGCCTGCAGCCCGTTCCCGCGCGCGACTGGGATGATCTCCAGCAGATGATCCGCGCCGGCGAGATCGAACTGGTTGCGGCGGGAACGCCGGACGATTTCCATCAAGACGATGTCGCCTTCAGCCGGCCCTACGAGTACTTCCCGGAAGTGATCGTGGTCTCCGTGCACGGCCCGGCGATTGCCGGCGCACGCGATCTCGACGGCCGGGTGGTCGCGATTCGCGACGAAGCCGGCCTGATCGATCGGCTGCAGGCCCAGCTCGGAAGAACCACGTTCCGCCCGGTCGGCAGCAACGAGGCCGGCCTGGCGATGGTCGCCGAGCAGCAGGCCGACGCCTACATCGGCACCCTGCCGGCGATCGATTCGCTCATCCGCAACCACTATGCCGCGACCCTGCGGGTCGTCGGTCCCGCGGGACTCGACCAGGAACTGGCATTCGGCGCACGCGGTGATTTCCAGGGCCTGGTGCCGCTGTTCGATCGCGTGCTTGCCAACATGCCGCCGTCGCAGAAGCGGGCCATCCGCGCGCGCTGGTTGACCAGCAGCTATCACTACGGCGTTCCCTGGGACTGGGTGGCCGGCGGCATCGTGACGGCGCTGCTGATCATCGCCATCGTCGTGCTGGCCTATGCGCGCCTGCACCGGCTCTCGCGGGCGCGCGTGCGTGCCGAACGCGCACTGGGCGCGCAGTTGTCATTCCAGCGCGCACTGCTGGAGAGCGTGCCGTATCCCATCTTCGTCAAGGATGCCGATGACCGCTATCTCGCGGTGAACCAGGCCTACGAGACCATGTTCGGCTGCCGGCGCGAGACGTTGCTGGGGCATAGGCTCGACCAGGTTCATTTGGATCCGCAAGCCGACCTTGCCGGCATGCGGACCGCGGACAGTGCGCTGGCAGCCTGGAAGGAACCCGGGCACGGTGAACTTCGGCTGCCCTCCCGCAAGCCCGGCGTGCCCGCGCGCAGCATGATCGTGTGGTCGCATCCCTTCCAGTACCACGCCGATGGCCCGCCCGGCCGGCTGGCGACCCTGGTCGACGTCAGCGAGATTCGCGCGGCCCAGGCGCGCGCCCGCTCTTCGGAGCAGCGGTTGTCCGACATCACCGATGCCATTCCGGCGACGGTGTTCCAGTTCCGTCTATCGCCACAGGGGGAACGCCGCTTCATCTACGCTGCGGGCAACGTCCGCTCCCTGCTCGGCCTGTCGGCGGAAGAACTGGTGGCCGACGAACGCCTGCTCTACGACCGGCTGCATCCGGATGATCGCCAGCGCCTGCTCCAGGCGCTGAAGGAAACCGCGGATACCCTGCGCCCGTTGCCGTCCCTGGACCTGCGGCTCTGGACGGGCGAACGCTGGCACTGGCTGCGGACCGAAGCCGGGCAGCCGCGTCCGCTCCCCGACGGAACCCTGGAATGGAGCGGCTACTGGATCGACATCGATGCCGCCCATGCCCAGGAGCAGGCGCTCCATGATGCCAAGGCACGCGCTGAATCGGCCGCAGCGGCCAAGGCTGCGTTCCTGGCCTCGATGAGCCATGAGATCCGGACGCCGATGGCGGGCGTTCTGGGGCTGATCGAACTGCTGGCGCGCACGCCGATGAACCGCGAGCAGGCCCACATGCTGCGGCTGGCCGACGATTCCGCGCAGGCGATGCTGCAGATCCTCGACGACATCCTCGACTACTCGCGGATAGAAGCCGGTCGCCTGGCCATCAGCCGCCAACCGTTCGACCCGCGCGCGCTGGTCGACAGCGTGGCCGGCCTGTTCAGCGCGCGGGCGCAGGAGAAGCATCTGCGCCTGCATGTCGTGCAGGACCGACGCCTGTCCGCCCGCCTGCTGGGCGACCCGGTCCGCATCCGCCAGGTGCTGAGCAATCTGGTCAGCAATGCGATCAAGTTCACCGAGACAGGCGAGGTCTCGATGACGCTCATGGTGGTGGATGAGCAGGCTGGCCAACAACGCCTCCGCTTCACCATCACCGACAGCGGCATCGGCATCGCCACCGACGATCTGGCCCAGCTGTTCCATCCTTTCGTGCAGGCGGAAGCAACCAGCGCGCGCCCCTCCGGCGGCACCGGCCTGGGCCTGGCCATCAGCCGCAGGATCGCCACCCTCATGCACGGTGATCTCCATCTGGCGAGCGAACCCGGGGCCGGCACCGAGGCCGTGTTCGAACTGACCCTGCCGATCGCCGAACCTTTGCAGCCTTCGCCGGCGTTCCGTGGTCGGCGCGCATGGTTGCGCAGCTGCGACCCGTGGCGCAGCAAAGGTCTGTTCCACTCGCTTTCCGCGCTGGGATTCCAGGTGCTGCGCAGTGAAGGCGACGCGACGGAACCGCCCCCCGAGGGTATCGATCTGTTGGTCATCGACGCCTGCGCGCTTTCGCCCGCCGGGTGCAGCCAGGGCGTTCCCTGCATCCGGGTTGATCTGCAGGGTCCGCGGGAAGGCGTGTCCGGACAGGCCTGCATCGCCCTGCCCGGCGATCCGCTGTTCCATCATGCCATCGCGGACGCGTGCGGGGAGGCGCTCGGCCTGCAGGATGCCGCCGAAGTGACGACTTCCGTTTCGCATCGCACCGACGGGAACGGCTACATCCTGGTCGCGGAGGATCACCCGGTCAACCGCGCACTGATCACGCGCCAACTCGAACGCCTCGGCTACGCCCATCGCGTCGTCGAGGACGGCGTACAGGCCTTGGCGGTGATCGCATCCGGCGGTGTCGATCTTCTGCTCACCGATTGCCACATGCCGGGCCTGGATGGGTTCGCGCTGGCCAGGCGGATCCGCGAGGAAGAAGGCCCTGGCCGGCACCTGCCCATCATCGCGCTCTCGGCCAGTGCGTTGCCCGAACAGGTGCGGCGCTGCCTGGATGCCGGCATGGATGATTTCCTGGCCAAGCCGGTCCAACTGGAGCAACTGGCCGGCAAGCTCGAGCAGCATCTGCGTAAGCGCGCCGGCCTTCCGGCTTTGCCTACGGCACAAGCCGCAGGCACGGCATCGGAAATCCGGCCGACGCTGGCTGCCGACGCCATGGGGGCCTGGGTCAATGACCTGGTCGCGGCCTGTCGCGAAGATCTCGCCAGACTGGATGCGCTTCCCTCTTCCGATATCGCCGCGCGCCGCGCATTGCTGCATCGCATGGAAGGCGCACTCGCGCTGGTAATGCCGATCCCCGAAGGGGACCCCTTCAGCGCCGATATCCGCGACCTCGGCGCGAGGGAGCATTGGGTACGCAAGCAGGTCCAGGCGCTCCGGGCCTCGCCAAGCCCGGGCGGCGGGCATGTCGCCATCGCCTGACCAGCCTGCCGCATGCAAAAAAAGGCATCTTGCGATGCCAAGGGGGACTGGCGCGGCTCGACGCGCCAGAAGGAGATTGGTCGGATGCATCGCCGCGATGCGTCTGCCTGGACAGGCTAGGACATTTTCCGTGTGACGAGTTTCCACGGTTCGCACGGTCGACCCGGCCAATGTGCCCGCTCACTTTGCGTTTGTTGTTGCCACACGCCTTGTCTCGGAGTTTTCCGATTCCCGACAGTCGCCACGCCGGCCAATCTGCCGATGCCGTCCGGTTCAACACGGAGGCAATCACCAAAGCGCGCCAGCGCGCCGCAATCGAGGCAGACTCATATGGAACAACCGATGCTATGGGCGGACCGGGGCAGAACCCTGCGCTGTGGCGACACTCTGGAAGCATCTTCGCGTCCACACTGCCTGGCCGCATCACGCCAGGGCAACCTGGGATTGCAGGCCCGCCGGTACTCGCTATGGGTGCAGATCCGCGGAGAATCCTGGATAGAGTCCGCCGAGGGCCGGTTCCGCCTGCGACCGGGCCAATGGATCGTGCTGGATCGCGATTCCCGCCCCATCGTGCAGGCCACGTCCCTGGGACTGTGCCTAGGCCTTTCATTCGATGGTGGCGGCTCCGCCTCCCGTCGTGCCGCCACTGACGATGCACGCGTGTATCCCGGCAGGGGGCGCCTGGACGAGGGTGAGCGGCTGGTTTTCCTGCGCCTGTGGCGTCGCGCCTGCCCGCGATCCGCGAATGCCGCCAGAAGTGGCGATGCCACGCCGTTGCTGGCGTTCATGGCGGAAATCCAGGGCGATCTGCAGCGCTATGCGCAACGGTGCCCTGGCCGCACCCGCAGCCATCGGCACCAGGTATTCGTGCGCCTGCAGCGCGCGCGCCTGTATCTCAACGGGCACCGCAACCGACGCGTACCGATGCGTGAACTCGCCCGACTGGTAAATTTCTCGCACAGTTACTTTTCGCGGACCTACACCTTCGTCTACGAAGAGCAGCCGCAGGTCACCGCCTCGCGCATCCGCCTGGCCCATGCCGCCGAACTGCTGACCAGCACGGAAGCACCGATCGGTGAGATCGCCCAGGCCTCAGGCTTCGAGAACAACTGCAGCTTCTCGCGCGCGTTTCGCGCCCGCTTCGGCGTCTCGGCGACGGACTATCGGCGACGCGAAAACGCGCACGAGGACAATTCCCGCAAACCCAATGCGTGACCCTGGCAAGGCGATTCTGCGAATCCATCGGTAACGTTAAGAAGGCGTTTTTTTCAGCCTTTTTCAGCGTTCCCAGGAGAGCATTCGAATGAAATACAAGAAGTCCCCGTCGGCCCTGCGACTCGGCGTCCTGCAGGCGTCCGTGCTGCTGGCGCTGTCTCCCGCCGCCTTCGCCCAGTCGTCCGACAACGTCTCCACGCTGGACAAGGTGGAGGTGACCGGATCGCGCATCAAGCGGGCGGATATCGAGGGCGCCGCGCCGGTGACCGTCATCGATCGCGCGACCATCGACGCGAGCGGCCATGTTTCGGTCGCCGATCTGATGCGTGATTCCACGTTTGGTTCGTTTGGCAGCCTGCGTCCGCAGTCCGGCAGTTCTGCACAAGCCGTGTCCACCATCGACCTGCGCGGCCTGGGTTCCGACCGCACGCTGGTCCTCATCGACGGCCGACGCGCGCCGTACGCCCCATCCACCGGTCTGAGCGCCGACCTCAACACGATTCCGCTGGCCGCGGTGGAGCGCATCGAGATCCTGTCTGACGGTGCCTCTGCATTGTATGGTTCCGATGCCATTGGCGGCGTGGTCAACGTCATCCTGCGCAAGGACTATGAAGGCGCCGAAGTTCGCTATGGCAAGGGCCTGACCAAGGTGAAGGGCGGCGATACCGAGGAGGCATCCGTCCTTTTTGGCATCAGTTCCGACCGCGGAAATCTGTTGCTGGGTGCTTCGTACAGCGAACGCGGCATGGTCTATACCCGCGACCAGATCGGCGCCAATATCAAGGGTGCGTCAATCTATGGCAATAATTTCTTCTACGAGGACGGAAGTCCCGGCGGCGCCCTGCCTGGCTACGCATGCAACGACCCTGGCTTCTACAAGCTGGGCAATAATTGTGTGTATAACCACAAGGAAACCGCAGCCAATGAGGCTTCGGTGAAGAACAAGTCGTTGTTCGCCCGTGGTCAATGGCAGATCAATGACAACTGGTCGATCTATGCCAATGCCAGCTACAGCGATTCAGACAGCTTCGGCCGCTATGCACCTACTCCGGGGGCGGTTTATGTCGCAGAGGGTTCCCCCAATGATCCCAAGCCTGGCGATGGCCAGGGGGCTTACGTCTATCACCGCTACGCAGGCGCTGGCAATCGCGACACAACTGTCGACAACTCGGTCACTGACCTCACCCTCGGCTTGCAATGGCAGGCCTCCGAGCGACTGGCCGTAGACTTCGGCCTGCGCCGCAGCGACGCCAAGTTCAAGGAAACTGGTCGCGGCTACATCGTGACGCCCCTGGCAGAGCTGGCCATCGCCAACGGTCTTTATGATCTGCGCAATCCCAATGCCAATCCGGACGTCGTCAAGGGCTTCACTGCCACCATCGGCCGGGATGGCAAATATGAGATCGAGCAATTGTTCGCCGACGCTACGCTTGACCTGTTTGAAATGCGGGGCGGCAAGTCGGTGCTGGCCTTTGGACTGGAACACCGAAAGGAAACCTATGCCGATCTCTATGATTCGCTTTCCGAAGCAGGTGTGATCGCGGGTTCGGCCGGGAATTCTTCCCAAGGCGACCGAAACGTGTCCTCGGCATATGCAGAGTGGTTGTTCCCGATTACGGGCACCTTCGATATCACCGCGGCGGCCCGCTACGACCGCTACAACGACTACGGCAACGACGTTTCGCCCAAGCTGTCGCTGCGCTGGCAGCCGCTGGATCGCCTGACTTTCCGCGCTTCGGCCGGGGAAGGGTTCCGTGCACCTCCATTGACTGATCTGTATGCCGCCCGTGCATTTTCGGCCGAGGCCGTCAAGGACTACCGCACCTGCGTCGGCATCGGCTTCACTTCCGCCCAGTGCGGCGGCGACGCCAATGGCGACCACATTGCCGATGGTGCCGAAGACAAGGCCGTGGGTTCTTACCAGGTGGATAGCTACGCCAGTGGCAACACCGGCCTGAAATCCGAGAAGTCCAAGCAGTACAGTGTTGGCATGGCCTGGGACGCCACGGATTGGCTGAACCTGACGGTGGATTTCTATCGAATCAAAATCGATGACCGGATCCGCCTGATTTCGTATCAGGAGCTTGTTGATTTCGATAATCGCGGCATCGCGTTGCCGACCGGAACGTCCGTGAGCCGGCGACCCAACGGAGCAGTCCGTGAGATCAATACCGCCTACGCGAACGAAGGCGATCTGGACACCCGCGGCGTCGACGTCAGCCTGCGTACTCGTTTCGCGCTTGGCAATGCCGGCCAGCTGACCAACTGGTTGCAGGTTTCGCGCGTGATCGACTACACGGTCACCGATGGCCTGGTCAAAAAGGATCGCCTGGGATGGGTCGGCCAGCCGGATACTCGCGCCAGCCTTCGCAATACCTGGACCAATGGTGATTTCAGCATCAACTGGAATATCAACTACATCGGTGATCAGCAGAACCCCACCGTGCGCCCGACGTTTGGCTTCCTGGGTGGTGATCCAAGCACGCGTGTCGGCGGCTACGCCACCAATGACGTTTCATTCAACGTGAACATGCCCTGGAATGCCAGCGTGACCCTGGGTGCCAACAACATCGGCAATCGCTATCCGGAGTTGATCACGGTGGAAGGCCGTCCCTGGAACTTCGATCTGTACGATGCGTACGGCCGCACCGTCTATTTCCGCTACGCGCAGAAGTTCTGAACCAGAATGCGGTGGGAGATCAAACAGACCCACGCACGTGGAAAGACCCCCAGCAATGGGGGTCTTTTCTTTTGTCATCGGAGCAAAGAGGTCACCATGTCGATCAGGTCCACTGGGTCACACGGGGGACATGCACGCAAACCGGCCTGGACCGATTACTGGCGGACCGGTGCCCTGCATTCCTGCCCAACCAGCTACCCGGGCAACTACGACGGCGCCATCGGCGAGTTCTGGAGGGAAGCGGCCCAGCAGCTGCCCCAGGGAGGACGCATCCTTGATGTCGCTACTGGTAACGGTGCCGTTCCCCGACTTCTGATGAGCCATGGCCGGTTGGATCTGGACATCGATGGCATCGACGCAGCTGATGTTTCCGGAATCGACGCTGCCATGGACGCTCGCATCCGTTTTCATTCCGGCATACGAATGGAAGCACTACCTTTTTCTGCTGGCCAGTTCGATGCCGCCAGCAGCCAGTTCGGAATCGAGTACGCGAACCATCCGGAGGCGCTGGAAGAAGTGTTGCGCGTGCTGAAGCCCTCGGGACAAATCCATTGGGTCATGCATCATCGCGATTCGGTCTTCACCCGCATGGCTGCACACGAAAGCGAACATCTGGCATGGGCGACCGGCACGGAAGGCATCCTCGATGCGGCAATCGCCATCGCGCCCTGGATGCTGCGTATTCGGACCGACCCGGCTCTCAAGGTACCTCTTCAGGCCAATGTGGCGAGGAACAGGTTCAACCAGGTTCAGATTGCATTGGAGCAACGGATCCGGCTTGACCATGCCGGGGCCGTGCTACAGGAGATCCGCGCCACCGCGCATGCGATTTTGCTCCAGGACAGTGACCCGGTGCCCACCCTCATGCGCTATCGCCGGGAACTGGAATTTGCCCTGCTTCGTTGCCAGGATCTATGCGCCTGTGCCTGCGATCAGACCAGGCTGCTGAACGTGGCCGGATGGCTAGGCAGCAAACGGCCTGCCTTGCAGGTGGAGATCACGACGCTGAGTCAGGCCGAAGGCCTGTTGGCCTGGGGACTGCGCGCAATCCCCTCCTGAAACGCGCGGAGCACGGGAAATGTGCGGGATTCGTTCAACCCTCCACGCACGCGGCCGCACGCGCCAGCATCAAATCACGCTCGCGGGCATTGCGGGTCAGTGCGGCGGCGCGCTCGAAGGCTTCGCGTGCTTCGTGTCTGCGGCCCAACTGCTCCAGCAGGTCGCCGCGTACCGCGGGCAGTTGCGGATACTCGCGCAGCAGGGGCTCCTCGACCAGCGCGTCGACCAGGGGCAGCGCCGCGGCCGCGCCCTCGGCGCGACTGAGGGCGACGGCGCGATTGAGCTCGACCACCGGTGAGGGCATCACGGCCGCCAGTTGTGCGTACAGGGCGGCGATGCGCGTCCAGTCGGTCTGCTCGGCACGCAATGCGCGCGCATGGCAGGCGGCGATGGCGGCCTGGAGGGTATAGGGCAGCCGCGCGCCGCCCAGCCGGGTCGAGCGTTCCAGCGCCTGCAGCCCGCGCTGGATCTGCAGGCGATCCCAGCGTGCGCGATCCTGCTCCAGCAGCAGGATCGGGGTTCCATCGGCCGCGGTGCGGGCACGCGCCCGCGACGCCTGCAATTCCATCAGGGCCAACAGGCCATGCACCTCGGGCTCGTCCGGCACCAGCCCCGCCAGCACGCGTCCCAACCGCAAGGCTTCCTCGCACAGCGTGGGACGCATCCAGTCATCGCCGGCGGTGGCGGAGTAGCCCTCGTTGAAAATCAGGTAGAGGATTTCCAGCACCGACTCCAGGCGCTCGGCCAGTTCGCTCCGGCGCGGCACCTCGAACGGGACCTGCTTCTGCGCCAAGGTGCGCTTGGCGCGCACGATGCGCTGGGCGATGGTCGGTTCCGACTGCAGGAACGCGCGCGCGATCTCGTCGGTCGACAGCCCGCCCAGCAGCCGCAGGGTCAATGCCGCCCTGGCCTCGGTGGAGAGCACCGGATGGCAGGCGATGAACACCAGGCGCAGCAGATCGTCGCCGATGTCGTCTTCCAGCCGGTCGCTGTCGTCAGGCCTGGCCACGTCCTGTCCATCCAGTTCGTAGGCCAGTTCGTCGTGCTTGCGCGCATGCAGCTGGTGCTGGCGCAGGCGGTCGATGGCGCGATGCTTGGCGGCGGTCATCAGCCAGGCGGCGGGGTTGTCCGGCACGCCCGATGCCGGCCAGCGTTCGAGCGCGGACACCAGTACGTCCTGGGCCATTTCCTCGGCCAGCCCGACGTCGCCCAGCATGCGGGTGAGCCGGGCGATCAGGCGCGGGGATTCCATCCGCCAGAGCGTGTCGAGGGTGCGATGCAGGTCGTGGGCAGCCATGACCGGCGATCTGAACACCGGCCGGCGGGACGCGCAAGCTGAATGGCGGAGACCTCATCGACGTACCCCTCCCGTCCAGGTCCGCGGGCGATTCGCCATCCATGGGCGCGGCCGTCCGGAAGCCGCTCGGTCACCGGCGCCTATCCATCCAGTTCGAAGTAATGCAGGGGGCGGATTTCGATGCCCCAGCCCCATGCCTCTCCCGCATCCAGCCGAGTGGTCGGATGCAGCATCGCGATCCGGATGGCGTGTTCGATGTCGTCCGCCTCGATCAGGAACGCGCTGCCGATCCGGGCCGGCCCGGGGGCAAAGGGTCCGCTGACGACCTGCACGGTCTCGCCGACCCGGCGCAGGCTGTGGCTCTGGCGGCCGACACCGGCGTCCAGGATGACCTGGCCGCTGCCATACAGTTCCTCCAGGTGCGGCTGGCATTGCCGCATGGCCTGCTCGACCTGTTCACTCGGGCATGCATCCATCCGGTCCGGGTCGAAATAGCCAAGGCAGAGATACTTCATCGCGGGCGGCTCCCGGGGTCAGCGCAGTGGACCGCGCGCGCCATGCAGGCGCTCGAACTTCAGGTGCACCACGGCGGGTGTCGCCACCGTGCGCACCAGCGACAGGCCGTGCAGGTCATCACCCAGTTGGTCAAACAGGCGCTCACCGCCGCCCAGCAGGATCGGCACCAGATGAAGCTCCATCTCGTCCACCAGTCCGGCGGCCAGATACTGCCGCGCCGCGTGCGCGCCGCCTGCCAGGGCGACATCGCGTCCGCCCGCAGCCGCGCGCGCCTGTTCGAGCGCGACATGGATGCCCTCGGTGACGAAATGAAAGCGGGTATCTCCGAGAACCAGCGGCGATCTCGGGTGCCGCGTCAGCACGAATACCGGGTGGTGGAAGGGCGGCTCATCGCCCCACCAGCCATTCCAGGGTTCGCTCGTGCTCCATCCCCCCGGATGCCCGCCGAACATGTTGCGCCCCATCACCGTGGCGCCGATGTTGACGAGCGACTCCTCCATCACCGCCGTGCTGGCGTTGATCTCACCGCCTTCCATGCCGTGCGCGCCGCGCCAGGCCGCCAGCGCGGTGGCCCAATGGTGCAGGCGCTCGCCGCCGATGCCCAGGGGATGCCGGACGCTCTGTTCCGGTCCGGCGACAAAGCCGTCCAGCGATATCGAAATGCGGAAACGCAGGCGCGACATGGCGTTCTCCAGGTGTCGTCGTCAGTCCAGGCCCGCCGCGATCCGGCGCTGGCGTTCCAGTTCCTCGGCCGAGGGTTCGTCCAGCCCGAAGTAGCCATAGTCCAGGCCGCCTTCGATGCGGTAGCACTGCCGCACCACGCCGGTATCGAAGGCACGCGACGTCTGCAGTTTCAGCGCCGCCGGGACGGTGCCATCGGCGAACAGGCGCTTGCCTTCCGCCAGCATCACCGGGAACCACCACAGCTGCAGTTCGTCGATCAGGTTTTCCCGCAGCAACGTCTGCACCAGATTGCCGCTGCCGTGCACCTGCAGTTCCTGGCCGTGCTGGCGCTTCAGCTGGCGGATGTCGGCCAGCACGTCGGGCCCGAGCCGCTGGCTGCCTGCCCAGGCCAAGGTATCGAGGGTGCGGGTGGCGACATACTTGGGAATCCGATTGAACCGCGCCGCGATCGGATCCTCGTCGCCGAGGTGGGGCCAGTGGGCCGCGAACATCTCGTAGGTCCGCCGTCCCAACAGCAGCGCATCGAGTTCGTCCATGCTGCCGTTGATCAGCCCGAGCATGGCGTCGTCGAAGTACGGAGCGGCCCAGCCGCCGTGGCGGAAGCCGCCGCTGCGATCCTCGTCCGGACCGCCGGGCGCCTGCACCACGCCGTCCAGGCTCAGGAAGGCGGTGACGACGAGTTTCACGACACCTGCTCCTGGGCCTGCTCCTGCTCCTGCATCGCAGCCATGTCCATGTACACGACTTCCCACAGGTGGCCGTCCGGATCCTCGAAACTGCGCTGGTACATGAACCCGTGATCCTGCGGCTCGCGCGGCTGGCGGCCACCGGCGGCGATCGCCGCATCGGCCAGCTTGTCCACCCCGGCGCGATCGTCCGCGGACAGGCACAGGATGGCCTGGGCATGCGTGCCCGGATCGCTCAACGCCTTGTCGGTGAAGCCCTGGAAGAACTCCCGGGTCAGCAGCATCACGTAGATGGTGTCGCTGATCACCAGGCAGGCGCCCTGCTCGTTGGTGAACTGCGGGTTGAAGTGATAGCCGAGGCCTTCATAGAAGGCTTTCGAGCGGGCCATATCGGAGACGGCGATATTGACGAAGATTTGCGTGGGCATCGGAATGTTCCTTGTCGTCGAAGGGGTGATGGGACAGCGTCCGGCGAGGCCGGCTCAGATACAGTTGATCATCCAGCGCACGCCATGGCGATCGGCCAGAATTCCGTAGCGCCGTGCCCAGAAGGTCTGCTGCAACGGCATCTCGACGTCCTGCGCACCTTCGGACAATGCCGAGTACAGCGACTCGGCCTGCTCAAGATCGTCCAGATCGATCACGACATGGGCGCCGATGACGCCCTGGTAGGGGTGATCGGGCGTGGCATCGGTGCCCATCAGGCTGAACGCGCCGACATCCACGCGCCCGTGCAGGATCCGCGTCTTGAGTTCGTCCGGAAGGTCTTCGCAACCAGGGGTATCACCGAAGCTCTGCATCGCGACCACCTGGCCGCCGAGCAGTTCGGCGTACCAGGTCAGGGCCTGGCGGCAATCGCCGTTGAAGCTGAGATAGTGCTTGAGACGCATGGAAAAATTCCTTTTCGCGGGGTGGGTGTCGGGAAGGGAGATTGGTTACGGGTTGCCGAGGCGCGCGGCCAGGCGTTCTTCCCGTTCGCGCAGTTCCGGCGTCAGTGCGGGACCGAAATCGTCCAGTTCGAAGAACGGGCGAATCTCGACCTCGGCGCCACCGCCGAAGGGCGCGCGCTTGAGCCATTCGATGGCTTCATCCAGCGAACGCACCTGCCAGATCCAGAAGCCGGCGATCAGCTCCTTGGTCTCGGCGAACGGGCCGTCGATGACCGTGCGCTGCTTGTCGTCGAAGCGCACGCGCGCGGCGTGCGAGGTCGGGCGCAGGCCCTCGCCGGCCAGCATGACCCCGGCGTTGACCAGTTCCTCGTTGTAGCGGGTCATGTCATCCAGTTGCTGCTGGGTGGGCATCACGCCGGCTTCGGTGTCGGCATCGGCTTTCACGAACACAATCACTTTCATGTCGTACTCCTCGGATGGGGTGGCGGGCAGTCTCCGGCGGGCGGAGCATCGCTGCTTACTGGGTACGACGGACGTGAAGGGCCGGGATCGACAGCCCCCGCGAAATTTTTTTCGCCGGGCCGGAGAGGCCATTCTGGTGGAAGCGATCTCGGCGCCTGCGACCGGGCCGGGGGAAGATGCCTGCCCGGCCGGGATGCGGCATCATGCGCGCTCCGGCGGGCGTCCCCCGTCCCTCCTGGAGCAAGGCATGCAATACCTGTTGCTGGTCTATACCGATGACACCCTGCTGGAAACCCTGCCCGCGACCGAATATGACCGCCTGATGCGTGGCTGCCTGAACCACGCCGACGAGCTGAAGCAGGCGGGCACCCTGATTGCCTGCCAGCAGTTGGAACCGGCGCGGACCGCGCGTTCGCTGCGGGTCCGCAACGGCCAGTCGGCGATCACCGATGGTCCGTTCGCGGAAACCAAGGAAGTGCTGGCCGGTTTCAACCTGATCGAAGCCGACAGCCTGGACGAGGCCGTGCGCATCGCCCACGAGTTTCCGTGGTCGCGGTTCGGCTGCATCGAGGTGCGGCCGGTGCACGACATGGACGTGGAACGGCGGCGGGTCGGCCTGACCTGAGCAGCGCGCCCGTGCGGCCTACAGCTGCGCGCTGATCCGTGCCTTCACGCCGGGATGATCCCGGTAGTAGGCCGCGTTGTCCGCCAGATCGCGCCAACGGCGATGGTCGGCCAGGGTGCGGCCGACCTGCTGGGCCACGCCCAGCAGCAGCGTCGGTTCCGGTGGATGCTCACCTTCCAGCGCGCCTTCCATCAGGCGAATCATCAGCTGTGCCCGATCCAGGCAGGCTTCGGCTTCGCGGGAGGCGCTGCCATGCAACGCGTCGAGGCGGGCCGGGGCGAACCGGGTGATGCCGACATCCGCGAGCACCGGTTCGTGTGCTCCCTGCAGCAGATGCAGCAGTTGCGCCAGCGGCGTGTCCCGGGAATCCACGCCCGTTTCCGGCGCCTTGGCCTCGCTCTCGTGGTGAGGAATTTCACTTCTTGAATACGGATGCATGGGCAACCTCCTTGTGCGTTCGGGTCGATGCGGTCTCCTGCCGCGTCCCGCGATCTTTCCGGTTGGCGGATACGAGATTTAAACACGGTAGATGAATGCTCTGTAGATTGTCAAACGGTAGCCGGTGAGGCTGGGCGCATGCCGAAAGCATCCTCCGCCACGCGTACCGCGACCGCACGACAGCGAATTTCCGCCAACCTGAAAAAACTGCGGAAAGCGCGCGATCTGAGCCAGGAGGAGCTGGCCGAGCTGGCGGAATTCCACCGCACCTATGTGTCACAGCTGGAACGTTGCGTGACCAACATTTCCATCGATGGCCTGGAACGCCTGGCCAATGCGCTGTCGGTGGATGTGCGTGATCTGCTCAAGCCGGTGGATTGAAAACACGCGGGTGCGCGCCATCACGCTTTCGATGTTTGCGCATCCCGGAACCTCGTTTCGTACTTGATGTACGGATGAAGTCGTAATAAGACTCACGCTCGACGCTTGACCATGCAGGCATGGGAGCGTCCTTGCTGGTGCAGGACCTGTCGTGTCGTTGTCCGCTCCGCCTCCACGCGCGCGCCGGACGCCGCTCTTCGTTCCAGGGAGGAAGTCCCGTGCGCCCCACCCGCCCGCATCGCCTCGCCTTCTCCATCATCGGCCTTCTGCGCAGGCCATCGGCCGGCATCATCGGCAGCCTCGGCCTGGTGCTCCCCGCGCTCGCGCTGGCCGACTGCAATCCCGCCACGCCCGCCAGCGGGCAGAGCGTGGTCTGTACATCGGATGCGCCCAACCCCTTCACCAGCGGCATCATCGCGCAGGCGGGCAGCACCGGCGTCAGCGTGACGATTGAAAACGGCGCCGCCCTGCAACCGGAGGCTTCGCCCGGCATCCACCTGCGCGATCAGAGCCGTGCCGACAACGGCGGCGGCATCACCCTGGCCGCCGGCAACACCTGGGATGCGATGTTCGCCGAGGGCAACGGCAATACCTTGATCAACCACGGCACCGTGGATACGACGGGCGACAATGCCGACGGCATGCAGGCCAACGGCAGCGACAACGCCATGGAAAACGCCGTCGGCGGCAGCATCGTCACCCGGGGCGCCAACGCCAATGGCCTGTTCTCCAATGGCGGCAGCAACAACCGGCTGATCAACGCCGGCGACATCGCCACCAGCGGCGCAGGCGCGGACGGATTTCGCGTCAATGGCGGCAGCGGGCATGTGCTGTCCAATACCGGCAACATCCTGGTCCAGGGTGCGGGCGCGGCCGGCGTGCAGAGCAGCGGCGCGGGTACGCTGACCAACGAAGGCAGCATCGTGTCGCAGGCCGGCATCGGCGTGGCATTCACCGGCAGTGCCGGCAACACGCTCGTCAATCGCGGCGACATCCGCGGCGCGGCCACTGCCGTGGCGTTCGGCAGCGGCAGCGACGTGTTCGAATTGCACGCCGGCACCGTCACCGGCGCCGTCGACCAGGGCGACGGCGCCGATCGCATGCTCGTCACCGGCGGCACGGTGGAAGGCACGGTCCAGCAGGGGCGCGGCGTGGATGATTTCATCATGAGTGGCGGCCAGATTGGCGCGCTGCTGCAGGGAGACAACCTCGATACCTTCCGGATGACCGGCGGCCGCATCGTCGGCGCGTTTGAAGACGGCGACTACGCGGAGATGACCGGTGGCCGCATCGGCCGGGTCAACATGAAGCTGGACGACAACACCTTCGACATGTCCGGCGGCACCATCGACGGCAACCTGGTGACCGGTTTCGGCCGCGACACCATCCTCCTTTCCGACGGCTACATCGGCGGCAACATCAGCGTCAGCGGCGGCGATGACCGCATCACCGTCACCGGCGGCACGGTGCGCGGCGAGATCCGCGTGAGCTTCGGCAACGATGTGTTCGAATGGAACGGTGGCGGGGTCATCCATGGCACCGTGGATCTGGGCGAAGGCGACGACACCGCGTCGTTGGCCAGCCTCAACCAGTCGCACCTGGGCGCGACGCCGCTCATCGACGGCGGGCTGGGCGGCGATGCGCTGTCGCTGTCCAACATCACCACCGGCGGCCTTTCCCGGTTCCAGCAGTGGGAGCGCATCGACGTCGGCAACGACACCGAGCTGAGCTTCGACACCGATCTGGTGCTGGGCGATTCCGGCAGCGGAACCGGGACCTTGAACGTGGATGCGACCAGCACGCTGTACGCCGGCGGCGGCTGGAACACCGGCGTGCGCGCCTTCGATGGCGCGCAACCGGTCACCTTCGTCAATGCCGGTCGCATCGACCTGACCAATGGCAATACCGGCGGCGCCAACGACACCTTCACCATCGCGGGCAACTACATCGGCAACAACGCCGCCGTGTATCTGCAAACGGTGCTGGGCGACGACAGTTCAGCCTCCGATCGCCTGATCATCTCCGGCGGACACGCCAGTGGCAGCACCGGGCTGGGCATCCTCAATTTTGGTGGCGGCGGCGCGGCGACGACGCTGGACGGCATCCTGGTGGTGCAGGCGCTCAACGGCGGCAGTTCCACCGCCGACGCATTCGCCCTGTTCGGGCCGGTGGCCGCGGGCGCGTTCGAATACTTCCTGTTCAAGGGCGGCGTCAGCGAAGGCACGGCCGAAAACTGGTATCTGCGCTCGACACTGGTGAACGTTCCCGAGCCACCGGCACCTGCGCCGGCACCGGATCCGACCACGCCCACGCCACCTACGCCGCGGCCGCCACCCCCGGAGCCGCCCGCGCCACCTCCGCCGGAACTGCCGCCACCACCCCCTCCTCCCCCGCCGCAGTTGCCCGGCGATCCGGATATACCCGATCCCGATCCGGAAAATCCCGGCGAGCAACCGCCGCCGCCACCGGAAGAACCACCGGCGGTCCCGCCGCCGTCTCCGCCACCGCCCGAACCGCCGGTTCCGGACAATCCGGCGCCATTGCCGACGCCTGACCGCGAGCCGCCCACGCCCGGCGCACGTCCTTCGACCGACGAAGTGATTCCGCTCTACCGGGTCGAATCGGCGGTGTACGCGGTGGTCACGCCGATCCTGCGGCAGATGTCGCTGGCCAGCCTGGGAACCTTCCACGAACGCCAGGGCGAACAGGCCCTGCTGGATCGCGATGGCGGTTTCCGCGCGGCGTGGGGCCGGGTGGTCGGGCAAAATACCCGGCAGGATTGGCGTGGCACGGTCGCGCCGACCTTCGACGGCAGCATCACCGGCGTCCAGGCCGGCGTGGATCTGCATGCCTGGGAGAACGCATCGGGCAACGCGCGCCATCACGCCGGCCTGTTCCTGGGCCGCACCCGTGCCGATGGCGACATCCGCGGCTTCGCGCTGGGCTGGTACAACCTGACCGTCGGCAAGAATCGCCTCGACGAGGACCATCTGGGCCTGTATTGGTCGCGCATCGGCGTGCGCGGCGGTTATCTGGATGCGGTACTGATGGCGAGCCGCTACGACGGGCGCGCGCGCTCCAGCCGCGGATTGGGCGTCGACCTTGACGGCCGTGGCCTGACCGCGTCGCTGGAAGTCGGCCGGCCGGTCCACTGGCGCGAAGGTTCACGCTGGTCGCTGGAACCGCAGGCCCAGATCATCTGGCAACGCAGCGATCTCGACGCTCAGGACGACGGCTTCGCGCGCGTGGCCTTCGACATCGACAGCGCCTTCACCGGAAGGGTGGGCCTGCGCCTGGCCGCCGACTTCCCGACCTCGGCCGGCCTGTGGCAGCCCTATCTGAAACTCAACTACTGGCATGGCTTCGGTGGACGCGACGTGGTCCGCATGGACCGCGACGAACTGGTGACCTGGAAGGGCTACAACGCCATCGAAGTCGGCGGTGGCGTGGTGGCGAAGTTCAACCAGCGCCTCAGCCTGTACCTGACCGCCGACTACACGGCCGATACCGGCGATGCCGGACGCGACCGCGAGACGGTGGAAGGCAACCTGGGCTTGCGGGTCAGCTGGTGACGGATGCTCCGGGAAGGCGGTGGACTAGGCCGCCGCCATCTCGATCAGCTTGGCGATGGTGTTGAGATTTCTGCCGGTCCCCAGGCGCGCGGCGGGAATGACCAGTCGCGAATCGGCCATGCCGTCGCCGTAATGGACATAGATTTCGCGTTCGCCCAGCACGAGTCGTTCATCGCGCTGGTGGCGGAGCGTATCGAGGGTATTGGCCGGCGGCGGATCGTCGAGGAAGATCACCACCACGCGGTTGGGCGCGGCGCCGGTGAATGGCTGCGCCGCCAGCACCCGCGCCAGTTCATCGCGCTGCCGCACGATCACGCCGACCGGCTTGCCGGCATAGGCGGCCAGGCGCTTCTCCAGCGCGGCCTTGACCTGCGCCGGCGTGCGGTCGCTGTCGAACACGGCGTTGCCGCTGGCGATATAGGTGCGCGCGCGCTGGAAGCCCGCGTCCCCGCACATCGCGCGCAGATCGGCCATCGGCAGCTTTCCGGTGCCGCCGACATTCACGGCACGCAACAGGGCGATGTAGGGCGTCATCGCGCCAGCATAGCGCGACCGCCGTCCGCCGCGACGAGGGTCACCATGACTTTTCCCACGGGCCCTGCCGGGCGACATCACGGATGCTCTGGCCCACCCTGTTCCCGGTTGCCGCCATGCGTCCGCTGCCGCTCGCCCTGTCCCTCCTTGCCCTGCTTCCGCTGGCGGCCCAGGCCGACGAGCCGGTGCGGCCGAAGGTCGATTCCCGCCAGTGTGGTTTCAGCACGCCCTACAACGTGCTGGTCGATACCGGCGGCGTGTGGCTGTACCGCGACGAAGGTTCGCCCCGCGAAGTGTTCTTCCACGATGGCGAACTGAGCGTGGATCGCAAGGTGCGTACGGTCAGCGATGCCGACGCGCAGCGCCTGCGCCAGCTCGAGTACCAGGCCTATGCGCTGATGCCGGAAGTGGCCGGGTTGGCACGCGACTCGGTCAACGTGACCTTCGATGCGCTGTCCGGCGTGGTCGAAGCGATGACCGGCAGCAAGCGCAAGGCGCGCAAGGTCGATGACTTCCGCATCGACGCCATCGCGCACGTGGACAAGACCCTGGGCCGCGGGCGCTGGGATCAGGAAGTCTTCGACGAGAATTTCGAGGCGAAGATCGAGGATGCCGCCGAGTCGATGGCCTCGATGATCGGACGCAGTGCCCTGTGGAGCGTGTTCACCGGTCGCGCCGAACAGCTGGCGGCGCGCGCGGACAAGATGGACCGGGAACTGGAGCAGATGCTGGAAGTGCGTACCAAGGCCATCGAGGCGCGCGCGGATGGCCTGTGCTTGCAGGTACGGGCGATCAACGATGTGCAGTCGGCGCTGGAGTACCGCCACGACGGCGCGCCCTTGCGTCTGCTGGAAGTCACCGGCGACGCATCGGACAAGCGCGACGCGGACACGGTCGCCGCGCACCACTGAGGGGTCCTGCCGCCATCATGCGCGCCTGTTCCGCGGGCGTGCGCCCGTCATGCCGGTCCGGCTTCGCCGACCGGCGTCACCACGAAGCCGTGCTTGCCGAAGATGCGGGTGAACTTGTCCGCGTTCCTGCCGAAGTAGAAGAACGCCTGCCCGCGCGTATTGCCCGAGATGTGCTTGCGATCGGCGTTCCAGAAGCTGATGCGGTGATGGGTGAAGCAGATGCGGGTGCAGCGCGCCACCAGCACGTTGAACCAGCGGGTATCGGTGGCATTGTTGACCAGCACCACGCCCTCGCCGAACTGGCGGGCTTCCCATTGGTCGATGAAGCGGTTGACCGCACGCGCGCACAGGCCCGCCGAGTACGGCGGATTCATGAACACCCGTCCGCGCGGGCCGACCTTCCAGTCCTCGTCGAACGCGGAACGCTCCAGCGTCAGGATCCGGCGCGCACCGACGATCTCGTTGGCGGTTTCCGAGGTGAACGGATCCAGATCGATGCCGCCCATCACCGCGCGCACCGAATCCAGGTACTCCGGCGGGGTGAACCAGGAATCGGCGTCGCGGGCCTTGCTGGTCGGCACCCGACCGATGTAGCCGAGACGGTGCGCACTGGCGGTGGAGACCGGGAGCGCGACGATGTTGGTGCGGGGGGACTTGGGCATGGCCGCCATTCTATGCGCAGGACGGGGAACTAGCGCAGCAGGATTTTCAGATCACGGCGCGCACCGGCCGCGTTGCCGCTGTAGTCCAGCGCGGTGATCCGGATCAGGTACTCGCCTGCCGGCAGTTCCGAGGGCTGCCACGATCCGGTTTCGACCACGCCATCGCGGACGCGGTTGGTCACCACGTACTGGAAACGGGTGACCGCGCTGCCATGCACGGTGATGCCGCTGTCGGCCGCGTAGGCGACCATCACCGCATCCGGATCCGGTGGCATGCGGTTGAACTCGATGTTCATGCGCGGCGACTCGTAACCGGGCAGCGGGCGACCGGTGGCATCCAGAATCTGGTAACCCAGCGCGTAGAGACCCAGCCGGCGGCGCGGCAGGTTGCGATCGACCTGGTCCCAGGCCTCGACCACGATCCGCACGCCGGACAATTCGCGCGGCACCACCACGTGGCCGCGTTCCTTCTCCGCCAATGGCTGATCCAGCGTGTCGAGCAGGTGGATGCCGTCGATGCGGGGCGGCTGCGAATCCGCGTAGCCGGTGAAGCCCAGCGCGATCGCATTGCGCTCGTAGCCGCTACCGCCCACGCTCAGGTGCACGTGTGCCATGGGATTGATCGTGCCCAGCACGTCGCCCGCGGCGAACCGGGTGCCGCGCCTGACCCGGATGCGCTCGGGCTCGCCGGCCTCGTCGCGCAGCAACTGGAACCGCGGATCCGTCACCTCGCCGCGCGCGGTGCGGCCGACCCGCATGTGGATGTAGGCCAGCGTATCCAGTCCCATGCCCTCGCCCTGCCCGCCGAAGCCCCATGCCGCGTGGGGGCTGGCGACCTTGCCATCCGCGATTGCGAGTACCGGCTGGCCGATGTCGCCACGGATGTCCAGGCCGCTGTGCAGGTGGTCGCGGTTTTCATTCCGGAAATTGCCTCGCACCTCGCCCAGCGTGCCGACCACTTCATGCCACCCCTGCTGCGGCGCCAACGGCCACCGCCCCTGCGTCTGCGGCAATGGCGCGTGGGGCGCGGGGCCGGCGATCAACGGAGGTGGCGTCGCGGTGCGCGGGGCGATGCGATGCACGCGGTAGCCGGTGGCGTCGGTGGCGATCAGTGACTGGCGACCATCCAGCGCAAGGCCGGCCGGACGCGACAGGCGTTCCTGGCGGGCGTGCCCGGTGATCACGCGGATGTGACCGTCGGCGGCAATCTGGAGAATCCGGCCACCGCTCATTTCCGAAACGTAGAGCACGCCATCCCGGGTGATCGCCAACGCCAGCGGACGACCGATTCCGGTGGCGCCATCCGGCCACCAGGTCCTGGCGGTACCGACGACGCCATCGGCGTTGACGTGGCGGATCGCGTTGTTGCGCAGGTCGGCCACCCACAACACGTCCTGGCGATCGACCGCCAGCGCGGTGGGCGTGTCGAAGCGCGCCGCGACGCCTGTTCCGTCGACGAAACCCGGATAATCGCCACCGGCCAGCGTGCTGACGTTGCCTTCCGGCGTGATCACGCGGATGCGATCGTTGTAGGTATCGGCGACATGGACCCGGCCCTGCGAATCCACGGCCACGCCGATCGGCCCGTTGAACTGCGCCTGCGCGGCCGGACCATCGCGATACCCGGCCACGCCCGTGCCGGCCAGCGTGCTGACGATGCCCTGAGGGGTGATCCGGCGGATGGCGTGATTGCCGGTATCGGCGACGTAGAGATTGCCGGCGCGGTCCAGCGCGAGGCCGGAGGGCGTATGGAACGCCGCCGCGGTTCCGGCCCCATCGCGGAATCCTTCCACCGAACCGGCCAGGGTGGCCACCTGCCCGTCGCGGCCGATACGGCGAATGCGGTTGTTGTCGCCGCCATCGGCCACGTACACGGTGCCGTCACCGGCCACCGCGACGCCATAGGGGTCGGCGAAGCGCGCGGCCTGCGGCAGGCCATCGCGATCACCGCCGATGCCGTCGCCGGCCAGCCATTCCAGTTGCGCAGCCCAACCCAACGGCGTCGGGGCCGGGCCGACCACCGGACCTACCCTGGGCGCAAACGGGTCGAAGAAGAAGGTGGCGGCGAGAGCCGCCGCGGTCAGGCCGATCACCAGGCCCAGCCAGGTTCTGCGCGTCATGCCGGTGCGGGTTCCTTGTGGATCGAAGCGTTCGCCTCGTGGCGGCATCGCATTCTTGCATGAGTCGACACTCTCGTCCGCGTGGATCGCTACCATCGCATCCATGTCATTCCACGTTTCCCCGGATCCCACCCCACCTCTCGCTCCCGCATCAGGCATCGCGGCGCCGGCCTGGACGCGTGCGCTCGCCGCGGGCGTGCAACTGGCTTGCACCGCGTTCCTGTTGATCGCGCTGGCACTGCAATTCCTGCGCCCGGATCTGGACTGGATGCGCACGCCGCTGAGTTTCTATCTGGTGGGCCCATATGGTCCGCTGTTGCAGGGCGCGTACGGACTGCTGTCGCTGGGCCTGGTCGGACTGGGCATGTCCGCCTATCGCAGTGGCGCGGCCCACGCGCGCAGCGCCGCGCCGCTGTTGCTGTTCGTCATCGCGGGCACTGCCTTGATCGTCACCGCGCTGGCGGAGACGCCTTTTCCGGGACGCGCGCTGACGCTGCGGGGACTCGTGCACGGATTGGCCGCGCAGACCGCGTTCCTCTGCGTCACCGTGGCGATGCTGCTGCAGGCCTGGCGCTGGCGTGCCGATCCGGGATTCCGGCACCGCTTCGCCGCCGCCTTCGGGTTGGCGGCGATCTGTTTCCTGGCCCTGTGGGTGCACGTACTCGCACGCGAGCTGCCGCGCGGCGCGAGCCAGAAGGCGGTCATCGTCCTGATCGGCCTCTGGCTGCTGCGGGTGTCCGGCTGGGTACGCCGCGACCGGCGCACCTGATTCAGCGGGCAGTCTTGCCGCCCAGATGGCGCGACAGGAACGCCAACAGGCGCGTGTAGTACTCACGCCGGTGTTCCTCGGTGTAGAACCCGTGGCCTTCGGTCTTGTAGTACAGCGTTTCCACCGGCACCCCGGCCTGTTTCAGCGCCTTCTCCATGCGCTCGGAGTGCGCGAGCGGCGCGCGCTCGTCGCGTCCGCCGGCAGCCAGGAACACCGGCGCCTTGATGCGCGAAGCCAGGGTGGTCGGCGAACGCTCCGCCAGGCCATCGGGCGGTCCCATCCATTCGCCGGCCCAGGTCTTGCCCGAGCGGCTGCGATTGGACTGGCGCCTGTGCATCAGCCGCAGGTCGTAGACGCCGACATAGCCGGCGGCGCAACGATACAGTTCCGGCTCCCGGGCCGCGCCCATCAGTGCCGCGTAGCCGCCGTAGCTGGCCCCATAGATGCAGATGCGCGACGGGTCGGCGATGCGCTGATCGATGGCCCAGCGCGTGGCGTCGGTGAGATCGTCCTGCATCCGTCCGCCCCACTCGCGCGCGCCCGCCTGCACGTGCGCGCGCCCATAGTTGCCGGAACCGCGATAGTTCACGCGCAATACGGCGTAACCGGCTTCGGCGAGCATCTGCGCTTCGCCGTCGAATCCCCATTCGTCGAAGATGCCGAATGGACCGCCATGCGGGAGCAACACCATCGGCGCCTGTGATCCCGCGTCGCGCGGCAGGGTGAGGTAACCGTACAGCGGCAGGCCGTCCCGCGCCTCCATCTGCACCACGCGGGTGGGCAGGACGACGGCCGGATCGAACCATTCGCGGGTGGAGAACACCCGATCCGCCTTCTTCTCGACAGTGTCGAATAGGAAATAGTCGCCGTGATTGCGGTCGCTCCACACGAACAGCAGTGCCAGTCGCCCGTCCGTGGTGATCGAGGTCATGTATACGCCATGCCCCGGGAACGCGCGTTCCAGCGCGCGGTAGAACCGCGCGGTCTTCCCTTTCTCGTCGAAGAAGGCGTTGCGTACGCCATCATGCACGTAGGACACGCCAATCGGCGTCCGCCCGTCGACATCGTAGAGTGTCCGGAAGGGATCCACGACGGGATCCCGCAACAGTTCGGTGCGCTTTCCGTCCGCCGGATTCCAGGCGACGATCGCGTCCGGTCCATTCTTCTGTTCCACCTGCAGATAGGCGGTGAGGCCATCGGCGGAAAATCCAAGTGGAAACTCGCGATGCCGGGTTTCGTTCTCGTCGTTGATCAAGCGCCAATCGGCGCGGTTGTCGCCACGATAGTAGAGCCGGCTGGCGTTATCGACATCGGCACCGTGCGCGAAACGGACCACGCCCGCCCTGTCGGTGGTGAAGTCCGCGCGCCGCACGGGCGGTACGGCCACGGTAATCCGGCGTCGCGTGTAGATATCGAGCCGATCGATCGAGATATTGGGATCGGTCGTCAACGGCATCGCCGCGACCAGTACGTTGCGTTCGTCATCCGGCAGCGTGTCGGCGAGGAAAACCGCGCGCGGTGGACCCGGCGCCTCGGTGCGGCTTCCGATCTCGCCGGTGCCGAACGGACTGGCCAGCAGGCGCGCCTGGCTGCCATCGGCATTCACCGCATGCAATTGCCCCAGCACGGACGGTTCATCGCGCGAGCCCAGCCGTTCGGCCATCGACACGACCACCCGCTCGTTGTTCGCCCACCAGAAATCGTCCACCACCGAATCCCGGTCGCCGCCGACCTTGGCGGTGATCGCGCGATCCGATCGCCGGATGATCGCCAGCACGGTGCGGTCCTCGAGCGGCACGGTGACCGCGTAGTAGTCGCCGGTGGGCGAGATCTTGATGCGTTCGAACTGGTCCGGCCGCAGATACGGCGCCAGATCCACGGTGCTTCCGGCATCGCTTCCCTGCGCCCACGCCGCCACCGGCGCCAGGCACATCCACAGCCAACCCCATTTGCGCTTGCGCATCCCCGGTTCCCGAATCCCTGGCAATTCCCGCATGCCCCGTGCACGCGCCCCGGGGCGCATCGTCGCAGTTGGCACGATTCCCGTCCATGGGCCCCAGGGGTCAACTACTGACGTGGCACGACGCCCGGCGCGCCTCCACCCGTCGCGTGTCCCGGCGGCATGTGCTTGAAAAGTCGGAAGTTCCCGTGATGGCACGAAGCCTGCGAGTTTCCAGGCGTGGGGATGGGGGAGAACGGGCGTGAGGCGGATGTGGGTGGTGCTGGCCGGGTGCGCGTTGGGGAACGCCGCCTGGGCCCATAGCGGCGGTCTTGACCGGCATGGATGCCATACGCAACGGTCGACCGGCGAGTATCACTGCCACCGCGGTGGCACGGCGCCGCCTCGCGCCCGTTCGACGCCCGCGTCCGAATCACTGCGCCTGGACGCGGCCCCCGCATCGAACAACCGCCCGTTTCGCAACTGCGCGGAGGCGCGCGCCCACGGTGCCGCGCCGGTGCGACGCGGCGATCCCGGCTACGGCGCGCACCTGGATCGCGACAACGACGGCATCGGTTGCGAGCCCTATCGCGGGCGCTGACCGCGCGGCCGCATCGCCGGCAAACCCGCGGCGCCGGGAATGGCTCCGTTCCCTCGCCGACAGCGAGGACGCGTCACTCGCCGTCCACGCCGGCCAGTTCCATCACCCATTTCGGTACCGCCGGCTCACCGGTATAGAACGCCTTCGGTTTCTTCTCGGCCATCGCCCAGCGATGCAGCCAGCTCGGTCCGAAGCGGCCGTCGTAGCCCGTCTCGCCGCGCGCATAGGCGGGATCGCGCAAGGCTTCTTCCAGGGTCACGAACCGATAGCCCCTTCGGCGCGCGCCGTCGACCAGGTCGGCGAAGGCCACCGCGTTGAGTTCGTTGGCATGCATCAACCAGACCTGCGGCAAGGCGTAGCCCAGCAATGCCTGCGACTGCCGCTCGTAGTAGTCGAGCTTGTTGAGCATGTACGGCACGTAGCCCTTGCGCAGGCGTTCAAGCGTGGCCTCGCGGTCGACGACGGCGGTACCGGCCAGCACGTTGGCGTAGGCGAAGGCCCAGACCCACTCGCCGTTGTCGACGGTGACCGGGGCGATGCGATAGCCATGCGCATCGAGAAAGGCGCTGAGCGCGGCGCGATCTTCCGGCGTTCGCCCGGCACGCAGATAGGGATGGCGGAACCAGCGCGGCGTGGCGCCACGCTCGGCCAGCAGCGGGCGCAGCAGGCGTTCGCCTTTCAGGATTTCCGCTTCGAACGCCGGCAGGCCGACCGCGTGCAGGTCGACGTGATCGTAGGTGTGGTTGCCGAGTTCGTAACCGGCATCGCGCCAATCGCGCAGCATCCGCAGGCGTTCGGGCTGCACGGCGCCGTCCACCTCCAGCTTGCCCTCGTTGACGAAGCCCACCACCGGCACGTCCGCACGACGCAGTTGCGCCATCAGGCGTGCGTGCCAGTCGGACAACCCTGCGACGGCCTTCTCGTCGAGACGCTGCCAGGGCAGGTCGTCGATGGTCACCGCGATGCGGCGTTGCGGCGCCGTCTCGCCAGCGGACGCCGGCGTGGCGGGGGCGGTGGCCTGCGCCATGCAGGACCACAGAAGAAGCAGGGAACAGCACAGGCGGAACACGCGCATCGGCGCCTCTCGGCAACAGGATTGTGCCGAGCTTATCGTGCGTGGCTCAGGGTCGCCCGTGCCGGTGGGCAACGCTCATGCGGTGGCGCCCACCGGGACCAGCAAGCGTTCGATGGCCGCGTGCAGGCCGGGTTGCGCCGGCACCCGCAAGCCGAATTCACGGCGCAGGACCTGGATCACCGCTTCCGCATCGGCCAGCGCATGGCGCTCGCTGGCCGCCCCCATGCGATGGAGGGCGAAACTGCCGCCCTTGAGGGTCTTGCGCCAGCCGGGGCCGGTGCGCGCCACCCGCAACTGATCCCGGAACGGCGATTCCGGATGGGTGGACACGTACCAGTTGCCCACCACGTAATCGATGTCGGCCTGTCGCTGCAGATCGAACAGATACAGCGGACGCCATTCGCCGGCCACCCGCGCGCGCAGGGTGTATTGCCCGTCGGCCTGTTCCAGCCGGTACGACTCGTGCGGCGTGGCCTGCGCGTCCGGACTGTCCAGGCGCAGCGGCGCGGTCGGCACCATGCCGCCGAAGCCAACGTCGGTGATCCACGACTGGCCGTCCAGTTCGACCAGCACCAGCATGTGCGTGCGCGCGGGCACGGCATCGGCGGTGCCCTCCATGAGCACCCGGCCGGTCAAGCCGCGCGCGTCGAAGCCCAACTGCTGCAGCAGGGCCAGGAACATGCGGTTGAGTTCGAAGCAGTAGCCGCCGCGGCCTTCGAAGAGCAGTTTGCGTTCCAGTGACGGCAGATCCAGCGGCACTGGCATGCGCAGCAGGGTGGACAGGGTTTCGAACGGGAATTCGGCGGTATGGCGCGACTGGAGTTCGCGCAGGCTGTCCAGCGTGGGCGGCGGCGCGGCGGCGTAACCCAGGCGTTGCAGGTAGGGATAGGCGTGCTGCAGGGTCGGGAGCATGGGAATCGGCAGCGGGATGGGGGCCCGTGACAGTGCGCCCTCAAGCGTGCTTGAGGTCAAGCCTGTCCCCGGCGGCCGCGCCGATCCGCGGCCGCCCCGCACGTCCGGCCGGGCGGCATCGGACGCTTCAGTCCGCCGCACCCGCGCTACCGCGCCTGCCGGAAGCGCCAGCGGTAGTTGTTGCCTGGCAGGACCGGCAGGGTGTCGCGGTAGGCGCGCATGCGTTCCTCATTGGTCGGGGCCGTTGGAACCGCATGGCGCGCGGGGTGCTGCAGGGAAAGGAACGCCAACGGCCCCAGGGTGGCCCGCATGGCGCGGATGAAGTCCGAATCGTTCATGGCGCACCTGCCTCGATGTCGTGGCGATGGCGCACCCGGTGCGGGCGGCGAAGAAACCGCCCGCAGGCCGGTGCTTCGATCGGTACAACGCGGCGGTGATCCGGGATCGGCCAGTGGCGCGGCGACCTCCGGGGCCGTTCCCGGTCGCACCAGTGGCCCGATGCCGCAGCGCAACTCGCATGTAAACGTTTACATCACTAGTATCCGGGCCATCCGCGGGTTTCCGCGGCCTCCCTGCCATACCGAGGGCCTGCGATGTCCGGTTCCACCGCTTCCCCCCGCACCCGCCTCACCCATCGCCACGCACTGGCCCGGATGGCCCTGGCTGCCTTGGCCGTCCTGCTCGGGCTGCCGCTGGCGCAGGCCCAACCTGCGCCGCAGCCGCTGCCGCCACGTGGCGAGTGGAAGGCCAGCAGTTCCTCCACGGCCAACCCGGCCATGAGCCCGGCAATGGGCATCGACGGCAATCCGAAGACCTATTGGGGCGGGCCATTCTCGGCCGGCCACTGGTACCAGGTGGATCTGGGCCGCACCAGTCCAGTGGGCGGCGTGCTCATCCAGTGGGAGGGCGGCTTCGCCACCCATTACCTGATCCGCTATTCCAGCGACGGCCAGCAATGGCGGGACGCGGTGCGCGTGACCGGCGGCAAGGGTGGCATCGAATACGTGATGTTCCCGGCGGTGCAGGCGCGCTACCTGCGTCTCGCCACACCGGAACGCACCGCCGACTGGGGCGTGTCGGTGGGTGAATTCGAACCGGTCGCGCACGCGCCGCGCCTGCGTGGCGTCATGGGCGCGGGTGATACCGATGCGCTGTGGACAGGCCACGCGGCACGCGTGCTGGACAAGCGCAGGCCGCTGGAAATCGAGCTGCCGCGCCCCTTGCCACTGGCCGGCCTGGAAGTCACCTGGAAGACACCACCCGGCCGCGCACGGCTGGAGGCGCGCGGCCCCGACGGCCGCTGGACGACGCTGGCGGAAGAGCCGGTCGTCGAAGGTGCATCCTCCTTCCTCGCCGCGCCCGAGGTGCACGAGGCCAGCGCGTTGCGGCTGGTCACCGAGGGTGGCGACGGCGCGATCGTGGACCGATTGGAACTGCTGGGCCCCAAGCGGCTGATGACCCCGCTCCGGCGCTACGAGATCGCCGCCGCGCGCCGCCACCGCGATCTGTTCCCGTCCTCGCTGCACCAGCAGCAGGTGTACTGGACCGCGGTCGGCATTCCCGGTGGCCAGCAGAAATCGGTGTTCGACGAATACGGCAACCTGGAAGCGTTCAAGGGCGCGCCGCTGGTGCAGCCGGTGTGGCGCGATCGGGATGGACGCACCGCCGCCGCCTTCAACAAGGAACTGCGCCACAGCCTGCGCGAGGGCTGGATGCCGATGCCGGCAGTGGAGTGGTCGCCGCAACCAGGACTGTCGCTGCGCAGCGAAGCGATTGCGGTGGAACAGGACGGCGCGCCGGTCACCCTGGTCCGCTACCGCCTGCACAACACCGGCGGCCAGCCGGTGGACGGCCAACTCGCGCTGCTGACGCGGCCGATGCAGATCAGCCCGCCCTGGCAGAACGGCGGTCTTTCTCCCCTGCATTCCATCGCGGTGGAAGATGGCGCGGTGCGGGTGAACGGGCGACGGCTGTTCCAGTCGTTGACGCCGCCTTCGGCCGCGGGCGTGGCCGCGTTCGGCAAGCATGGCGAAGGCGAAATCACCCGTCACGCGGCGAATGGCGATGTTCCCGCCTCCCGCGACGTCGAGGATCCGGACGGCCTGGCCGCGGCGATCCAGCAGTATCCGGTGAAGCTGCAGCCAGGCGAGCATCGCGATGTCGTCATCGCCTTCGCGCTCGGCAACGCACGCATCGACACCCAGGCCAGGCAATGGCCGGATTCACCCGCGCTGGACATGGCCGCCCTGAAGGCGGGCGACGCCGCCGGCTTCGACGCGCTGGCCGATGCGATCGCGCGGCAGTGGCAAACGCGGCTGGGCCGGATCGGCCTGAGCCTGCCGGATGCCTCGCTGGTCGACATGCTGCGCGTGCAGGCCGCTTACATGCTGATCAACCAGAGTGGCCACGCGATGCAGCCGGGGCCGCGCAATTACAACCGATCCTTCATCCGCGACGGCGCGGCGACCGCGGCGATCCTGCTGCGCATGGGCATGAGCGATACCGCGCGCGACTACCTGCGCTGGTACGGCAGCCATGCCGTGCATCCGAATGGCCTGGTCTCCCCGATCCTCAACGACGACGGCTCGGTCAACACCGGTTTTGGCTCGGATCTGGAATACGACAGCCAAGGCCAGTTCATCTGGCTGGTGGCGGAAATCGCCCGCCTGGACGGCGGCGCCGCCAGCGTCCGCGACCACCAGGACCAGGTGAAGCGCGCGCTGCGCTTCCTGCAGGAGCTGCGCGAACGCACGATGGTGCCCAGCTACCAGGCCGGACGCGAGGCGCCGGAGCGCTTCCACGGCATCATCGCGCCCTCGATCAGCCATGAAGGCTACCCGGTGCCGACCCACAGCTACTGGGACGACTACTGGGCGCTGAAGGGCTGGCATGACGGCGCCTGGCTGGCAGAACAATGGGGTGACCGGGAAACGGCCGCGTGGGCGCGCGAACAATACGCCGCGCTGCGTGCATCGGTGGCCGCCTCGCTGCGCACGACGATGAAGTGGAAAGGCATCGACTTCATCCCGGCTTCGGCCGATCTGGGCGAAAGCGATCCCACCAGCGTCTCCATCGGCCTGGATCCGACCGGCCAGCAGGATCTGATGCCCGCCGATGCGCTGGCCCGCACCTTCGCGCGCTACCTGGCCGACGTGCGCAAGCGCACGCCCGACGCGCTGTATGCGTACACCCCATACGAAATGCGCAACGTGCTGACCTACGTGCATCTGGAGCAGCCGGCCGAGGCCAACGAACTGCTGCAGAACCTGCTGCGCCACCGCCGTCCCGCCGAGTGGCAGGTGATTGCCGAGGTGGTCTATTCGGATCTGCGCCACGCGATCTATCTGGGCGACATGCCGCATACCTGGATCGGATCGGAGTACGCGCGCTCGATCTTCGGCATGCTGATGTACGAGGCCGATGATCACCTGTCGCTGCTGCCCGGCACGCCGCCGGAATGGGTGGCCGGTGAAGGCCTGTCCATCGACGGCCTGCCCACCGCCCACGGCACGCTGAAGCTGCGCGCGCGCCGCGAAGGCGACCGGTTGCAGGTCTCGCTGGGCGAGGGCCTGCATGCGGATGTACCCGTCACGGTCGCCTGGCCGGGACGCATCGCGCCGAAATGGGTGACCGTCGATGGCCGCCAGGTGCGTGGCTTCGACGCCAGGGGCGTGCGCCTGGCCCGCCCGTTCAAGGAACTGGTGGCGCAGTGGTGAGGCTTACTTCTCCAAATGTTCTTCCCATGTCGGCATCTCCATGCCGGGCAGCGGTTGGGTCATGTCGACGAAGCGGAACCCCGCACCGGTACGCTCGACAGCCCGCGTCAGGGCGTCCCGCTGCTCGGGCAGCCCGATGAAAATAATGTTCTGTTCGAGCGCCGCCGCCGCCGGCAGCCGGTCCAGCGCCGTGATGACGCGTTCGGCGAGCAGCCGCGATTCCGGGGAAGCCAGTATGTAAGTGGACTGGAAGCCTGGAAACTCATCCTTGTTGGCAAAAGACCCGATGGCGCCCTCGATCTGTTCCAGCCGTCGTCCATGCATGGGATCTGCCGTCGGGGGCAAGAGCATTGGCATGGGTGTCCCCGTGGGGTCGTCCCAGATACGAGCCCCCACTTCAAGCAGATAATCGGTCCACGCACTTTGATCACTTCCTTGCGGAGCAACCAGCGGCTGCGCCCTGCGTTGGCGGAAGCGCTCATAATCATCTCGCTGTCTCGCCACTTCCCGCCGCGCTGCCAAAAGGGCCTGCTGCCAAGCCTCGCCTGTCGGTAGCGTGATCCGTCCATCGGCAAGCCGGATTTCCAGCGGCAGGAACTCCGGATCCCGGAACGCATCCCCACTGGCCTTGATCAGATCGATCCTCAGGGTTTGCTGCTCGTCCACCAACCTCACCTCGCCCCGCCAGTGCAATGAACTGACCGACCGCGGGAGCCCCATGAGGTAGTCTCGCGGTATCAAATCCTCCAGGGAATAGCGGTGCATCACCCTGCCATCGGAACCATAGATGACCACCACATCCTCGCCCAATCCCATGGAGTGCCAGTTGTCGAACGTAACGAGGAAACGGCCGTCGTTCGCGACCAGTGTAGTGACCGGCGCCACGTCGTTGACCAATGGCTTTTCCCATACGAGCGTCCAGCGCCGCCCTTCGTATTTCTCCATTCGCGCCGTCGCCGAGTGACGGGCATCACCGGAGGCCTGGCCAGCCAGCTCCCGACCCTCGACCTTGTCCTGGAAATACGCCAAGGCACCATCCAGCTCCCGCGGCATGACGGTGACACGTGTCTGGCCATCCGCTGAAAATACCTGGGTCTCGTGCGCAGGAATCCAGCTGTCTGCCGTCGTGGGGCAGGCCAGGATTGCCGATATGAGCAACAAACCGCCTCGAAGCCATGAATGGCTTTTTTGCTTGTCCATGCTTACCCCCTTGGTTCTGATCTCCCGCCCCACTTAAAGACCCGTCACTCGCTCTCCGCGAGTTGTTCCTCGATGGCCGAAAACGCCGAGCGTCCGCCCGCGCGTGCTTCGGGTACACCAGTCGCGAAGTAGGCGACTCCGGTCCCGCTGGCCGGGTCGACCCACAGGCCGGACAGCAGGCCATAGGCCGAACCGGAATGGCCGAAGCGTGCGATGCCGTCACCGAACGGATCGTCATGGCAGCCTTCGCGTGGCGTCGCCAGTGTCTGCATGGCCAGGCCGTAACGACAGAAGAAGCCGCGTCCGCCCTGCCCGCTTTCGTCCTCTTCCGAAGTGAGGCCGTTGCCTGGTGCGTAGACCCATTGCGGCGCCGCCAGGGTGCGCACCGAGGCCGGCTGCAGCAATCGCACGCCTGCCACCTCGCCCCCGCCCAGCAGCAGGCGGCCAATCTTCGCCAGGCCGTTCGCCGAGATCCGCAGGCCGCCCTGCGGTGAGAACAGCGCACCGTTGTCGCCGGCCCGCCATTGTCCCAGGTCGCAGCTTCCATCCGCCGCCGGCACCACCGGGCACGCGGGCCTGCGCCCCCGGTGATCGTCGCGCATCGGTTGGCGCGCGTCGTCATACAGCACCACGGCGCGGGCCGCGGTCGCATCGTCGCAACTGGCCCAGTTGAAACAGCCGGCGATGTCCAGTGGCCGCAGGACCAGTCGCGCCATCAACTGATCGAAGCGTTCCCCGGTGGCCTTTTCCATCACCGACGCCACCAGCGGAAAATCCAGATTGGCGTAGCGGAAAAATGTCCCGGGCGCATGCGCGGGATCCCACGCGTGCGGATCCGCCAGGACATCCTGCAGCAGGCCCCCCAACGGCACCTGGTAGTAGCCCGCCGCGTCGGTCAGGCCGGCGCGATGCGAGAGCAGCAGGCGCAGGGTGATCGGCGCATCGGGAAAGGCCGGGTTGCGCAGTTGCCAGCCCAACCAGCGCGACACGTCGGCATCCAGCTCCAGTTGCCCGGCCTCGACCAGCCGCATCACGCCAATCGCGGTGACCAGCTTGGATATCGATGCGATGCGCACGGGGTCCTCCGCCGTCATCTCGCGCCCGGCTGCGATATCGGCCAGGCCCTGCGCGCGGGTGGAGACGATGCCATCGCGGTCGAAGGCGACGCGGACGGTCGCGACAGGTTCGCCGGCACGCGATGACATCGTGGCGAACAACAGCACAAACAGAATTCCGGCACGCACCATCCCCATCCTCCCGTGAAGTCGCCCGGCGCATGCGCCCTCGATCCCGCCCGGGATCCGCGCGCACCCGCCGGTGCTGCTGGCCGAAGCGTACTCCATCCCGCCCCGCGAACGACCGCGACGGCGTGGGCTGGGTTACGGCGCGACAGACGATCTGCAGGCGACCGGCATCATGTTCTAATCCACACGATGCCCATGACGCCCTCCCTCGACGACCTGCGCCGCTATGCGGTGGCGCGCACCCTGTTCACCCCGACCACGCTGCTGGCGGCTATCCGACGCCTGGGTTTCGTCCAGGCCGATCCGATCCGCGCGCCCGCGCGTGCGCAGGATCTGACCCTGCGCCATCGGGTGAAGGACTACCGCGCCGGGGATCTCGAGCGCCGCTATGCGCGGCTGCCGGTGGAAGAAGACTGCCTGGTCAATTACGGCTTCCTGCCTCGCGAGCATCTGGCCTTGATGCACCCGCGCGTTTCCTCGCGTCTCTGGGATGCATCGACCCGCCGCAAGGCCGCCGAGGTGCTGGCGTTCGTGCAGTCGCGCGGCGCCGTGCATCCGCGCGAAGTCGAACAGGCCTTCGCACACGGGCGGGTGACCAACTACTGGGGCGGCACCAGCAACGCCAGCACGCATCTGCTCGATGGCATGCACTACCGCGGCATGCTGCGCGTGCAGCGTCGCGACAGTGGTACCCGCATCTACGCCGTCGCCAACCATGCCTCCACCGACGATGGCGAAACGGCGCGCGTCCAGCGCGCCGCCAGCCTGCTCGATTTGATTGTGCGCAAGTACGCGCCCCTGCCCTCGGCCAGCCTGACCTACCTGGCGCGATTGCTGGGTTACGGCGCGCCCCATCTGGCGAAACAGATCCAGATCGCGCTGCAACAAGCGCGCGCGCAATTGCCCGGTTGCACGATCGACGGCACCACCTGGTTCTGGCCGGTCGATGAAAACCCGCGCTCGCGGCGTTACCGGGTAGACGAACAGGTCCGCCTGCTGGCCCCGTTCGATCCGGTGGCCTGGGATCGTCGCCGCTTTGAGTTGCTGTGGGGCTGGGCCTACAAATTCGAGGCCTATACCCCGGCGGCCAAGCGTCGTTTCGGCTACTACGCGCTGCCGTTGCTGTGGCGTGACCAGGCGATCGGCTGGGCGAACGTCAGCGTGCAGGACGGCCGGCTGCAGCCGGACTTCGGCTACGCCGGGCGATCGCCAGCGAAGGATCCGGCTTTCCGCAACGCGCTCGAGGATGAACTGGAGCGCATGACGTGGTTCCTGGCCGGGCCCGTCGCGGCCTGATCACGGCGATTGCCGGAACTCCCGGAACAACGCCTACTTCACGCACGCGCCCAACTGGTTCTCCGCGTACCACAGCGCGCGCCGCGCCTGGTCATAAGCGGTATCGCCACGACGCGGCAGCATCTGCCGGGCCATGACCGGATCCGCGCCATGGGCGATGGCGTACTCGACCTGCTCCAGTTCGGTGAGATGACCACGCACGGTCGCCAGCAGTTTCTGCACGCGCGCGGCATCACATGAGGCTGCGCGTTTCTGCAGCGCCTCCAGCGCGGTGCGGATGCGGCGGCTGGCTTCACCCGACAGCCCCGGCGCCTTCTCGTAGGCGATCGGCGCGGCCTTGTAGGCGTTGCCGGTTCCGGCGCGTCCGAGGTCCGATGCGTTGTCGTGGTTCTGCGGATTGAAGCCCACGTCCGGCGGCGGCCGCGCGCGCACCGTCTGCCGTTCTTCGCCGAAGATCTTCTTGCCGATCGCCGCCAGGCCATCGCCCAGCTTGCGCGCGGCCTGCTGGCCGAGGGTGCCGTCGCTGGCCCAGGTACCGCCGAATGGACCGCCATCGGGATCGACCTCGATCGGATTGGGCGGATACAGCAGGTCCCGGGCGCGCTTGAGCTCGCGTTCGTTGGGCAGGCCCGGCGGATTGGCGGGCGGCTCCGCTTTCGCCATCGGATCGATCCGCGCCTGTGGCGGCAACCTCGCCCGGCCGGTATCGCGGTCGTAGAGGCGATCGACAACGCGGTTCTCGATCGGGATGGAAGGCGCGGGACGGCGCGCATCCACGCGCGGTGCATCGGCCGGCGCGACCGCACGCGACGGCACGGCCATGTCCCGTGCCTGCGCGGTGGACGCCTCCGGTGGCCTGCCTGCCTGCGCGGGGGGTGGCAGCGATGGCGACCAGCGCGGTCGTTCCAGATAGACCACCCGCAGCGCGTCGTCGTCGCGGGTCGTGGGCAGCATGGGCCCCCTGAGCAGCAGTTTGCCGATCAGCAGCAGGATGGCGGCGGCGGTCGCGGCGGCGATGACGCGTGAAGCGGATTCATCGGGATAGGTGAATCTCACGCGTTCGATTGCCTTCGGGCGACGGGATGTGTGCGCTTTCAACGCGCGGACCGGATGCCGGTTGACCGATGTTGCCTCCGCAAGTTCCCTTCGTTGAAGTCCCTTGCCGGATCCGGCGCGCCGGCGTTTCTCCATTATTCATGCGTTCGCCAAGGCATGATGTTTGTTTTTCGTTTGGGTCCGGCGACGTGGGGAAGGACGAGGCTGCCGCGCGCGAGCGGACATCGCGCGGAATCCGGGCATGGAAAGAGGGAAAAGAAAAGGGCGGCCAGCGGCCGCCCTTTTCCGTACATGCGGGGGACGTGCTCAGACCCCGATCGGGTTGGCCTTCTCCACGTCGATCTTGTACTGCTTGATCGCGCGGGCGACGTCCTTGCCGGTCATCTTGCCTTCCTTCGCCAGCGCGGCGATGGCGGCGTGGGCGATGTAGTAGCGATCGACCTCGAAGAAGCGGCGCAGGTTGGCGCGGGTATCGCTGCGACCGAAGCCATCGGTGCCCAGCACGGTGTACTGCGTCGGCACGAAGGCGCGGATCTGGTCGGCATAGCCACGCACGTAGTCGGTGGCGGCGATGGCCGGGCCCTGGCGGCCTTCCAGTTGCTCGGTCACGTAGGCCTTGCGCGGCGCCTTGGCTTCCGGGTTCAGGCGGTTCCAGCGCTCGACGTCGAAACCGTCGCGGCGCAGCTCGTTGAAGCTGGGGCAGGACCAGATGTCGGCGGTGACGCCGAAATCCTTGTCCAGCAGTTCCGCCGCCGCGATCGCCTCGCGCAGGATGGTGCCGCTGCCAAGCAGCTGCACGCGCAGCTCGCCCTTCTTCGGCTTGCCGGCGTCCTTCAGCAGGTACATGCCCTTGATGATGCCGTCGGCCGCGCCTTCCGGCATGTCCGGATGGGCGTAGTTCTCGTTCATCAGGGTGATGTAGTAGTACTCGTCGATCTGCTCCTGCATCATCCGCTGCACGCCGTGCTGCAGGATCACCGCCACTTCGTAGCCGAAGGTCGGGTCGTAGCTGCGGCAGTTCGGGATCGCGCCGGCCAGCAGGTGGCTGTGGCCGTCCTCGTGCTGCAGGCCTTCACCGTTCAAGGTGGTGCGGCCGGCGGTGCCGCCGAGCAGGAAACCACGGGTGCGCATGTCCGCCGCCTGCCAGGCGAGGTCGCCCACGCGCTGGAAGCCGAACATCGAGTAGTAGATGTAGAACGGCAGCATCGGCACGTTGCTGACCGAGTAGCTGGTGCCGGCGGCCATCCACGACGCGATCGCGCCGGGTTCGCTAATGCCCTGCTGCAGCACCTGGCCGCTCTGGTCCTCGCGGTAGTACATCAGCTGGTCGGCATCGACCGGCTTGTACTTCTGGCCGAACGGCGCGTAGATGCCGATCTGGCGGAACATGCCTTCCATGCCGAAGGTACGCGCCTCGTCGGCCACGATCGGCACGATGCGCGGACCGATCTGCTTGTCGCGCAAGGTGATGTTCAGCGCCTGCACGAACGCCATGGTGGTGGAGATCTCGCGCTCGCCGGTGGACTTGAGCAGGCGCTCGTAGGTTTCCAGCTTCGGCGCCTCGAACGATTCGGCGGCCTTGCGCCGGCGCTGCGGCAGGTAGCCGCCCAGCGAGGCGCGGCGTTCCTTCAGGTACTGCACTTCCGGCGAATCCTCGCCCGGATGGTAGAACGGGACCTGCGCGGCCTCTTCCAGCTGCTTGTCGGTGATCGGGATGTTGAAGCGATCCCGGAAGGTGCGGATGGCGTCGTCGTCCAGCTTCTTGGTCTGGTGGGTCGGGTTGAGCGATTCGCCCGCCGAACCCATGCCGTAGCCCTTGACCGTCTTGGCCAGGATCACCGTCGGCATGCCCTGGGTGTTCACCGCCTCGTTGAACGCGGCATAGACCTTGTGCGGATCGTGGCCGCCACGGTTCAGGCGCCAGATGTCGTCGTCGGAGAGGTTGGCGACCATCGCCGCCGTCTCCGGGTACTTGCCGAAGAAATTCGCGCGGGTGTAGGCGCCGCCGAAGGCCTTGCAGTTCTGGTATTCGCCGTCGACGGTTTCCATCATCAGCTTCTTCAGCACGCCGTCGGTGTCGCGCGCCAGGAGCGGATCCCAGTAGCTGCCCCACAGCAGCTTGATCACGTTCCAGCCACCGCCGCGGAACACGCCTTCCAGTTCCTGGATGATCTTGCCGTTGCCGCGCACCGGGCCGTCCAGGCGCTGCAGGTTGCAGTTGACCACGAAAATCAGGTTGTCCAGGCCCTCGCGGCCGGCCAGCGCGATCGCGCCCAGGGTTTCCGGCTCGTCCGACTCGCCATCGCCGATGAAGCACCACACCTTGCGATCGGACTTCTCGATCAGGCCGCGGTGCTCCAGGTACTTCATGAACTGCGCCTGGTAGATCGCCGCCAGCGGGCCCAGGCCCATCGACACGGTCGGGGTCTGCCAGAAGTCCGGCATCAGCCACGGGTGCGGATAGGACGAGATGCCCTGGCCGTCGACCTCCATGCGGAAGTTGTCCAGCTGGGCCTCGTTGATGCGGCCTTCCAGGAACGCGCGCGAGTAGATGCCCGGCGAGCTGTGGCCCTGGATGAACAGCAGGTCGCCCGGATGCTTGTCGCTGGGCGCGCGCCAGAAATGGTTGAAGCCGACGTCGTAAAGGGTGGCGCCGGAGGCGAAGCTGGCGATATGGCCGCCGAGGTCGCCGGGCTTGCGGTTGGAGCGCACCACCATGGCCATGGCGTTCCAGCGGATGATGGAACGGATGCGCCATTCCATCGCCGCGTCACCCGGCGACTTGGCCTCGTTCTGCGGCGAAATGGTGTTGACGTATTCGGTGGTGGGCGAGAACGGCAGGTAGGCGCCCGCGCGGCGCGTCACCTCGACCATGCCTTCCAGCAGCTGATGTGCACGCAGGGCGCCGTTCTTCTCGATCACCGCCTGCATCGAATCGATCCATTCGCGGGTTTCCAACGGATCCGGATCGCTCTGCAACATCTCGTTCAACCAGTTCATTACCACTCCCAATCTGTCGCGCGGGACCGCGCGGACGTTGTCGTTTTCAGGACCTTGAAGTGTAGCGCACCGCCCCTGCCCCGATCTGGCTACGCGGGCGTATGGATTCGTGATTTTTTCGTTGCCCGGGCGGCTTTGACCACACCAAAATGAGACCTCTGGCGCTGCGCGCCGGGCACCCGGCCGACGTATCATCCGCGCAGGGGGACACATCGCAGGGATTCGGGGTTGCCGCATGAAGGGAAGTCGGCAGGACGGGGCTTTGTCGCCGGAGCGGACCGGCGTGGTGCATTGGCGCCGGAGCCTGCGCACCCGCATCGCGCTGTGGTCGGGCGTGGTCAACGTGGCCGTGCTCGTGCTGCTGGTGCTGGGCATCGCCTGGTTCGCGCGCAGGCTGATCATCGAGGACGCCCGCCGCGACACCATCGCCACGACCCAGGAAGCCGCCGAACGGCTCGACACCGCCCTGCGCGCGGTGATCATCACCACCAGCGGCCTGTCGGATCTGCTGGCCAATTCCAACCTGGATCCGGCCGAGCTGACCACCACGCTGCGGGCGATGGTCCGCGCCACCCCAGGCTGCGTCGGCGGCTTGCTGGTGGTTGAACCCGAACATCCCGGCCAGGCGCCGTTCGCGCGCTATATCAGCGCCCAGGGCCGGGACCGCGATTTCATCGCCGACGGCTACGACTACCGCGCCCAGGGCTGGTACCGGCGCACCGTGTCCGCTCCCGACGGCTGGTGGTCCGAGCCCTATCTCAACCGGACCGCCGGCAACATCTGGATGGTCACCTACAACCGCCCGCTGCGCCCGCAAGGCCGCGGCGTCACCACCCGCGGCATGGTCAGCCTGGACGTGCCGCTGTCCGAACTCACCGGCAGTTTCGAGAGCCTGGCCAACCTGCCGGGCTGGCGGGTCTCGCTGGTGGCGCCGGCCGGCACCCTGGCGGCCAACCCGGACGTGGGGGTAGCGGACAACCTGACCCTGGAACAGCACATCCGCCGCTCCGGCCGCACCGATCTGCAACCCGCGGCCGACGCGACCCGCCTGCGCCGGCACCTGCAGCTGATGCATACCGACGCACTGACCGGGGAGACCCGCTTCACCGTGATCGAGCCCATCGGCACGAGCGGCTGGACCCTGCTGGTGGCGCAGTCCTACGCGCTGGTCATGGCCCGGCTCGACCAGGCGCTGATCTGGCTGCTGGCCGGCGGGCTGGTGCTGGCGCTGCTGTGCACCCTGATCATCCGTCGCCTGGCCAGCCGCATCAGCCAGCCGGTGGAACAGCTGACCGCCTCGGCCGCCTACCTGGCCGAGGGCCACTACGAGACCCCGGTGCCCTACACCCGCCGCCGCGACGAGGTGGGATTGATGGCGCGCACGCTGGAACACGCGCGCACCTCGATCCAGCGGCAACTGGCGGAGATCGAGGAAATGGGCGCGGCGCGGCAGAAACTGGAAAGCGAACTGGCCATCGCCCGCGACATCCAGCTGGCGATGCTGCCGCCGGGACGGGTGATTGATCGCGACGATCGCCACCTGGAAGTGTTCGCCCTGCTGGAGCCGGCCAAGGCGGTGGGCGGCGATTTCTACAGCTTCATCGAAGGCGGCGACGGCCGCCTGTGGTTCGCCATCGGCGACGTGTCCGACAAGGGCGTGCCGGCGGCGCTGTTCATGGCCCGCACGGTCACCGTGCTGGAAGTCGCGGCGCGGGCCGGCGATTCGCCTTCGGCCGTGCTGGCCGAAGCCTCGCGCCGGTTGGTGGAAGGCAACGACACCTGCATGTTCGCCACCGTGCTGTTCGGCTGCGTGGATCCGCGCAGCGGCCAGTGCGTGCTGGCCAGCGCCGGCCATGACGCACCGCTGCTGCTGCATGCCGACGGCGCCTGCGAAATGCTGCCGGTCGCTTCGGGTCCGCCGCTGGGCTTTGAAATCAGCCGCGAATTCCCGCTGTGGCAGGGCCGGCTGCCGGCCGGCGCCACCCTGCTCGCCTACACCGATGGCGTCACCGAAGCCTTCGATCCGGGCCAGGACGCGTTCGGGCTGGAAAGGCTGATCGACGGCCTGCGTCCGGACGAAAGCGCGCGGGCGCAATGCGAGGACGTGATCGCGCGGGTGCATGGCTTCGCGCATCCGGCGCCGCAATCGGATGACATCACGGTGCTGGCCATGCGCCTGCGCCAGGATCACCGGACTCAACCCAGGGTGGAGGAGGCAGCCACATGCTGATACGCCTGATCGTGCCGGGCGAATACGCCCGCGTGGAAGATCTCAACGCTTCGCTGGAAGCCGTGCTCAACCGCCACGGAATGGCGCGTGCCATCCGCGACGATGTACGCCTGATCGTCGAGGAACTGGCCAGCAATGCCATCGACTACGGCGGCGAGCCCGCGGCCGGCACCGCCCAGCACGAGCTGTCGGTGGACATCAGCATCGAAGGCGATCTGCTGCACCTGGAGTTCCGCGACACCGGCGCCCCGTTCGATCCGCTCAGCGCGCCGGCCCCCGACCTGGACGCCGAAATCCAGGACCGCGCCATCGGCGGCCTCGGTGTCTACCTGATCCGGCAGCTTGCGCACCGGATCACCTACCAGCGCATCGACACCTGCAACGTCTTGCGCGTCAGCCTGCGCATCCCGCAGCCGGAGAGCGAACCATGAGCCTCGAAATCACCCTGCTTCCGCCCGGCCAGGGCAGCCAGCGCGTCACCGTGGCCGGCCGACTGGACACCCACACCTACGAAGATCTGGACGAGGCGCTGGCGCCGCTGATGACGCCGCAGCTGCACTCGCTGGTGCTGGACCTGTCGCAGCTGGAGTACATCAGCAGCGCCGGCATCCGCTCGATCTTCAAGGCCCGCAAGACCCTGGCCGCGCATGGCGGCAAGGTTCTGGTGGTGAATCCGCAGCCGCAGATCCAGAAGGTCTTCGATGTGGTCAAGGCCGTGCCGCTCAACGATATCTTCGGTTCCACCGCCGAAGCCGACGCCTATCTTGATGCGATGCAGCGCAAGGTCCTGCAGGGCGATGACAGCGACTGACGATGCCTGTCACACTTGCCGGCCAACCCGCGGCGCTCAAGGACACCGCGCATGAGTCTGGATATCGACGTCTATCCACCCGTCAACGGCAACCAGTACGTCGTGCTGGCCGGCCGGCTGGACTCGCATACCCATGAGGCGCTGGACGACCAGCTGGAAGCGCTGCTGGCCGGCAAGCCGCAGGCGCTGGTGCTGGATCTGGCGCACCTGGACTACATCAGCAGCGCCGGGGTGCGTTCGATCCTGAGGGCGCGCAAGGCGCTGGCGCCGCACGAGGGCAAGCTGCTGCTGGTGCATCCGCAGGAGCAGATCCGCAAGGTCATCGAGATCGTGCAGGCGGTGCCGATGGACAGCATCTTCGCCAGCGCCGAGGAAGCCGATGCCTACCTGGATGCGCTGCAGCGGCACATTCTCGGCGGACCGTAGTCCGCCAAGGGCAGACGCTTCTCAACCGCCGATTGGCGGGGCAATCCCCCTCAATCCCCCTTTGAAAAAGGGGGAAGTAAAAGCAGGTCTCCAGGCAATCTCCCCGGCTGGATAGCCCCCTTTGCAAAAGGGGGCGGGCATCTGCGAGAGCAGATGACGGGGGATTTGCTCTTGGCACCGAAAGCGAATCCCCCTCAATCCCCTTTTTCAAGCGCCTTTCAACCGCCGGATGGCGGGTCAAGGGGGAGGTGAAAGCAGGTCTCCAGGCAATCTCGCGGCTGGGCGGGGTCTCCCTGTACCAGCCCCACCACGACAGTGGCGAAGCATTTCCCGTGCACTGGCCATCCCGCCTGCGCGGGATGGCCGCAAGCCGCATCAGCCCAGGCTGGCCTTTTCCGCTTCCCGCTGGGCGCGGATCTGCGCATCGACCGCGGCGATGGCGGTCATGTTGACCACCCGGCGCGGAGTGGCGCTGGTGGTCAGGATGTGGACCGGCTTGGAGATGCCCATCAGAATGGGGCCGATGGCCACGCCGTCGGTCACCACGCGCACCATGTTGTAGGTGATATTGGCCGCGTCCAGGTTGGGCAGCACGAACAGGTTGGCGCGGCCGCTCAACGTGCTGCCCGGCATGATGCGCTGGCGCAGCACCTCGTCCCAGGCGGTGTCGCCCTGCATCTCGCCGTCGACGTTGAGGTCCGGTTTGCGCTTGAGCAACAGTTCGCGCACCTGGCGCATCTTGGTCGAACCGCGGGTCTCGTGGCTGCCGAAGTTGGAGTGCGACAGCAGCGCGATGCGCGGCTCGATGCCGAACAGCTTCAACCGGTAGGCCGCCTGCAGGGTGGCCTCGGCAATCTGCTCGGCGGTCGGGTCTTCCTGCACATGGGTGTCCAGGAAGAAGTACGCGCCCTGGTTGTTGATGACGCCGGTCATCGCCGAGGTCGACTGCACGCCCGGGTCCAGCGGAATCACGCTGCGCACGTAGCCCAGCTTCTTGTGGAAGCGGCCGACGATGCCGCTGACCATCGCGTCGGCCTCGCCGCGCGCGACCATCACCGCGGCAATCAGGGTCGGCCGCGAACGCATCAGGTTCTTGGCCGCCGCCGGGGTCACGCCGCGGCGCGCGGTCAGTGCGTGGTAGTACTGCCAATAGTCGTTGAAGCGCGGGTCGTCGTTGATGTTGGTCAGCTCGAAATCCACGCCCGCGCGCATGCGCAGGCCCAGGCGTTCGATGCGCGCGTCGATGACGTCCGGGCGGCCGATGAGGATGGGGAAGGCCAGGCCTTCGTCGATGACCGTCTGCACCGCGCGCAGCACCGTCTCCTCCTCGCCCTCGGCGTAGGCCACGCGCTTGCGGTCGGCGCGCGCGCGGTCGTAGACCGGCTTCATCATCAGGCTGGTGCGATAGACGAACTGGCCCAGCTTCTCGCGGTAGGCCTGCAGGTCGGCCATCGGCCGCAGCGCCACGCCCGACTCCATCGCCGCCCTGGCCACCGCCGGTGCCAGTTCCACCAGCAGGCGCGGGTCGAACGGACGCGGAATCAGGTACTCCGGGCCGAAGCAGGGAATGTCGTCGCCGTAGGCCGCGCCCAGGTCCGACGCCTCGCGCCGGGCCAGGTCGGCGATGGCATGCACGCAGGCCAGCTTCATCGCCTCGTTGATGCCGGTGGCGCCCACGTCCAGCGCGCCGCGGAAGATGTAGGGGAAGCAGACCGCGTTGTTGACCTGGTTCGGGTAGTCCGAACGGCCGGTGGCGATGATGCAGTCCGGGCGGACCTGGCGGGCCAGCTCCGGCAGGATTTCCGGGTTCGGGTTGGCCAGGGCCAGGATGATGGGCCTGTCGGCCATCGTCGCGACCATCTCCGGCTTGAGCACCCCGGCCGCGGACAGGCCCAGGAACAGATCGGCGCCGTCGACGATTTCGGCCAGCGTGCGCTTGTCGGTGTCGCGGGCGTAGCGCGCCTTGTCCGGGTCCAGGTGCGGACGGCCGGTGTAGAGCACCCCGTCGCGGTCCACCGCCAGGATGTTCTCCGGCTTCAGGCCCAGCGCCACCAGCATGTCCAGGCAGGCGATGCCGGCCGCGCCGGCGCCGCTGGTGGCCAGCTTCACGTCCTCAATCTTCTTGCCCACCACTTCCAGCGCGTTGACCACCGCCGCGCCGACGATGATGGCCGTGCCGTGCTGGTCGTCATGGAAGACCGGAATCTTCATCCGCTCGCGCAGCTTGCGCTCGACGATGAAGCACTCCGGCGCCTTGATGTCTTCCAGGTTGATGCCGCCGAAGGTCGGCTCCAGGCTGGCGATGATGTCCACCAGCTTGTCCGGGTCGGTCTCGTCGATTTCAATGTCGAACACGTCGATGCCGGCGAACTTCTGGAACAGCACGCCCTTGCCTTCCATCACCGGCTTGCCGGCCAGCGCGCCGATGTTGCCCAGGCCCAGCACCGCCGTGCCGTTGGAGACCACCGCCACCAGGTTGCCGCGCGCGGTGAACTCGCTGGCGGTGTTGGGATCCTCGACGATGGCTTCACAGGCATACGCCACGCCCGGCGAGTACGCCAGCGCCAGGTCGCGCTGGGTCACCATGGGCTTGGTCGGGGCAACCTTGATCTTGCCGGGGGGCGAAAGGCGGTGGTACTCGAGGGCGGCCTGCTTCAAATCGTCGTTGGACATTACGGGCGGTCTGCGCGATAGCACGAAAGAGGCCCGATTCTACCCCTTGCCGCCGGGCTCTGCCGGCTTTCCGCGGTCGCCGGAGCGCAGTCAAGCGCAACGTGAGTGCTCTCAATCCACCGGCTTCGCCCGCGGGAATCGCGGCGGCCAATCACCGTCCATCGACAGGGAGCAGGCTGTTATCGTCGCCACCTCCATCACGATGCCAAAGGGGCGTGGATGCCATCTTCGAGTCGACGCGTGCCGCCGGTGGCGGTTCTCTCGCTGGCGGCCTGCCTGCTGTCCTCACCGTCTGGCGCCCATGCGGACGACACGGTGACGATCAAGCCCAGTGGCCGCATCCACTACGACTTCGCGCGTTTCGACAACGACGCGCGCGGCACGCCCGAACGCGACGGCGACGATCTGCGCGCGGCCTGGCTGGCGATCGCCGGCCGGTTCCACGGCGTCGACTACAAGCTGGAGGCCGATTTCGCCGGCCACCGTCCGGTCGCGCGCGACGCCTACCTGGCCCGCAGCTTCGGCAACACCACCGTGACCGTCGGCCAGTTCAAGCAGTTCTACACCCTGGACGATCGCGGCAGCTCCAATCACCTGCTCGCGGTCGAACGCAGTTGGCTCGCGCAGGCCCTGGCGCCGTCCTACCGGCTGGGCGTGGGCGTGAACGGCCATCGTGACGGCGTGTTCTGGAGCGGCAGCGTCTACAGCCTGGAGAGCATCGACGTCTGGCAGGCCAAGGGACGCGCGGCCGGCGCGCGCGCGGGCTATGCGCCCTGGCGCGAGGCCGGGCGGGTATTGCATTTCGGCGCCGCGCTGGCGCACGAACGCCACGATCATCCGGGTGCGGACGGCGCACCCGCGCTGCGCGTGCAGCCGCGCGTGGCCGGCTACTTCGGCGACAACAGCCGGTTGTCGCTGGTGGATTTCCGCGGTGGCCGCGACGTCTCGGTGGACAAGTACGGGCTGGAGGCGGCGGGCGTGCACGGGGCCTGGTCGTGGCAGGCCGAAATCGGCGGCGCCCGCTACGACGATGGCCAGCAGCGCGGCCGGATCCGGGCCGGCTACCTGCAGGGCAGTTGGCTGATCACCGGCGAATCGCGCCCCTACGACGCCAAGGCTGGCCGGTTCGTCCAGCTCAAGCCGCAGGGCCGTGGCGGCGCCTGGGAACTGGTGGCCCGGTATGACCGCATCGAAGGACGCCAATGGCGGCTCAACCCTCGCGAGCTGTCGGCCGATGCCTGGACGGTGGGGGTGAACTGGTACGCGCCCCGGCATTTCCGGGTGATGCTGGACTGGACCGACAGCCGCCGCCGTGATGAAGTCGCCGCGCGGACGCTGGATCGCACGGGCGTGCTGGCCGGGCGCGTCCAGTTCGATTTCTGATGGGGTTCCCGACCGCGGCTCAGGTTCCGGATCACGGAACCGCGAGAAAATAATTTTCATAAACCCCTTCCTGTGCTACACAATAGCGGCCCGCGATTTTCCGCGGACCCGCGCAGGGGGAGGCGGTTCGTGCGAGAAAAATACTTTCAGTCCGAAGCGCCGCTCGAAGGCAAGGGCCTGCCCCCGGGGGGCCCGTGGACACCGGCGCAGGTCGCCGTCCAGGGGTGGTCGATTCCCGGCGAGCAGGTCAGCCTGCCGGTCGCGGTGTTGAGCGAATCGGCGTTGCGGCACAACCTCGCCTGGATGCGCGAATTCACCGAGGCCTACGGCTGCCGGCTGGCGCCGCATGGCAAGACCACCATGAGCCCCGCGCTGTTCCGCATGCAACTGGATGACGGGGCCTGGGGCATCACCCTGGCCACCGCGCCGCAGACCCGGGCCGCGCACGCGCACGGCGTGCGCAGGGTGCTGCTGGCCAACCAGCTGGTCGGCAAAGGCAACTTCGATCTGATCGCGGATCTGCAGGCGCGGGATCCGGAGTTCTGGTTCGCGTGCGTGGTGGATTCGGTCGACAACGTCGCCGCGCTGGGCCGCCACTTCGGCGCGCGCGGCCAGCGCATCCGGGTCCTGCTGGAAGTCGGCGCCGAAGGCGGACGCACCGGTGTCCGCGACGATGCGCAGGCGCGCGCGGTGCTGGAGGAAATCACCCGCTGGCCCGATGCGATCGCGCTGGTGGGCGTGGAAGTCTACGAAGGCGTGATCAAGGACGAAGCCGGCGTGCGCGCGCTGCTGCGGCGCACCCTGGCGCAGTGGCAGGCCATCGACGCGGCCGGCGGTTTCGCCGAAACGCCGGCGCTGCTGTCCGGCGCGGGCTCGGCCTGGTTCGACGTGGTCGCGGAGGAATTCGCCGCGCCCGCCGCGGACGCGCGTGCCGAAGTGGTGCTGCGTCCGGGCTGCTACCTGACCCACGACGTGGGCATCTATCGCGAGGCCGCCGAGCGCATCCATGCCGCCAACCCGGTGGCGCAGCGGATGGGCCGCGGATTGCGGCCCGCATTGCGCCTGTGGGCCTGCGTGCAGTCGTGTCCGGAGCCGGGACGCGCCATCATCGGCCTGGGCAAGCGCGACGCCGCGTTCGACGCCGGTTTCCCGCTGCCGGCGCTGCATCACCGTCCCGGCACGCCGGCACCGGTCGACGCGCCCGCGCATTGGCGCGTGGTCGCGATGATGGACCAGCATGCCTTCCTGCAGATCGAGGCGGCGGACGATCTGAAGGTGGGCGATCTGCTGTGCTTCGACATTTCCCATCCCTGCCTGACTTTCGACAAATGGCGCCACCTGCTGGTGGTCGATGACGCGCATCGCGTCGTCGGTGCCGTCGAAACCCTTTTCTGACCGGCCGGGCCAGCGCACGCATGACGCCAGGAAACCTGTTGCTGCTGTACGCCACGTTGTCGATCATCGCCCTGGTGGTGTTGATCGCGCGCTACCGCCTCAATCCCTTCATCTCGACCACCGTGGTCTCGCTCGGCCTGGCGCTGCTGGCGGGAATGCCGGCGCCGGAGATCGTGCCGGCCTACGAACAGGGCGTCGGCAAGACCCTGGGCCACATCGCGCTGATCGTCGCGCTCGGCACCATGCTGGGCAAGCTGATGGCCGAATCCGGCGGCGCCGAGCGCATCGCGCGCACGCTGATCCGGCGTTTCGGCACCGGCCGCGTGCACTGGGCGATGATGCTGATCGCGTTCTGCATCGGCCTGCCGATCTTCTTCGAGGTCGGTTTCGTCCTGTTGATCCCGATCGTGCTCAACGTCGCGCGCCGCACCGGCGTGCCGCTGCTGCTGGTCGGGCTGCCGATGGTCGCCGGCCTGTCGGTGGTGCACGGGCTGGTGCCACCGCACCCGGCCGCGATGCTGGCCGTGCACGAGTACCAGGCCGATGTCGGGCGCACCCTGTTCTACGCCTTGATCGTCGGCCTGCCGACCGCCGCGCTGGCCGGTCCGCTGTTCGCCAGGCTGGTGTCCCGGCAAGTGCGGCTGGACGGGCCCAATCCGATGGAAGCGGCGCTGCTCAACCAGGGCCAGGCCCACCTGCCCGACGAGGCGCTGCCCGGGTTCGGCATCACCCTGGCCACGCTGCTGCTGCCGGTCGGGCTGATGTTGCTGGGCGGCTGGGCGGACGAACTCGCCGCGCCCGGCACCGTCGCCAACGACGTGCTGCGTTTCATCGGCCACTCGGTGGTGGCGCTGTTGCTGGCGACCCTGCTCAGCTTCGTCACCCTCGGTCTGATGCGCGGCTTCAGCCGCGAGCAGATCCTGAAGTTCTCGCAGGAATGCCTGGCGCCCACCGCCGCCATCACCCTGCTGGTCGGTGCCGGCGGCGGCCTCAACGGCATCCTGGTCAAGACCGGCGTGGCCCAGGAAATCACCCGCCTGTCGCACGAGTTCCAGCTGTCGCCGCTGCTGATGGGCTGGACGGTGGCGGCGCTGATGCGGGTGGCGACCGGCTCGGCCACGGTGGCGATGAGCACCGCCGCCGGCATCGTCGCGCCGGTCGCGCTGGCCGCCGGCTATCCGCACCCGGAACTGCTGGTGCTGGCCACCGGCGCCGGCTCGCTGGTGCTGTCGCACGTCAACGACGGCGGCTTCTGGCTGGTCAAGGAATACTTCAACATGAGCGTGGCCCAGACCTTCAAGACCTGGACCGTGCTGGAAACCCTCATCTCGGTGACCGCACTGCTGCTGGTGCTGGGCATCGCCGCGCTGCACTGACCGGCCGGAGGCCGCCATGTACGACATCGTCTACCACCTCAAGCAGCGCCTGCACGAGCTGAGCCCGGTCGAGCGGCGGATCGCCGACACCATCCTGGCCGACATCGACGGCGCCGCGCAGTCGGGCATCTCCGAGCTGGCCGAACAGGCCGGGGTCAGCGTGGCGGCGATCTCGCGTTTCGCCAAGGCGCTGGACTGCGACAACGTGCGCGAGCTGCGCGCCCGGCTGGCCGAGGCCAGCGCGGTCGGCAAGCGCTTCCTCGACGATCAGGACACGCCCCCCAGTTCCGCGCTGTACGCGCAGATCTGCGCCGACATCGAGAGCTGCCTGCGCCGCAACGTCGGCGGCCTGCAGGAACAGGTGGTGCAGTCGCTGGCCGAGGCGCTCGCCTCGGCGCGGATGATCTACGTGTTCGGCATGGGCGGCTGCTCGACCGTGTTCGGCCTGGAACTGCAGAACCGGCTGGTCCGCTTCGGCCGGCCGATCGCCGCCTACAGCGATGCGATCTCGCTGAAGGTGGTCGCCGCCACCCTGACCCCGCAGGACGTGGTGGTGGCGCTGTCGGTCAGCGGCATCACCCCGGAAATCCTGTCGGCGGTGGACATCGCGCGCGGCTACGGCGCGAAGGTCGGCGCGATCACCCGCGCCGACACCGCGCTCGCCGAGCGCGCCGACTGGCTGCTGCCGATCGTCATCGACGAGACCGACTTCGTGTTCAAGCCGTCGGCGTCGCGCTACGCGATGATGCTGGCGGTGGACGTGCTGGCGACCACGCTGGCGCTGCACATCGCCGACGACAGCCGCGAGCGCCTGCGCCGGATCAAGTTCGCGCTGGACAACTACCGCGGCGGCGAGAACCGCCTGCCGCTGGGGGATTGATGCGTTACGACCTGTTGATCCGCGACGCGTTGCTGCTGGATGGCAGCGGCGCTTCCGGCACGCGCGGCGACCTCGGCGTCATCGATGGCCGGATCGCGGCGCTGGGCAAGCTGGCGGGCGAGGCGGACACCGTCATCGAAGCCGGCGGGCGCGCGTTGAGCCCCGGCTTCATCGACGTGCATACCCATGACGATCTGGAAGTCATCCGCAATCCGGCCATGCCCAGCAAGCTGTCGCAGGGCGTGACCACGGTCGTGGTCGGCAACTGCGGCATCAGCGCCAGTCCGGTGCGCGCCGCCGATGCGGTGCCCGATCCGATGAACCTGCTGGGCGAACCGGACGAATTCCGCTATCCGCGCTTCGCCGACTACCGGCACGCGGTGGAAGCCGCGCATCCCGCGCTCAACGTGGCCGCGCTGATCGGCCACACCGCGTTGCGCCAGAACCACATGGATCGGCTGGATCGCGCCGCCAGCGAGGTCGAACTGCTGGCGATGCGCGCGCAGCTGCGCGAGAGCATCGCCGAGGGCGCGCTCGGCCTGAGCACCGGCCTGGCCTACGCGTCGGCGTTCGCCGCGCCCGAACACGAAGTGCTGGAACTGACCCGCGACCTGCCCGCCGATCGCCTGTACGCCACCCACCTGCGCGATGAGTTCGCCGGCATCGTGCCGGCGCTGGACGAGGCGCACGCGGTCGGGCGCCATAGCGGCGCGCCGGTGCGCGTTTCGCACCTGAAATGCGCCGGCATCGACAATTGGGGGCGCAGCCGCGAAGTGCTGGCGTGGTTGGACGGCGCCGCCGGCGAACACGACATCGCCTGTGATTGCTATCCCTACGCCGCCAGCGCCTCCACGCTGGATCTGAAGCAGGTCACCGACGCCTACGACATCCTGATCACCTGGTCCGAACCGCATCCCGGACAAGGCGGCCGGATGCTGGCGGCCATCGCGGCGGACTGGAACCTGCCGTTGATGGAGACGGCCAGCCGCCTGCAACCGGCCGGCGCGGTGTACTTCTGCATGGACGAGGAGGACGTGCGCCGGTTCCTGCGCCATCCGCTGACCATGATCGGATCCGACGGCCTGCCACGGGACCCGCGGCCGCACCCGCGCCTGTGGGGTACCTTCCCGCGCGTGCTCGGCCACTATGTCCGCGAAGAAGGGCTGTTCCCGCTGCACGAGGCCGTTTACAAGATGACCGGCCTGCCCGGCAGCCGCTTCGCCCTGCCCGGCCGCGGCCTGCTGCGCGAAGGCTGGCATGCCGATCTGGTGCTGTTCGATCCGGCGCGCGTGCGCGACACCGCCGACTACCACGAGCCGGTGCGCTCCGCCGAGGGCATCGACGCGGTCTGGGTCAACGGCGTGCTCGCCTATGACGGCAAGGCCGTCACCGACGCGCGTGGCGGCCGTTTCCTGGCGCCAGCGGCCCGGTAAACGCATTCCATTGGACACGAGAGGTTGATTTCATGAGCGACATCAAGCGCTATGGCGCCGAAGGCGGCGTCGGCCAGGGCCGGCAGCACATGCCGTTCTCGCGCGCGGTCGAGGCCGATGGCTGGCTGTTCGTTTCCGGCCAGGTGCCGATGCGCGACGGCGAACTGATCGGCGGCACCGTCACCGAGCAGTCGCACGTGGCGATCGGCAACGTACTGGCGATCCTGGCCGAGGCCGGCTATGGCCCCGAGCATGTGGTCCGCTGCGGCGTATGGCTGGACGACGCGCGCGACTTCGCCGCCTTCAACCAGGTGTTCCGGCACTACTTCGGCGAGCACCCGCCGGCGCGCGCCTGCGTGGAGAACCGGATGGTGGTGGACTGCAAGGTCGAGGTCGACTGCGTGGCCTACAAGCGCCCCGCCCGCTGATTCTCAGATTGGATTGTCGGTCAGCTGATCCATGCGGATGCGGTTGGCGAACAGCGAGAACGCCAGCGTGCCGGCCAAGCCGTTGGCGCGGCTGACCCAGGTCGGCAGCCAGCGCGGCGGCGCCAGCACGCCGGCGTCGAACAGCGGTTCGAACAGATCCACATCCCCCAGCGTCATCTTGCCGGCGAACAGGCGCCGGCACAGCTGCAGCCGGTCCCGTTGCAGCGAATGGCGGAAAAAGGTGTGGACGGCGATCAGCCCGCGCAGGTAGACCGTGTCCTTGGTGAACGCCGCGCCGCCGCCGGTGGGCACGCCGCGGAACACGCGCTGCGCGGAGGCGAAGCTCTCGGTCGGATTCTGGCCGGCCGCGCAGAAATAGCGGTATACCTCGATGAAGTCCGCGCCCGCCAGGGTCATCGCGATCGCCTCGATGCGCAGGCTGATCCGCTTCATCCGCTCGATGTCGATGCTGCCGGTGATCTGCTCGGCGAAGGTCGCCAGCCCTTCCTGGGTCTCGGTGATGCGCGGCGAGGACAGCGCCAGGCTCGGGAACAGCGGCTGTTCGCGGCCGTTGAGCGCGGTCAGCGAGTGCACCAGCGCCTCGTGCTGGAGCAGTTGCCGGCGGTCGTAGTCGCTGAAGGCCGCGCCGTGGCGCAGGCGGATGCGGGTGGCGCCGGCGGCCGCCTTG
>NZ_JANJUE010000438.1 GCF_024710765.1 Pseudoxanthomonas sp.
GCTCGCTGGCGATCGACATCGATCTGGACAGCTATTGAACCGGGTGCAAGCCCTAGTCGCCCCCCGGATGGAGTGAACCATGAAAAGCCTGCTCGCTGACCTGTTCAAGCAAACCCTGCCGCAGGAGGACGAGTTCGACGCGATCACCGTCGGTCTCGCCTCTCCTGACAAGATCCGCTCGTGGTCTTACGGCGAGGTCAAGAAGCCTGAAACCATCAACTACCGGACCTTCAAGCCCGAACGCGACGGCCTGTTCTGCGCCAAGATCTTCGGCCCCGTGAAGGATTACGAGTGCCTGTGCGGCAAGTACAAGCGCCTCAAGCACCGCGGGGTCATCTGCGAGAAGTGCGGTGTCGAGGTGACGCTGTCGAAGGTCCGCCGAGAACGCATGGGGCACATCGAGCTTGCCAGCCCCGTGGCCCACATCTGGTTCCTGAAGAGCCTGCCGAGCCGTCTCGGCATGGTGCTCGACATGACCTTGCGGGACATCGAACGGGTGCTGTACTTCGAAGCCTTCGTCGTTGTCGAGCCCGGCCTCACGCCGCTCACGCGCGGCCAGCTGCTGACCGAGGATGACTATCTCGCGAAAGTCGAGGAGTACGGTGACGACTTCGACGCTGCGATGGGCGCCGAAGGCATCCGTGACCTGCTGCGTACGCTGGATCTGAACGGCGAAGTCGAGAAGTTGCGCGGCGAGCTCGAGGTCACGGGGTCAGAAGCCAAGGTCAAGAAGTACTCCAAGCGCCTCAAGGTGCTCGAGGCCTTTCAGTCTTCCGGCATCAAGCCCGAATGGATGGTCCTCGAAGTGCTGCCGGTGCTGCCGCCTGACCTGCGTCCGCTCGTCCCGCTCGACGGGGGGCGGTTCGCCACGTCGGACCTGAACGATCTGTACCGTCGCGTCATCAACCGCAACAACCGCCTCAAGCGCCTGCTCGAACTCAAGGCGCCCGAGATCATCTGCCGCAACGAGAAGCGGATGCTTCAGGAGGCGGTCGATTCACTGCTCGACAACGGCCGTCGCGGCAAGGCGATGACCGGCGCCAACAAGCGGCCGCTGAAGTCGCTTGCCGACATGATCAAGGGCAAGGGCGGACGGTTCCGTCAGAACCTGCTCGGCAAGCGGGTCGACTATTCGGGCCGTTCGGTCATCGTGGTCGGGCCGACCTTGAAGCTCCATCAGTGTGGCCTGCCGAAGCTGATGGCACTGGAACTCTTCAAGCCATTCATCTTCAACAAGCTCGAACTGCGCGGACTGGCCACGACGATCAAGCAGGCCAAGAAGATGGTGGAGAGCCAGGAGCCGGTGGTCTGGGACATCCTGGAAGAGGTGATCCGCGA
>NZ_JANJUE010000230.1 GCF_024710765.1 Pseudoxanthomonas sp.
CGTGGAGGAGGGGAGAGAGGATGGCCAGCGAAATGGCCAGGGCGAGCGGGGTGGTTCGCGACATCGAAAGGCATCAAACAGTGGGCGCATGATTACCGCACGCCAATGCTGCACTGCCGAATGACCTGCGATTATCCCGACCTGACCGATTGGCATGTCTTCGCGCTTGACCTGGCTTGTCCGACCGGCCGGCGACCGAGAACCCGTCCAGGTGGCGGTCGCACGCCGGCGGCGGCGGGACATTAAGATGCCCGGGCCGCAGGGTCCGGCGCTTGGTGTCGGACGCAACAGATTGGCGGGCAGGGAACGCGGCGGCCTGGCCCGACGAGGAGCGTGATGATTCGTTACCTGGCCTACGGGCTTTGCATCCTGCTGGCGTTGCTGTCGCTGGCGCTGTCCTTCCATTGGCCCGCCTGGGGCTGGCTCGCCGGCCTGTTCGGCGCATTGGCGCTGCTGGGGACCTGGGATCTGTTGCAGACCCGCAGCACCCTGCGCCGCAACTATCCGGTGCTGGCGCACTTCCGCTACGGGCTGGAATCGTTCGGCACGGAGATACGCCAGTACTTCATCGAGAGCGATATCGCCGAGGTGCCGTTCTCGCGCCAGCAGCGCTCGCTGGTGTACCAGCGCGCCAAGGGCGTGATGGACGTGGTGCCGTTCGGCACCCAGCAGGACGTGTATGGCGTGGATTACGAATGGATCAACCATTCGCTGGCGCCCACCCAGGTGGATTCGCACGATTTCCGCATCACCATCGGCGCCAACACCGCGCATCCGTATTCGGCCAGCGTGTTCAACATCTCGGCGATGAGCTTCGGTGCGCTGTCGGCCAACGCGGTCCGCGCGCTCAACGAGGGCGCCCGCCGTGGCGGCTTCTACCACGACACCGGCGAGGGCTCGATTTCCCCCTACCACCTGGAACACGGCGGCGACCTGGTGTGGGAAATCGGCTCCGGCTATTTCGGCTGCCGGGACGAGCAGGGCCGGTTCAGCGAGGAGCGCTTCGTGCAGAACGCGCGCCTGCCGTCGGTGAAGATGATCGAGATCAAGCTCTCGCAGGGCGCCAAGCCCGGCCACGGCGGCGTGCTGCCGGCGGCCAAGGTGAGCCCCGAGATCGCGGCCACCCGCGGGGTGCCGATGGGCCACGACTGCGTGTCGCCGGCGCGCCATTCGGCGTTCTCCACGCCGGTGGAACTGCTGCAGTTCGTCGCCCGCCTGCGCGAGCTGTCCGGCGGCAAGCCGACCGGCTTCAAGCTGGCCATCGGCCATCCCTGGGAGTGGTTCGGCATCGCCAAGGCGATGCAGGAAACCGGCCTGCTGCCGGACTTCATCGTGGTGGACGGCGCCGAGGGTGGTACCGGCGCGGCGCCGGCCGAGTTCATCGACCATGTCGGCGTGCCCATGCACGAAGCCCTGCTGCTGGTGCACAACACCCTGGTCGGACTGAAGCTGCGCGAACGCATCCGGGTAGGCGCCGCCGGCAAAATCATCAGTGCCTTCGACATCGCCCGGACCATGGCGATGGGCGCGGACTGGTGCAATTCCGCGCGCGGCTTCATGTTCTCGCTGGGGTGCATCCAGTCGCAGAGCTGCCACAACGATCGCTGCCCGACCGGCGTGGCGACCCAGGACCCGAGCCGCTGGAAGCACCTGGATGTCGGCGACAAGTCGGTGCGGGTGCAGCATTTCCACGACAACACGCTCAAGGCCCTGCGCGACATGCTGTGCGCGGCGGGGCTGGAACATCCGCAGCAACTCGGGCCGGAGCATATCCTGCGCCGTGTCTCGCCGATCGAGGTGCGTTCGCTGGCCATGCTGTACCGCTTCCTGGAACCGGGCGAACTGCTGGACAGGATTCCGGCGCACGCGGTGTTCCAGCAATTCTGGAACGAGGCGCGCAGCGATGCGTTCAGTCCACCGGCGCGCGTGCGCGCGCTGCAGGACAGCAAATGTTGATGGCACGGACGTTGATGCGGGAGCGGCATGAGGTCATGCCGACGCGTTCGCACGAACTGTGAACGGAAGCTGCGTTTGTCATCGCAGTGAAGTCAAACGCTAACCGAATTTCAACGTCCCGCTTTGTATCTTACGCGCACGCCCCGCTATCGCTGCGCGCAGGTTCTCTCCAGCCTGCCGCAGCCATCGCGGGCGACCAGGCAAGGGCGACGATGCGTTTCATGCGGACAGGAAGTCCCAGGGTGGAAACGAAATGCGGAACCTGAAGGCGTGTGGTGTGGAAGACCCGCCATCCATGTCCTGCCCGAGGGGCAGGCATGGATGGCGGTGATCTGATCGGCATGGCGACGAAGGCGGCGCGCCCATCACGATCGAAAGCCGCCAGCCGATTGTTCTTTCGCTCCGCCGCCAGCCGTTGAACGGGACACGCCGTTTCAATCCGATGCGATCCCGCGTTCCTTCAACCAGGCCAACACGCCCTCGGCGGCACGCCCGCCGCTCGCGAAACAGGCCGTGAGCAGGTAGCCGCCGGTGGGGGCTTCCCAGTCCAGCATTTCGCCGGCGGCGAACACACCGGGCAGGGCATTGATCATCAGCCCCGCATCCAGCGCTTCCAGGCGGATGCCGCCGGCGCTGCTGATGGCCTCGTCGATGGGGCGGGCACGAAGCAGTTTCAACGGAAGCCGCTTGAGCGTGCTCGCCAGGGCGGCCGGATCCTGCATCGCCTCCCGCGTCATCACTTCGTACAGCAGCGCGGCACGCACGCCGGACACGCCGGCTTCGCGGCGCAGGTGATCGCTGAGGCTGCGGGCGCCGCGCGGCTTGCCGAGGTCGCGGCGCAGCCGCGCCTCGTCGCGACCCGGCACCAGGTCCAGGCACAACGTCGTTTCGCCGTCCCGCGCGATCGCGTCGCGCAATGCGGCCGACAGCGCGTAAATCAGGCTGCCCTCGATGCCGGTGGCGGTGACCACGCATTCCCCCTGCAGCGATTGCCACTGGCCATCGGCGCCCTGCCAGTGCGCCACCACGGGCTTGAGCGGACTGCCGGCGAAACGGCTGGACAGGTGTTCGCTCCAGTCGATGTCGAATCCGCAGTTGGCGGGCTGCAATGGCGCGACATCGACACCGCGCCCGGTGAGCAGCGGCACCCAGCCGCCGTCCGAGCCCAGCTCCGGCCAACTGCCGCCGCCGAGCGCGAGGACCACGGCGTCGGCGTTGACGGAGACTTCCCCCGCCGGGCCACCGAAACGCAGGCGCTTGTCGTCGTTCCAGCCAAGCCAGCGGTGCTGCATGTGGAAACGCACTCCCTGGTCGCGCAGCCGGCGCACCCAGCCCCGCAGCAGCGGCGCGGCCTTCAGGTCGCGGGGGAAGACCCGCCCCGAACTGCCGACGAAGGTGTCCACGCCCAGTCCCAGCGCCCAGCCGCGCAGGGCGTCGGCGTCGAATCCGCGGAGCCAGTCGGCCACCTCCGCGTGGCGGGCGCCGTAGCGGAAGACGAACAGGGGGAAGGGATCGGAGTGGGTCAGGTTCAGCCCACCCTTGCCGGCGATCAGGAACTTGCGGCCGACCGAGCCCTTGGCGTCGTAAAGATCCACTTCCAGGCCGGCCGCGCGCAGGCGCTCGGCGGCGAACAGCCCGGCCGGCCCTCCGCCGACGATGGCGACGCGTGCGGGAGAACGGGTGGGCGGGGAGGGCGGGGCGGCGGACATCGCGCCATTATGCCAAGCGGGCTTCCCCGGCCGGTCCATGGTGACCATCGGCAGGGGGACGCGGGCGCTGGGCTGCCGTATCGTTGGCGGTCGTCTTTGCTTTCCAAGGGGCTCAATGATGCGGATTCCGCTGATCGCCGGGCAGGCCGGCGCGCTGGTGCTGTCGATCGGACTGTGGACGGGCGCGCACGCGCAGGACGCGGCCACGCCGGCGCAGCTGCAGGATTTCGACGCCTATGTCGAATCGGTGCGCAAGCAGTTCGACGTGCCCGGTAT
>NZ_JANJUE010000006.1 GCF_024710765.1 Pseudoxanthomonas sp.
TTGCGGGGGCCTTTGCGTATCTGGCGGAGAGGGGGGATTCACTCGGCACTGCGTGCCTCGCCCTGCGGGCGGCTGCGCCGTGCAGAACGGCTGCGCCGTTCTGTCGAACCCGTTGGGGCTCTCTCCAGATCCCCACACTCCGCCAGATACGCAAAAGCCCCCTTGCGGGGGCTCTTGCGTCTCTGGCGGAGAGGGGGGGATTCGAACCCCCGATACGCTATTAACGTATGCCTGATTTCGAGTCAGGTACATTCAACCACTCTGCCACCTCTCCGGTGGTCCCCGGCACTTGGCCGGGGGCGTGAATGATACGGGTCGGACCCTCCGCCGACAAGCCGAAGCTGAAAATCCCGGCAGGTTTCATGCCCTTCCACTGAACGGAAACGCTCACCGACCCGCTTTTGCTTGCCGGTTGTCCGTTTCGTCCGGATCATTCCGTATCAACCAGCAGGGAAAACTCCCTCCGCTCCCACCATCAGGATTTCAATGATCGAATTCGGGCATATCACCCACGTAGGCCTCAGAAGGGAGCTGAACGAGGACACCTACTACGGCGACAGCGAGCTGGGGCTGTGGTTGGTGGCCGATGGCATGGGGGGGCACGCTTGCGGCGAGGTGGCCAGCGCGCTGGCGCGCGAGACCATCGTGCGCGAGATTCGCGACGGCACGCCGCTGCACCAGGCCATCCGCATCGCCGACGAGGAAATCATCCGCACCTCCCGGCGCCGCAACGACACCCTGCCGATGGGCACCACCGTGGTGGCCGCGCGGGTCCAGGGCAATCGGTTCGAGGTCGCCTGGGTCGGCGACAGCCGGGCCTACCTGTGGCGAGACGGCCAGTTGGCCCAGCTCAGCCAGGACCACAGTTACGTGCAGGAACTGATCGCCCAGGGCTCGCTGACCAGCGAGCAGGCGCGCACCCACCCGCATCGCAACGTGGTGACCCAGGCGCTGGGGGTGACCGATCCGACCCACCTCAACGTGGAAACCCTGACCGGGGAGCTGCGTCCGGGCATGCAACTGCTGCTGTGCAGCGACGGGCTGACCGAGGAAGTGGACGACCGCAGCATCGCCGAGACGCTGCGCCTGGGCGAATGCAGCGCGCAGGAATGCGTGGACTGCCTGGTCGCGGCGGCACTGGATGGCGGCGGCTCGGACAACGTCACCGCGATCCTGGTCCGCTGCCACTGAGGCAGGCTCCCATCGGGCAAGTCGCTTAGGGCAGAGCCTGCTCCGCCGCCCTTGGCCTTCCCGCTCGCTCCCGATCCGCCAGGCAGGCCCGGCGCGACCAGGAAGCGTGCCCGCTCTGCTCCGGGATTCAGGCGATGGCGGTTTCCGCCGTTACCGGCGCATCGAGTTCATCCCACAACGCCTTGCCGGCCTTCTTGCGCAGTTTCTCAAGGCGCGCCTCGTGCGCGGCCTGCTCGGCTTCGCCAATCTGCACGCGCGGACGCGGCCCGCTGGCCAGGCCACTGAAGTCGGCCGTCACCACCGCTGCTCCGGAGGTCGGTTCGTCGAGCCCGGCGAATCCGATTTCCCGCTGGCCGGCGGTCAACGCGAGATAGACGTCGCAGAGCAGTTGGGCGTCGAGCAGCGCGCCGTGCAGCTGCCGATGGGTATTGTCCACGCCCAGGCGCTTGCACAACGCATCCAGTGAATTGCGCTGACCGGGGAAGCGCTGGCGGGCCAGCAGCAGCGAATCCTCCACCGTGACCCGATCCAGCAGGCGTCCATAGCCGTCGCCGAGCAGCGACAGTTCATAGTCCAGGAAGCCCACGTCGAACGCGGCGTTGTGGATGATCAGTTCCGCGCCATCGATGAAGGCCAGGAACTCATCGGCGATCTGCGCGAACAGCGGCTTGTCGGACAGGAAGTCCAGGCTCAGGCCGGTGACTTCCGCCGCGCCCTGTTCGAATTCGCGCTGCGGGTGGATGTACTGGTGGTAGGTGCGGCCGGTGGGGCGGCGTTCGAGCAGTTCGACACAGCCGATTTCCACGATGCGGTTGCCCTTCTTCCATTCCAGGCCGGTGGTTTCGGTGTCGAGGATGATTTGTCGCATGCGTTTGTCTTGCCTATTGCGGTTGCTTGTCGGATTGCCAGGCGAACAACTTCAGTTCGATGTCGTCCGCCGCCAGCCGGACCCTGTCACGGTACTCGAAACCCAGGCCCCGCAGGGTCCGGATCGAGGCCGCGTTGTCCGGGTCCACCACCGCCAGGACGGTGGTCATGCCCCGTGTCTGCGCCGAAGCCAGCACCGCCCGGGCCGCTTCGGCGACGTAGCCGTGCCCGCGGAATCGCGGCAGCAGCGCGTAACCCAGATCGACATGGGCCAACGGCGGCCGCTTGATCAGCCCGCACAGGCCCACCGCCGCGCCGTCCTCGCGCCGCTCGACCCGGTACAGGCCGAAGCCGTTGAGCCGGTAGCTCGCCACCGGGCCGTCGCGCAGGTAGTCGGCCGCCTGCGCCAGGTCATGCACGCCGCGATCGCCGATGTAGCGGAGGAAGTCCGGATCGTTGAGCAGTTCCAGCACGAAGGCGGCATCGCCGGGCGCGTGTTCCGACAGTTCGTACAGGCGCAGGCGCCCGGTTTCGAGCACGGGAGACAGGTTCATGCGGAGCTACCTTACCGCCGCCGGATCCCGGAACCTGAGCGCCTGGGCGCGCGCCAACTGATCCACCCGCTCGTTGTCGGGATCGCCGTTGTGGCCCTTCACCCAGTGCCATTCAATCCGGTGGCGGCGGGTCGCTTCGTGCAGGCGTTCCCACAGATCACGGTTCTTGACCGGATCCCCGGCGGCGGTCTTCCAGTTGCGCCGCACCCAGTTGGGCATCCATTCGGTGATGCCTTGGCGGACGTACTGCGAATCGATGTAGAGCGCGATGTTGCAGCTCTCGGTCAGCGTCTCCAGCGCCACGATGGCCGCCATCAGTTCCATGCGGTTGTTGGTGGTCTGCGCCTCGCCGCCGGACAGCGCGCGCTCCTTGTCCTGGTAGCGCAGCAGCGCGGCCCAGCCGCCCGGGCCGGGATTGCCCAGGCAGGAGCCGTCGGTGTGGATGGTGATCTCTTTCATTGAATCCTGTTGGTTGTTCAGGCGGGGGCCGCGCCGGTATTCCAGTGACGCCGGGCGGGCGCGGGCGGAATCAGGGCGGCGACGCGTTTTTCGGCTTCCAGCACGCAGACCGCGCGGAGCCGGTTGGAGGAAGGTGGGGACGCTGCGGCGGTACCCCGCAGCACCGGGCCCAGATAGGTCGCACCGGTGGCAATTGGATGCAGGCCGGCCCGGCGGAGTTCGGCCTGCCATGCCGCGGCGTCGCGCACGCGCAGGGCGGTGCCCCGCCAGCGCAGCCGGTAGGGGCTCACCGGGTTGAGCACGTACAGGCGCAGGCGTCCCCCGGGGGCCAGCGTGCGTGCGCATTCGCCCAGCAGGTCCGAGGCGGCGGGGCCCTCGACGGCATGCTGGATGACCATGCTGCCAAAAGCCTCGCTCGGCAGCGGCAGCGGCAGCTCGCAGCGCAGATCGCCGCTGAAGCCATCGGGATGTCGCCACAGCCACAGCTGGCGGCTGAAGCCGTGCAGGACCACCGGTGGCTGCGGCGCCGGGGCCGGGGTCAGCCAGAGTGCCGGCTGGGTGGGCCTGCGGGCCAGCCATAGCCCGGCCGTGGCCAGCTCGGCGGCCAGCAGCGCCTGGCCACGGCCGGCACCGAACCACGCCAGGGCTTCGGGTTGACGGCGGAATGCGAAGGCAGGCATGTTCAAATTGTAGTGGACGACCCCGCCAGCGTCCCTCCCAACCCGCCATCGCCCATGCGCCTGACCGCCCTGACCGCTTTCGACGACAACTACATCTGGGCGCTGGCCGACGACGACGGCGATGCGCTGATCGTGGACCCGGGCGACGCCGCGCCGGTGCTGGCCGCCGCGGGCCAGGGCCTGTGGCCGGCCGCGGTCCTGCTGACCCACCATCACAACGACCACATCGGCGGCGTAGCCGCGCTGCGTGCGCGCTGGCCCACCCTGCCGGTCTACGCCCCGGAGGATGAGCGCATTCCCTTCGCTTGCGATCGGGTGGTCGACGGCAACCGGCTGGCGCTGAAAAACTGGAACCTGGAAGTGATGGCGGTCCCCGGCCATACCCGCAGCCACATCGCCTATCTAGGCGGCGGCCAGGACCAGGACCACCTGTTCTGCGGCGACACCCTGTTCAGCCTGGGCTGTGGGCGGATGTTCGAAGGTACGCCGTCCCAGATGCTGGCGTCGCTCGACCGCCTGGCCGCCCTGCCCGGCCCCACCGCGGTCTGTTGCGGCCACGAATACACGCTGGCCAACGCCGCGTTCGCCCGCACGGTGGACCCCGCCAACGACGCCCTGCGTCGCCGAACCGAGGAAGTCCACGCCATGCGCCAAGCCGGTCGCCCGACCCTGCCGTCGACCCTGGCCCAGGAAACCGCGACCAACCCGTTCCTGCGGGTGGACAGCGACGCCGTGCGTGCGGCCGTGGCCCACCGCCTGGGTCGCGCGCCCGCGGACCGGGTCGAGACCTTCGCCGAGCTCCGGCGCTGGAAGGACCAGTTCCGCGCATGAGCCGGCGCGGCCCGCACCCTGGCCGACGCACCGGACGGCTGGCATTGGCCTGCAGTCTGGCCCTCGGATGGGTACAGGTCCCTTCCGCGATTGCCGCCGCCCCGGCGCAGCCCCCCATCGAACTGGTCACCGTACCGCCCAGCGGACGGGAAAGCGGCCTGGAGATCTACCAGCGCTTCCGTGCCGGCCTGGCCGAACCACAGTGCGATGCCGCCGCCACCGGCCCCCGCTGGAAGAAGCAGTTCGCCCACGCGCCGGGACAACTGGTCAAATCGGACGACGTGCTGCCGTTGTTCGGCTATGTGGTGGATGCGTTGCGCGAGGCACACCTGCCCACCGAATTCGCCCTTATTCCGTTCGTCGAAAGCGGCTACAAGCCCGGCGCGCGCAACGCCAGTGGTCCAGCTGGCCTGTGGCAATTCATCGGGGTGACCGCGCGCAATCACGGCGTACCGGTACGTGCGGGCTACGACGGCCGGCTCTCGCCGGTCGATTCGACCCAGGCGGCGGTGCGCTACCTCAAGACCCTGCACGGCATGTTCGGCGGCGACTGGCGGTTGGCGGTGATGGCCTACAACGCCGGCGAGTATCGCGTGCTGCAATCGATGCGGCGTGCCGGCATGAACGCCCAGAACGCGCGGCCCGCCCAACTGCCGGGCCTGTCCAGCATCACCTACGCCTACGTGGAGAAGCTGCATGCGCTGGCCTGCATTTTCGAACAGGCCGACGACCGCGGCGAATGGCTCAGGCGGCTGGACCGCCCGGTTCCGCGCCTGGCGGTGCACGCCCTGCCCCGCGATGCGGCCAGTCTGGAACGCTGGGCGACGGTCAATGGACACGACAGCCTGCTGCTCAAGCGATTGAACCCAGGCCTGGGCCAGGGCATCCCGAAACTGGACAAACCCGTCCGGATACTCGCGCCCACCCCGCTCGGCACGGCCTCCGACACCGCGATGTCCCTGCAGGTGATCTCGGCATCCGCCGCCGGGGAATCCGTCTCCGCGGAAAGCGGGATCGGCGCCGCCACCGCATCCACCACCACGGACCCGGAGTCCGCCACCAGGACGGCGGCCGCGACGGCGCGACGCTCGCATACCGTGCGCAGGGGTGAATCCGCCTGGACCATCGCCCGCCGCTATGGCCTCAAGCCGCAGCAGCTGCTGTCGCGCAATGGGCTCAAGCCCGATGCGGTGCTGCGCCCCGGCATGGTCTTGGCGGTGGACGAAAACCGGCCTTGAGCGGCCAGCGCGGCGACGCGCCCCGAAGTCCGCCGACACCCAATCTCGAAAACAAAAAGCCCGGCCAAGGCCGGGCTTTTTTTGGTCGACGCCCTGACGAACGCCTTACAGGCGATCTTCCATCACCGTGACCTTGTACTGCTTGCGCATGGATTCGATGAAGGCCTGGGTGGCGACACCGCCGCCCAGCTGCATCAGCTGCTGCTTCATGCCGTCGCGCTGTTCGGCCGGCACCTTGCTGGCCTCGCCGTCGGTAACCTTGGTAACCGCGAACACCGCGAACGCGCCGCCGCCCAGCGCCACCTTGCCCGCAGACGCCTTGCCGGCGGCCGGACGCGGCGCCGCGAAGATCGCCTCGTTGCCCTCGGCGGTCGGAACCGGCATGCCGCGCGGCATGCCCGGCATTTCGTTGAACTGCAGCTTGTCGGCGGCGGCGATGGCCTGCAAGGTCTCGCCCTTGCCGATGCGCGCGAGAATCGCGTCGGCGGTCGCGGCGGTCGCCTTCTCCTGGCGGTCGGCGCGGATCGCGGCAATCACCGCGTCACGCACCTGCGCCAACGGCTGCGGCTGCTCGGGCGTATGCCCGACCACGCGGATCACCACGCTGTGGCTGGGTGCGATCTCGATCGGATCGCTGACCGTGCCGTCCTGTACCAGCGCATCGGAGAACGCGCTGCGCAGCACCGCTGGATTGGCGGCGATGCCGCCGGCGGTGGCACGGGAGAACGGACCCACCTTCTGCACCGGCAGGCCCACGGCCTTGGCGGCGGGCTCCAGCGCGGTCGGGTTCTTCAGCACTTCGTTGACCAGCTTGCCAGCCAGCTCGTTGTAGGCGCGTTCGGAATCGGCCGAAGCCTGTTCGCGAGCCAGCTCGTCGCGCACTTCCTCGAAGCTCTTGCCATGGCCAGGCTTGATCTCGCCCAGCTTGAGCACGTGGTAACCGAAGTCGGTCTTCACCGGACCACGGATCTCACCAGCCTGCATCGCGAACGCGGCGTCCTCGAACGGCTTGACCATCGAGCCATCACGCGCGAACGCCGGCAACAGGCCGCCGGTGTCCTTGGAGCCCGGGTCTTCGGAATTGGCCTTAGCCAGGGCAGCGAAGTCCGCGCCCTGCCTGGCCTGCGCGGCCAGCGCCGCGGCCTTGTCCTCGGCCTTCTTCAGGGTCGCGGCGTCGGCTCCTGCGGGCGCGGAAATCAGGATGTGCGAAACCACGCGCTGTTCCGGCGCCACGAACCGGCTCTTCTCGGCTTCATAGCGCTTGCGCAGGGTTGCCTCATCCGGCGCCGCTGCGCCCGGCAGGCTGGCACCGTTGACCTCGACGTACTCCAGCGACACCGTTTCCGGCTGCCGGTAGCTGGCCTTGTGGCCGTCGTACCACTTCTGGATATCGGCATCCGACACGGGCGCGGTGTCCGGGGCGGCCGGCGGTACCAGCGCCAGGCCCACGTCGCGAGTCTGCGCCAGCAGCTTGAACAGGCGATCCAGCTCACCCGGGGTGACGAAATCCGAAGTGCCGATGCCTTCGGGCATGACCATCATCTTCAGCCGCTCGCGCTCCTGCTCCTGGAACTTCAGCGGCTGGATGGCCGGCACCTGCGAGGCCAGCACCAGCTGGTAGCGCTCGGCATTGAACTTGCCATCGACCTGGAAGGCCGGTTCGGCGGCGATGGCCTGGTTCACGGCGGCATCGCCGATGACCACGCCGGCGCGCTCGGAGGCCAGCGCCAGCACGCGCTGGTTGATCAGCTGTTCGAGGACCTTGAGCTTGTTTTCCTTGGTCTCGAACTCACGCGCATCGAAGTTCTCGCCCAGCATCTGCCGTTGCTGCTGCCGCGCCGTCTCGAAGGTGTTGCGGAACTCGTCGACGGTGATTTCCTTGCGCTGCCATAGCTTGGACACCGGCCACCAGTGCGGCGCGGACTGCCACCAGCTGGGCGGCGCCTCGACGGTCGCGACATCATTGGCCGTGCCGCCGGTCATGTACTCGTTCACGCCGACGAAGGCGAACGGAATGATCAGCAGGCCCAGGATGAGGGTGGCGATCCACCCGGACGTCTTATCGCGGAGTTTTTGCAGCATCGATGCGTGGCTCGATTTCGGTTAGCCAAGCAGTTTACCGTGCTTCGGCGAGGTTCGCCTCACGCCGGCCGGATCGGCCCCTCCCGTTCATTTCCCCGGGGCGGGAACGCCGGAAAGCAGAAAGCCCGCTTTCGCGGGCTTTCCGGGATAAATGGCGGAGTGGACGGGACTCGAACCCGCGACCTCCGGCGTGACAGGCCAGCATTCTAACCGACTGAACTACCACTCCGCGCTGAGACGGCTATTGTAAGGGGCTTCCGGGGATTCCGCTAGACCGGCCGAACAGATTTCCAGGTTCGGCTTCTCTTCGCCCCGCGCCGAGGGTCCGCCGCCTGGGCCCGCCTGCGACGGCCGGCATCCACGATCGCCGCCGGCCGTTTCAGCCATGCTTCCGGCCACCCGCCACCCGGTCAGAGCGGCCCGGCAATCGCGGTCACGCCCCGGCGAGCGTCCACCACCATCCCGGCCGCATCCGCGAATGGAAGATCCGTCAGATCGTCTTCATCAGGGAACCCGCCCTTCACCGCTTCCCGCCCGAACCCGGCCATCGTGGCGCACCGCGGCTCCCGCCGGCCGACAGGATTCGCTTGCGGCGCAACGCGGAAGCAACGGATACGTCCCGTAGGCCGGGGTTCCTTTTTTGGCTGTGCCGGGTGCTTCCCGCATGGAACCGGACCGAACCCGTTCGCTGCGTCTACTGCCAGGGAAAGCGATTTCCCGATGGGGGGGACGGCGTCCTTTCCTGAGAACAAACAACGCAAAAGGGCTGCGGAATCATCCCGATAGAATCAACCCCTGATCGTACTGCCATTGCGTTTGTGTCATGCCGCCGCCTCGCCTGCTTCGATGCCTCACCTGGCTACTCCTGCCCATGCTGCCCCTCGTCTTCGGTGACTCCATCGCCGGTGCCGCCGGGAGCGAGTATCCGGTGAACACCGCGACTTCCTTCATCCCCTACCTCCATGCCGATGGCCGGTTCGGCTTTGTCGACAGCGAGGGGCAGGCGCCGTTCGCGAAAACCTTCGAGGATGCGCAGCCGTTTACCGAAGGCCGGGCCGCGGTGAAATCGGGCGGGAAATGGGGCTACATCGATCTCCGGGGCCGTTGGATCGTGCGTCCGCGGTTCACCGAAGCCGAGCCATTCAGAAACGGCGTGGCTTGCGGCGCCATCGTCAAGCCGTCGACCCGAAGCGGATTCATCGATCTGAATCCATTTCATTCCCTGGGAAGCCGGAAGTGTTATCTGATCTCTCCCGATGGCCACACACGATCCTGTAGAAGCGACTATCCGAATAGCGATGAGTACGACGTGGCATCCAGCCGCATCCGGAAGCCGCCGTCGGATTCGCCGGAGCTTCGCGTGGTACGCGCCCCGGACCGCAAGAGCGTCGGTGTGCTCGGTACCGACGGCCGGCAAATCGTCCCGTTCGGCATCTACGACGCTCTGGAAAATCAGCGCGGCCACCTTTTCATGGCTCATCGCGCGGAAGGCTGGGGCGTTCTGGATGCGACGCGCAATGTGGAGGTCGTGAGGCCAAGCTCGGTGCAGTCCGAGTACCTGGGATATATCGAGCCGCCCGATCTTTCTCCCCCTCTTCTGAGAGTGCGGCGCGACGATGCCTGGTGCCTCCTCGATCACACGGGGGCGGAGCTCCGGTGTGGTCTGCATGAGGTATGGGAGTGGGGAGATGGTCTGATCCCGGCCAGCAATCAGCAAAAGCAATGGGGAGCGCTCGATACGCGCGGGCGACTGGTCATCCCGTTCCAGTATGACTGGAGCTTCAGGTTCCGCGATGGACACGCACGCGTGCGTGTCGGCGGCAGTGAGTTCTATATCGATCCGCAGGGGCGCGAGTACCGGGCTTCCTCCATGTCGGACTGATCAGGTTTCAAACCGCACGACAGGTGCGACAGCACCGACATGTCAGGGAGTCGCGCCCCGCAATGGCTCCGCATCGAGCATGGCGGGCTCACCGGAAAAGGCGCATCGCGCCACAACGCTGCCGTTGGCGGGGCAATAAAAAAAACCCCTGATTTCTCAGGGGTTTTTCATGTTCGTGGCGGAGTGGACGGGACTCGAACCCGCGACCTCCGGCGTGACAGGCCAGCATTCTAACCGACTGAACTACCACTCCGCGGAAACTGAAACCATTGATCCGGTTTGGTGGGTGCTGAGGGTTTCGAACCCCCGACCCTCGCCTTGTAAGGGCGACGCTCTACCGCTGAGCTAAGCACCCGTTCGACCGATCGGACTCACTCGGCAGCAGCGAGTCGATTAGTTTACGGCATCCTTCAGGGCTTTGCCAGCCTTGAAGGCGGGATTCTTGGAGGCCTTGATCTTGATGGTGTCGCCGGTCTTCGGGTTGCGGCCGGTACGGGCGGCGCGCTTGCGCACCTGGAAGGTACCGAAGCCCACGAGGGTCACGCTGTCGCCCTTCTTCAGGGCCTTGGTGATGCTGGAGATCACGGCGTCGACGGCGCGTCCAGCTTCAGCCTTGGACATTTCGGCTTCGTCGGCGACGGCATCAACCAATTCGGTTTTGTTCATGTAAAAACTCCTTTTGCGGAACAACCGCGGAATGTGTAACCGGAATGCGCCGGGCCTGTCGCCACGGTGCTTCCGATCGTCTTCCACGAACGTGGGAGCACGCTGCCCACCACGCTCACGGGTGACGCCGTTATACCAGTGGGTATACAGGCACGCAAGCCGAAAACCCAATAATGACGCGGGTTTTGCGGCTTTTTTAACTTGTGCGTCAGCTGCGTTTCAGTGCTTGACGTCGGGCTGCACGGGCGGCTTCCGGCGAGCCGGCACGCGTCGTGCCTTGCCCCCCTCGGTCGGTGCCGCAGTGGGCGCCAGTGGCCGCTCCAGCGCCAGATCCAGTACCTCGTCGATCCAGCGCACGGGAACGATCTTCATGCCCTGGGTGACATTGGCGGGAATGTCGGCGAGATCCTTGCGGTTTTCTTCCGGGATGATCACCGTGGTGATGCCGCCACGCAGCGCCGCCAGCAGTTTCTCCTTCAGCCCGCCGATCGCGGACACGCGTCCGCGCAGGGTGATTTCACCGGTCATCGCGACATCCGCGCGCACGGGAGTGCGGGTCAGCGTGGACACCAGCGCGGTCACCATCGCGGCGCCCGCGCTCGGACCATCCTTCGGCGTCGCGCCATCCGGCACGTGCAGATGCACGTCGTGCTTCTGCAGGTACTCGGCATCGATGCCCAGCGCGGTGGCGCGCGCGCGCACCACCGACATCGCGGCGGCCGCGGATTCCTTCATCACGTCGCCCAACTGGCCGGTCAGGGTCAGCAGGCCCTTGCCCGGCACCAGCGCGACTTCGATCTGCAGCAGGTCGCCGCCCACCTCGGTCCAGGCCAGGCCGGTGACCAGGCCGATTTCGTTCTGTTCCTCGGCGCGACCGAAGTCGAAGCGGCGCACGCCGGAGTATTTGTCCAGGTTCTTCGAACTGACCTGCACCAGCGCGCCCTTCTTCTTCTTCTTCGCCGGCTGCGGCCCGGCCAGCGCAATCTCCTTGACCACCTTGCGGCAGATCTTGGCGATTTCACGCTCCAGGTTGCGCACGCCGGATTCACGCGTGTAGTAGCGCACCAGGTCGCGGATCGCGTCCTCGGCGATCGTCAACTCCTCCGGCTTCAGGCCATTGGCCTTGATCTGCTTGGGCAGCAGGTAGCGCAGCGCGATGTTGAGCTTCTCGTCCTCGGTATAGCCCGGGATGCGGATGACTTCCATGCGATCCAGCAGCGGGCCCGGGATGTTGAGTGAATTGGAGGTCGCCACGAACATCACTTCGGACAGGTCCAGATCCACTTCCAGGTAGTGATCGTTGAACGCGCTGTTCTGTTCCGGATCCAGCACCTCCAGCAGCGCCGACGAGGGATCGCCGCGGAAATCCATCGACATTTTGTCGATTTCGTCCAGCACGAACAGCGGGTTCTTGCTGCCGGTCTTGTTGAGGTTCTGCACGATGCGGCCCGGCATCGAGCCGACGTAGGTGCGACGATGGCCGCGGATCTCGGCCTCGTCGCGCACGCCGCCCAGCGACATGCGCACGAACTTGCGGTTGGTCGCCTTGGCGATCGACTGGCCCAGCGAGGTCTTGCCCACGCCCGGCGGTCCGACCAGGCACAGGATCGGTCCACGCATCTTCTGCACGCGCGATTGCACGGCGAGGTACTCGAGGATGCGCTCCTTCACCTTGTCCAGTCCGTAGTGATCGGCGTCCAGGGTCTCCTGCGCGACCTTCAGATCCTTGCGGACCTTGCTGCGCTTCTTCCACGGCACGCCCAGCAGCCAGTCCAGGTAGTTGCGCACGACCGCCGCTTCGGCGGACATCGGCGACATCTGCTTGAGCTTGTTGAGCTCGTTCTTGGCCTTGGTCTCGACCGCCTTGGGCATGCCGGCCTCGGCGATCTTGCGGGCCAGCTCTTCCTGCTCGTTCGGCGCATCGTCCAGCTCGCCCAGTTCCTTCTGGATGGCCTTCATCTGTTCGTTGAGGTAGTACTCGCGCTGGCTTTTCTCCATCTGCGACTTGACCCGGCCGCGGATGCGCTTTTCCAGCTGCTGCACGTCGATCTCGCCGTCGACGAAACCGACCAGCAATTCCAGCCGCTCGCCGATGCCGATGGTTTCCAGCAGGCGCTGCTTGTCGCTCAGGCGCACGCCCAGGTGGGCGGCGATGGTGTCGGCCAGGCGACCCGGCTCGTCGATGCCGGCCAGCGTCTGCAGCAGTTCCGGCGGCAGCTTGCGGTTGGTCTTGACGTACTGTTCGAACAGGCCCATCAACGAGCGCGCCACGGCTTCGATTTCACGCGGCTCGCGGCCTTCGGTGGCCTCGATCTCCTCGCCAGCGCCATACAGCGAACCGTCGCGCTCGACGACGTTGGAGACCTTCACCCGCGAAACGCCTTCGACCAGCACCTTGATGGTGCCGTCGGGGAGCTTCAGCAATTGCAGGACCTGGGCCAGGGTGCCGATGTCGTAGAGATCGGCGGCGACCGGATCGTCGGTTTCGGCCGACTTCTGGGCAAGCAGCAGGATGCGCTTGTCCGCTTCCATGGCCTGCTCCAGCGCGCGCATGGATTTGTCGCGGCCGACGAACAGGGGAATGACCATATGCGGGAACACCACTACGTCGCGCAGCGGCAGGACCGGCAGGTCGAGGACTTCGGTGGGGGTACGGCGGGGCATGGGGGCTCCAGCGGAATGCGGAATTACGGGGGCTGAAAAAGCCAATGGCCCCGTTATGGGGCCATTGGCAGGAGGATGCAAGTGCAGCCTTTAAATGTGATTTGAATCAGGCACTTGAGCCGAATGGCCGACCCCGCTTCACTCCGCGGCGGCGACCTTCTGGGCCGGCGGATTCTGGTAGATGAGATACGGCTCGGACTTGTGCTCGATGACCGATTCGTCCACCACGACCTTGCTGACATTCTCCAGCGACGGCAGGTCATACATGGTGTCCAGCAGGACCGATTCGACGATGGTGCGCAGGCCACGGGCGCCGGTCTTGCGCTTGAGCGCCTTGCGGGCGATCGCGGACAGGGCGTCGGGGCGGAACTCCAGTTCCACGCCTTCCATGTCGAACAGCTTCTTGAACTGCTTGGTGATGGCGTTCTTGGGCTCGGTGAGGATCTTGACCAGGGCAACCTCGTCCAGTTCCTCCAGGGTCGCGACCACCGGCAGGCGGCCGACGAACTCGGGAATCAGGCCGAACTTGATCAGATCCTCCGGCTCGACTTCCGACAGCAGTTTGCCGGTCTCGGTCTTGCGCTCGGCGCTGCGGACCTTGGCGCCGAAGCCGATCCCGCTGGCCTCGGTGGAGCGTTGCTGGATGATCTTGTCCAGGCCGGCGAACGCGCCGCCGCAGATGAACAGGATGTTCTTGGTGTCCACCTGCAGGAATTCCTGCTGCGGATGCTTGCGACCGCCCTGCGGCGGCACGCTGGCGACCGTGCCTTCGATCAGCTTCAGCAGCGCCTGCTGCACGCCCTCGCCGGACACGTCGCGGGTGATCGACGGGTTCTCGCTCTTGCGCGAGATCTTGTCGATTTCATCGATGTAGACGATGCCCTGCTGCGCCTTCTCGACGTCGTAGTCGCACTTCTGCAGCAGCTTCTGGATGATGTTCTCCACGTCCTCGCCCACGTAACCGGCTTCGGTCAGCGTGGTGGCGTCCGCGATGGTGAACGGCACGTTGAGCAAGCGCGCGAGGGTTTCGGCCAGCAGGGTCTTGCCGGAACCGGTCGGGCCGGCCAGCAGGATATTCGACTTGGCCAGTTCGACCTCGTCGTTCTTCTGCCGGCTCTCGATGCGCTTGTAGTGGTTGTACACCGCCACCGCCAGGGTGCGCTTGGCGCGCTGCTGGCCGATCACGTACTGATCCAGGACTTCCAGGATCTCGCGCGGCTTGGGCAGGTGGCTGCGGGCGGACTGCGCCTTTTCCTCGAGTTCCTCGCGGATGATGTCGTTGCACAGCTCCACGCATTCATCGCAGATGAACACGCTGGGACCCGCGATCAACTTGCGGACTTCATGCTGGCTTTTGCCGCAGAACGAGCAATACAGGATCTTGCTGCTGTCGCCGGTACGGCCCTGACGGTCTTCGCTCATGCTTCGATTACTCGGTCACCCTGCCCGCCAGGCGGACTCGGTCGGAGAATAGCACACGGCCCCGGCCTTGCAGCCGGGTCCGCGGAGGGGGTTTGGAACGCGGGAAACAGGCCCCGCGCCCGGGTTTCACGCCGGCTGGATGGTCTCTTCAGGACGGCGTTCCAGCACCTGGTCGACCAGGCCGTAGGCCTGCGCGTCGCTGGCGCTCTTGAAGTTGTCGCGCTCGGTATCGCGCTCGATGGTCTCCAGCGCCTGGCCGGTGTGCTTGGCCAGGATCTGGTTCAGGCGCGAACGCAGGGTCAGGATTTCACGGGCATGGATGTCGATATCCGTGGCCTGGCCCTGGAAGCCGCCCAGCGGCTGGTGGATCATCACCCGCGAGTTCGGCAGGGCGTACCGCTTGCCCTTGGCGCCGGCAGCCAGCAGCAGCGCGCACATGATGGCGGCCTGGCCGATGCATACGGTGCTGACGTCCGGTTTGATGTACTGCATGGTGTCGTAGATCGCCATGCCGGCGGTGACCACGCCACCGGGTGAGTTGATGTACAGGCTGATGTCCTTCTCGGGGTTCTCGGCCTCGAGGAACAGCATCTGCGCCACGATCACGTTCGCCACCTGGTCGTCCACGCCGCCAACCAGGAAGATCATGCGTTCCTTGAGCAGGCGCGAATAGATGTCGTAGGCGCGCTCGCCGCGGCTGGTCTGTTCGACCACCATCGGCACCAGGTTCAAGGCTTTGGTTTCAATGCTCATCGGCTTATTCGCGCCCAAATTGTCGTGGAGGGGTCCGGCCTAGGATAGCCGGACCGGGACGGGCTGGGGTCTCATCGACCCCGGCGAACCGCCGTTAGTTCCGGATGGCTTCCTGGAAGCTCAGCGACTGCTCCGTGTGCTGGGCGCGCTCGGCGATCCAGTCGATCACCTGCTCTTCCATCACCCGGGACTGCAGTCCCCCCATCAGTTGGGGATCGTTGCGGTACAACTCAATGACCTGCTCCGGCTCCTCGTAGGTGGAGGCGATCAGGCGCAGGGTCTCGTTCAGGCGCTTGGGATCCAGGCGGAGCTGGTTGCGGCGGGCGACCTCGCCCACCAGCAGCCCGACCAGGACGCGCTTGCGGGCGGCGTCCATGAAGCCTTCGTGGGCGTTCGGCGGAATCTGCACCTGCTGGCCGTTGCGGGCGGCCTGGTCGGCGGTCTGCTGGACCATGGCGCGCGCCTCGTTCTCGACCAGGCGCGGCGGCATTTCCACGTGCGCCCAGGCGGCGATCAGCTGCTCGCCCACTTCCCGGCGCAGGCGGGTCATCAGCGCGCCCTT
>NZ_JANJUE010000267.1 GCF_024710765.1 Pseudoxanthomonas sp.
CTCGTCGACCAGCAAGGGTGAGAGGCCAAACAGCAGCGGGCCGAGCTTGAGCGTCAGATCGCTCCAGAGCGCGGGCGTTTCCTCGAAAGGAACGGCCGCCCCCACGGCTATGCCATAGGCATTCTCGTTGGGCATGGCCAGGGCAACCTGCGGCTGGACCACGGCGGGAAGCGGCTGTTGGGTGGCTGCGTTGGCCGGCTCGGCGGGGGCGGCCTCGGGCAGGGCAGACTGCCGGACGGACACGGAGCCGCCTTCGGCATCGAAGGTCAGGGTTTCATTGGTGCCTATTGAGGCGGTAAACATGGACCGGTCGACCATGGTGCCGTCAGGCAGGGATTCGAGCATGCGCGGCACAGTGACCTCAAGCGCGCCGACGCGCCGGATGATCTCATTGCCGCTGCGCTCCTGCATGGCGAAGCGGCTGACTAGAACCTCGTTCTCACGCTTGAGGCGGTTGGTCTCTTCGCGGAGGTCTGAGACCTGAAGGCGCAGTGTTTCGATGGACGCGCCGGCGATGCGGGGCTGATGCAGGCCGCCAATGATGCTCTGCGGTACCAGCATGGAAATGTTGGAGCCGAACACGGCCAGGGCGGCGCAGACGAGCGCCACGATGCCCCAGACGGTGACGTCCGATTGCCGGAACTGTTCGGATGCTCTAGCCAAGCGTGGTAACCCCTGAACCGCCCGAATCGCCGGGCGTGTCGGGGCTAGAGTGGTCCCGTTGTTATTGGTTCGCCAACTGTTGGCTGCCATAAATTTGTGTAAATGCCGGGAGAAAACCGGCGCGTCGGGAGAACGTGATGGCAGAACTGCTTTCGATCATTCTTGCAGCGGGTGAAGGCACGCGGATGAAGTCCGCGCTGCCCAAGGTGCTGCATCCGGTCGGAGGCCTGCCGATCATCGGCCATGTCGCGCGCGCTGCCAGGGAAGCCGGTTCGAGCAAGATCGCACTGGTCACAGGGCCCAGGCACGACGCGATCCGCAGTGCCGCCACGGCGCTAGACGCCGATATTGTGCACTTCGAGCAGACGGTTGCCCGGGGCACCGGTCACGCGGCGGCGCAGGCTCGTGGACTTTTCGAGACCCACGAGGGCTATATTGCGGTCGTCTATGGCGACCATCCATTGCTGCGCGGCATTAATTTCCGCGCCGTTCTAGACCGGCTCGATGCTGGGCTCGATGTGGCAATTCTGGGCTTCGAACCGAAGGACCCGACCGGCTATGGCCGCTTCATCACGGATGGCGAGCAGTTGCTGGCCATCCGCGAACACAAGGATGCCAGCGAGGCAGAGCGCGCAATTGGCCTTTGCAACGCCTGCATTCTCGCATTCCGGGCAGAGGTCTTCCGCGATCTGATTGACCGCATCGACACCAACAACGCCCAGGGCGAATATTATCTTACGGACCTGGTTGGGCTGGCCAACAGAGCCGGAAAACGGGTTGGCTATGGCGTGGCGCCGGAAAA
>NZ_JANJUE010000041.1 GCF_024710765.1 Pseudoxanthomonas sp.
AAGCGCAGGCCTTCTTCCATGGCGATCGGGGCGATCAGCTTGACGGTGATCGACACGTTGTCGCCCGGCATGACCATCTCGGTGCCTTCGGGCAGCGAGATCGAACCGGTCACGTCGGTGGTGCGGAAGTAGAACTGCGGACGGTAGTTGTTGAAGAACGGGGTGTGACGACCGCCCTCTTCCTTCGACAGCACGTAGATCTCGCCGGTGAAGTGGGTGTGCGGGGTGATCGAACCCGGCTTGCACAGCACCTGGCCACGCTCGACGTCTTCACGCTTGGTGCCGCGCAGCAGCACGCCGACGTTGTCGCCCGCCTGACCCTGGTCGAGCAGCTTGCGGAACATTTCGACACCGGTGCAGGTGGTCTTGACCGTGGGCTTGATGCCGACGATCTCGACTTCCTCGCCGACCTTGACGATGCCGCGCTCGACACGACCGGTCACGACGGTGCTGTCGGCGAAGTTCGGTGGTGAGGCCAAGGGGTACGACCAGATCGACGCGGCGCCGGAGGAGAAGGCGCGGGGGATCACGATCAACACGGCGCACGTGGAGTACGAGACGGCCAACCGTCACTACGCGCACGTGGACTGCCCGGGGCACGCTGACTATGTGAAGAACATGATCACGGGTGCGGCGCAGATGGACGGCGCGATCCTGGTGTGTTCGGCCGCAGACGGCCCGATGCCGCAGACGCGCGAGCACATCCTGCTGGCGCGCCAGGTGGGCGTGAAGTACATCATCGTGTTCCTGAACAAGTGCGACATGGTGGACGACGCCGAGCTGCTGGAGCTCGTCGAGATGGAAGTGCGCGAGCTGCTGAGCAAGTACGACTTCCCGGGTGACGACACGCCGATCGTCAAGGGTTCGGCCAAGCTGGCGCTGGAAGGTGACAAGGGTGACCTGGGCGAGCAGGCGATCATGCGTCTGGCCGATGCGCTGGACAGTTACATCCCGACGCCGGAGCGCGCGATCGATGGCACGTTCCTGATGCCGGTGGAAGACGTGTTCTCGATCTCGGGTCGCGGCACCGTGGTGACCGGCCGCATCGAGCGTGGCGTGATCAAGGTGGGCGAGGAAATCGAGATCGTCGGTATCCGCCCGACCCAGAAGACCACCGTGACCGGCGTGGAAATGTTCCGCAAGCTGCTGGACCAGGGCCAGGCGGGCGACAACGCGGGCCTGCTGCTGCGCGGCACCAAGCGTGACGACGTGGAGCGTGGCCAGGTGCTGGCCAAGCCGGGTTCCATCACCCCGCACACCGAGTTCGAGGCGGAGGTGTACGTGCTGTCGAAGGACGAGGGTGGCCGTCACACGCCGTTCTTCAAGGGCTACCGTCCGCAGTTCTACTTCCGTACCACGGACATCACCGGTGCGGTGACGCTGCCGGAGGGCACGGAGATGGTGATGCCGGGCGACAACATCAAGATGACCGTGCAGCTCATCAACCCGGTGGCGATGGACGAAGGCCTGCGTTTCGCGATTCGCGAAGGCGGCCGTACCGTCGGCGCCGGCGTCGTGGCCAAGATCATCAAGTAAGCTGCTGTTCCGGCGATTCACCATCGCCGGACTTCGCGAACGGCGGGCCGGAACCTCGGTCCGCCTTCGCCGTCTAAGGGAAACCTTAAGCAAATCGATACGCCAGTAGCTCAATTGGCAGAGCAGCGGTCTCCAAAACCGCAGGTTGGGGGTTCGAGTCCCTCCTGGCGTGCCATACCAGCGGAGTCTTCCGCACGGCCGGGCGCGTGACGGTCGACTAGAGCAAAGAGCGACACTGACTTGAACAGCAAGGTCGAACAATCCAAGGGCGGTACCCCCGCCAGCGACATCGCCAAGTACGTGCTGGCCGCGGCCCTGGTGGTCGCGGGCCTGGTGGCTTGGTGGTGGTTCAATGGCCAGTGGGCCACGCCGGCGCGTTCACTTGCCGTGGCGGCAGGCCTGGTGCTGGGCTCGGTGGTGTTCCTGACGACGGGCAAGGGTCGCGATACCCGCGAGTTCTTGTCCGAATCGCGCTTCGAATTGCGCAAGGTGGTCTGGCCAACCCGCCAGGAAGCAACCCGCATGACCTGGGTCGTGGTGATCGTGGTGATCATCCTGAGCCTGCTGCTCGCGGGTTTCGATTTCGCCATCAAGTGGGCGATCGAGTTGTTCCTGGACTACGGCCGCTGAGGAGGATGTCGCAGTGAAGCGTTGGTACGTGGTTCACGCCTATTCGGGTTTCGAGAAGTCGGTGGCGCAGGCGTTGCGTGATCGCATCGTCCGCAACGACATGCAGGAAAAGTTCGGCGACGTCCTGGTCCCGACCGAGGAAGTGGTCGAAATGCGCTCCGGCCAGAAGCGCCGTTCCGAGCGCAAGTTCTTTCCGGGCTACGTGCTGGTGCAGATCGAGACCCATGACGAAGCGGGCATTCCGCGCATGGACAACGAAAGCTGGCACCTGGTGAAGGAAACCAGCAAGGTGCTGGGCTTCATCGGTGGCACCGCCGACCGTCCCCTGCCGATCCGCGACGAAGAGGCCGCCGCCATCCTGGACCGCGTTCAGGAAGGTGTGGAAAAGCCCCGTCCGAAGGTGCTGTTCGAACCGGGCGAGATGGTCCGGGTCACCGACGGCCCGTTCAACGACTTCAACGGCGTGGTCGAGGAAGTCAACTACGAGAAGAGCCGCCTGCGCGTGGCGGTGCTGATCTTCGGGCGCTCCACCCCGGTGGAGCTGGAATTCGGCCAGGTCGAGAAGGCCTGACCCCCTCCCGGCCTGCCTCCGGCACGGCCTGGAAAACCCTGTTATACTGCGCGGCTCCCTGTCCAACGGAGTCGGGCAGGGCACCGGCCGCCGCAAGGCGGCTTCCGTGCGTCTACAACGCGAAGCCGGGACGCGTGATTTTCCCGGTCCGATGGGGAGCCTGACACCAGGCGCTAGCACCCGGAGAGAACTCAGATGGCTAAGAAAGTTGTTGGTTACATCAAGCTGCAGGTGAAGGCCGGCCAGGCCAACCCCTCGCCGCCGGTCGGCCCGGCCCTGGGCCAGCGCGGCCTGAACATCATGGAATTCTGCAAGGCGTTCAACGCCGCCACGCAGAAGCTGGAACCGGGCCTGCCGATTCCGGTGGTCATCACCGCCTATTCCGACCGTACGTTCACCTTCATCACCAAGACGCCGCCGGCGACCATCCTGCTGAAGAAGGCCGTGGGCATCCAGTCCGGCTCCAAGCGCCCGAACACCGAAAAGGTGGGCAAGGTGACCCGCAAGCAGCTGGAAGAGATCGCCAAGGCGAAGGAACCCGACCTGACCGCGGCCGACCTGGACGCAGCAGTTCGCACGATCGCGGGTTCGGCCCGCTCCATGGGCCTGACGGTGGAGGGTTAAGAGATGGCACAGACCAAGCGACAGAAGGCCATCCTGGCCGCAGTGACCCCGGGCAAGGCATATGCCATCGACGAGGCGCTGAAGATCATCAAGTCCGCCACCAAGGCCAAGTTCGTCGAGTCCGTCGACGTCGCCGTGCGCCTGGGCGTGGACGCCAAGAAGTCCGACCAGCAGGTCCGTGGTTCGACCGTGCTCCCCGCCGGTACCGGCAAGTCGGTGCGCGTGGCGGTGTTCGCCCCGGCCGGTGCCAAGGCTGACGAAGCCGCCGCCGCCGGCGCCGAAGCCGTCGGCATGGACGACCTGGCCGAGAAAATGCTGGCCGGCGACATCAACTACGACGTGGTCATCGCCACGCCGGACGCGATGCGCGTGGTCGGCAAGCTGGGCACCGTGCTCGGTCCGCGCGGCCTGATGCCGAACCCGAAGGTCGGCACCGTGTCGCCGAACCCGGCCGAAGCCGTGAAGAACGCCAAGTCGGGTCAGGTGCGCTACCGCACCGACAAGGCCGGCATCATCCACTGCACGATCGGCAAGGCGAGCTTCGAGGACGAAGCGCTGAAGAACAACCTGCAGGCCCTGCTGGCCGACCTGGTGAAGGCCAAGCCGGCCACCGCCAAGGGTCAGTACCTGCAGAAGATTTCGGTCAGCTCGACCATGGGCCCCGGCGTCACCGTCGACCAGTCCTCGCTCAACCTGAAGTGATGAATCGGCCCGCGCGCCAAGCGCGTGGCTTCGCCGATTCATCATCCCTGCGAAAGCAGGGATCCATTGGGATCTCATAGATCCCCGGATCCAGGCCCTTGCAGGGAAACGCAACAAGGCAGCGCCCGCCAGGGCGTTGCCGAACATTTGAGGGCAATCGCAACGGAATCCGTTCCCGCGCGATAGCCGTCAAAGACCGCAGGTGCGGTCTGCGCGCATCGACGACGGGCAGGGAGGCTCGTGTTGGCAGGGAATCGCCGTCGACGCAAGCGGGATCGCTTAATCCGGACCCGAAAGGGAACGCGCCTGCGCAGATGGTGCCGCCTTCTGGAAATTTCCTGGTACAGATTCACGCCAGTCAGAAAGGCCACCGCTGGGGCTCGCGCCCCCGGCACCCAGGAAGGGGGCCGTCCAGGACCGCAAGCGGCAGGAGCCGCGAGCGGAATCAACAAGTGAGGAGTGTATGGCTCTCAATCTGTCCCAGAAGCAAGAAGTAGTCGCCGAACTGGCAGACGTCGCCGCCAAGGCCCACTCCCTGGTCGCCGCCGAATACGCAGGCATCACGGTCACCCAGATGACCGCGATGCGCAAGAAGGCGCGTGAGACCGGTGTGTTCTTGAAAGTCGTCAAGAACACCCTGGCTTCCCGTGCCGTCGAAGGTACCGAATACGAGTGCGTCAAGGACAAGCTCGTCGGTCCGCTGCTGTATGCGTTTTCGACGGAAGAACCCGGCGCTGCCGGGCGTCTGATCAAGGAATTCGCCAAGGGCAACGACAAGCTGCAGGCCAAGGTGGTCGCGTTGGGTGGTCAGCTGTATCCGGCCAGCCACGTCGAGGTCCTGGCGTCGCTGCCGACCCGCGATCAGGCTCTGGCCATGCTGGCCCGCGTCCTGGCTGAACCGGCCTCGATGTTCGCCCGTGCCGTCAAGGCCGTGGGCGACAAGCAGGGTGGCGGCGAAGCCGTCGCCGAAGCTGCGGCCGAAGCCTGAGTTCGACGTCTTAACGGTTCACTGAACCCTTTCCCAAGATAATTTCCAAAGGTAAACACAATGTCCCTTTCCAACGAGCAGATCGTCGACGCCATTGCCGGCAAGACCCTGATGGAAGTGATGGAGCTGGTCAAGGCCATCGAAGAGAAGTTCGGCGTCTCCGCCGCCGCCCCGGTTGCCGTGGCCGCTGGTCCGGCCGCCGCCGCCGCCCCGGCCGAAGAGCAGACCGAATTCACCGTCACCCTGAAGACTGCCGGCGACAAGAAGGTCGAAGTCATCAAGGCCGTCCGCGCCATCACCGGCCTGGGCCTGAAGGAAGCCAAGGACCTCGCCGAGGCCGGTGGCGTCCTGAAGGAAGCCGCTTCGAAGGAAGACGCCGAGAAGATGAAGAAGGACCTCGAGGCCGTCGGCGCCACCGTCGAAGTGAAGTAAGCAAAATCCGTCGCCACGCAACATCGGCGGCAAACCGAGGCCGGGGGCGCAAGCCCCTGGCCTTCGGTCGTTGTTTGAAAGGCCGGGATTGGTGATTCGGGATTAGGGATTGGAAGGGCGAAACAGCGCCGTTCCGAATCCCGAATCCCCAATCCCGAATCCCCGCCCCCAAACGAGTTTGTAGTTGGAAGCAGCAGCAGAAGGCGTGCTGGTGCCGGCAATACCAGCGGCTTCCAACTGAAAATTCTCCCGTTCGAAAGAATGTTCCCCCGGGGTCGCGGACGCGTGGCCCCCGATGCCAAAGGCACTCCCATGACGACATACTCGTTCACCGAGAAGAAGCGCATCCGCAAGGACTTCGGCAAACAGCGTTCGATCCTCGAAGTCCCCTTCCTGCTTGCCATCCAGGTCGACTCCTACCGTGAATTCCTGCAGGAGTTCACCGAGCCCTCCAAGCGCGAAGACCGCGGCCTGCACGCCGCCCTCAAGTCGGTGTTCCCGATCTCCAGCTACAGCGGCAACGCCGCGCTGGAATACGTTGGCTACAAGCTGGGCGAACCGGTGTTCGACGAGCGCGAGTGCCGCAACCGTGGCCTGAGCTACGGCGCACCGCTGCGCGTCACCGTCCGCCTGGTCATCTATGACCGTGAGTCGTCGACCAAGGCGATCAAGTACGTGAAGGAGCAGGAGGTCTATCTGGGCGAAATCCCGCTGATGACCGAGAACGGCACCTTCATCGTCAACGGCACCGAGCGCGTCATCGTTTCCCAGCTGCACCGCTCGCCGGGCGTGTTCTTCGACCACGATCGCGGCAAGACCCACAGCTCGGGCAAGCTGCTGTACAGCGCCCGCATCATTCCCTACCGCGGCTCCTGGCTGGACTTCGAATTCGATCCGAAGGACGCGCTGTTCACCCGCATCGACCGTCGCCGCAAGCTGCCGGTGACCATCCTGCTGCGCGCGCTGGGCTACTCCAACGAGGAAATGCTCAACGAGTTCTTCGACATCAACACCTTCCACATCCTGCCCGAAGGCGTGCAGCTGGAACTGGTGTCCGAGCGCCTGCGCGGCGAGACCCTCAACTTCGACCTGGCCGATGGTGACAAGGTCATCGTCGAGGCCGGCAAGCGCATCACCGCCCGCCACGTGAAGCAGCTGGAGCAGTCCGGCATCTCCGCGCTGGCGGTGCCCGACGAGTACCTGGTCGGCCGCATCCTGTCGCACGACGTGATCGACGGCAACACCGGCGAACTGCTGGCCAACGCCAACGATGAGATCACCGAAGACCAACTGGTCAAGTTCCGCAAGGCCGGCGTCGACGCAGTCGGCACCCTGTGGGTGAACGACCTGGACCGTGGCCCGTACCTGTCCAACACCCTGCGCATCGATCCGAGCCGCACCCAGCTGGAAGCGCTGGTCGAGATCTACCGCATGATGCGTCCGGGCGAGCCGCCGACCAAGGATGCCGCGCAGAACCTGTTCCACAACCTGTTCTTCACCTTCGAGCGCTACGACCTCTCCAACGTCGGCCGGATGAAGTTCAACCGCCGCGTGGGCCGCAAGGAAGTCACCGGCGAAGCCGTGCTGTACGACAAGAAGTACTTCGGCTCGCGTACCGACGAAGAGGCCAAGCGCCTGGTCGCCGAGCTGGGCGACAGCTCGGACATCCTGGACGTGATCAAGGTGCTGACCGAGATCCGCAATGGCCGTGGCACCGTGGACGACATCGACCACCTGGGCAACCGCCGCGTGCGTTCGGTCGGCGAAATGGCCGAGAACGTGTTCCGCGTGGGCCTGGTCCGCGTCGAGCGCGCGGTCAAGGAGCGCCTGTCGATGGCCGAGTCCGAGGGCCTGACCCCGCAGGAGCTGATCAACGCCAAGCCGGTGGCCGCCGCGATCAAGGAGTTCTTCGGTTCCTCGCAGCTGTCGCAGTTCATGGACCAGAACAACCCGCTGTCGGAAGTCACCCACAAGCGTCGCGTCTCGGCGCTGGGCCCGGGTGGCCTGACCCGCGAGCGCGCCGGCTTCGAAGTGCGCGACGTGCACCCGACCCATTACGGCCGCGTCTGCACCATCGAAACGCCGGAAGGCCCGAACATCGGCCTGATCAACTCGCTGGCGGTGTATGCCCGCACCAACAACTACGGCTTCCTGGAAACCCCGTACCGCAAGGTCGTGGAAGGCGTGATCACCGACGAGATCGAATACCTGTCGGCGATCGAGGAGAACGAGTACGTCATCGCCCAGGCCAATGCACTGCATGATGCCAAGAGCCGTCTGACCGAACTGTTCGTGCCGTGCCGCTACCAGGGCGAGTCGCTGCTGAAGCCGCCGAGCGAAGTGGACTACATGGACGTCTCGCCGATGCAGACCGTGTCGGTCGCCGCGGCGCTGGTGCCGTTCCTGGAGCACGACGACGCCAACCGCGCGTTGATGGGCGCCAACATGCAGCGCCAGGCCGTGCCGACGCTGCGTGCGCAGAAGCCGCTGGTCGGCACCGGCATCGAGCGCGCGGTGGCGCGTGACTCGGGCGTGACCGTGAACGCGCGTCGCGGTGGCGTGGTCGAGCAGATCGACGCCGCCCGCATCGTGGTCAAGGCCAATGAGAGCGAGATCTCCGGCGAGCATGATGCCGGCGTCGACATCTACACGCTGATCAAGTATACCCGTTCCAACCAGAACACCTGCATCAACCAGCGTCCGCTGGTGAACGTGGGCGACGTGGTGGCGCGTGGCGACGTGCTGGCCGATGGTCCCTCGACCGATATCGGCGAACTGGCCCTGGGCCAGAACATGCTGATCGCGTTCATGCCGTGGAACGGCTACAACTTCGAAGACTCCATCCTGCTCTCCGAGCGCGTGGTGGAAGAGGATCGCTACACCACGATCCACATCGAAGAGCTGACCTGCGTCGCGCGTGACACCAAGCTGGGTCCGGAGGAAATCTCCGCCGACATCCCGAACGTCTCCGAGCAGGCGCTGAACCGCCTGGACGAGAGCGGCGTGGTGTACATCGGTGCCGAAGTCCGCGCCGGCGACATCATGGTCGGCAAGGTCACGCCGAAGGGCGAAAGCCAGCTGACCCCGGAAGAGAAGCTGCTGCGCGCCATCTTCGGCGAGAAGGCTTCCGACGTTAAGGACAGTTCGCTGCGCGTGCCCCCGGGCATGGACGGCACCGTCATCGACGTGCAGGTCTTCACCCGCGACGGCATCGAGAAGGACAAGCGCGCGCGCCAGATCGAGGAAAACGAGATCAAGCGCGTCAAGAAGGACTTCGACGATCAGTTCCGCATCCTGGAAAGCGCCATCTATGCCCGCCTGCGTTCGCAGCTGGTCGGCAAGGTCGCCAACGGTGGTCCGAACCTGAAGAAGGGCGACACCATCAATGACGCCTACCTGGATGGCCTGAAGAAGGCCGACTGGTTCGCCATCCGCATGAAGGATGACGACGCCTCCGACGCCATCGAGCGCGCGCAGAAGCAGATCCAGGCGCACGAGAAGGAGTTCGAGCGTCGCTTCGCCGACAAGCGCGGCAAGATCACCGCGGGCGACGATCTGGCCCCGGGCGTGCTGAAGATGGTCAAGGTCTACCTGGCCGTGAAGCGCCGCATCCAGCCGGGTGACAAGATGGCCGGCCGCCACGGCAACAAGGGCGTCGTGTCCACGATCGTGCCGGTCGAGGACATGCCCTACATGGCCAACGGCGAGACCGTGGACATCGTCCTGAACCCGCTGGGCGTGCCTTCGCGCATGAACATCGGCCAGGTGCTGGAAGTCCATCTGGGCTGGGCCGCCAAAGGACTGGGTCGCAAGATCCAGGCCATGCTGGAAGCCCAGGCCAAGGTCGCCGACCTGCGCAAGTTCCTGGACCAGATCTACAACCACGAAAAGAAGCTGGGCGAAGATCGCGTCGACCTGTCGCAGTTCAGCGACGAGGAACTGATCAACCTTGCCCGCAACCTGACCGACGGCGTGCCGATGGCGACGCCAGTGTTCGACGGTGCGGCGGAAGCGGAAATCAAGCACATGCTGGAGCTGGCGGATCTGCCGATCAGTGGCCAGACCCAGCTGTATGACGGCCGCACCGGCGAGGCGTTCGATCGCCACACCACGGTCGGCTACATGCACATGCTGAAGCTGAACCACCTGGTGGACGACAAGATGCACGCCCGCTCGACCGGCCCGTACTCGTTGGTCACCCAGCAGCCGCTGGGCGGCAAGGCGCAGTTCGGCGGCCAGCGTTTCGGCGAAATGGAAGTCTGGGCGCTGGAGGCCTACGGCGCGGCGCACACCCTGCAGGAAATGCTGACGGTCAAGTCGGACGACGTGCAGGGCCGCAACCAGATGTACAAGAACATTGTCGACGGCGAACACGAGATGGTCGCGGGCATGCCGGAATCCTTCAACGTGCTGGTGAAGGAAATCCGCTCCCTGGCCATCAACATGGAACTGGAAGACAACTGAGGTTCGGGATTGGTGGTACGGGATTCGGGATTGGCAGGCGACTGCCTCCTGAATCTCCCGGATCCCCGCTCTGACGAATCCCCAATCTCGAATTCCGAATCCCGGAGAAAACCATGAAAGATTTGCTCAACCTCTTCAACCAGCAGCGCCAGACGCTGGATTTCGACGCGATCAAGATCGCGCTGGCTTCGCCCGACCTGATCCGTTCCTGGTCCTACGGCGAAGTGAAGAAGCCGGAAACGATCAACTACCGTACCTTCAAGCCGGAGCGCGACGGCCTGTTCTGCGCCGCCATCTTCGGCCCCATCAAGGACTACGAGTGCCTGTGCGGCAAGTACAAGCGCATGAAGCACCGTGGCGTGGTCTGCGAAAAGTGCGGCACCGAAGTCACCTTGGCCAAGGTGCGCCGCGAGCGCATGGGCCACATCGACCTGGCCTCGCCGGTCGCGCACATCTGGTTCCTCAAGTCGCTGCCCTCGCGCATCGGCCTGATGCTGGACATGACCCTGCGCGACATCGAGCGCGTGCTGTACTTTGAAGCCTACGTGGTCACCGAACCGGGCCTGACCACCCTGGAGCGCCGCCAACTGCTGACCGAAGAGCAGTACATGCAGGCGCGCCAGGAGCATGGCGACGACTTCGATGCCGCGATGGGCGCCGAGGCGGTCTATGACCTGCTGCGCACCATCGACCTGCAGGCCGAGATGGTTAACCTGCGCGAGGAAATCGCCAGCACCAACTCCGAGACCAAGCTCAAGCGCCTGACCAAGCGCATCAAGCTTATCGAGGCGTTCCTGGAATCGGGCAACCGTCCGGAATGGATGGTCATGACCGTGCTGCCGGTGCTGCCGCCGGATCTGCGTCCGCTGGTACCGCTGGACGGCGGCCGCTTCGCGACTTCCGATCTGAACGACCTGTACCGCCGCGTCATCAACCGCAACAACCGTCTGCGCCGCCTGCTGGAGCTGAATGCCCCGGACATCATCGTGCGCAACGAAAAGCGCATGCTGCAGGAGTCGGTCGACGCCCTGATGGACAACGGCCGCCGCGGCCGCGCCATCACCGGCACCAACAAGCGCCCGCTCAAGTCGCTGGCCGACATGATCAAGGGCAAGCAGGGCCGCTTCCGCCAGAACCTGCTCGGCAAGCGCGTCGACTACTCCGGCCGTTCGGTCATCGTGGTCGGCCCG
>NZ_JANJUE010000008.1 GCF_024710765.1 Pseudoxanthomonas sp.
CGGCCGCGCTGGCCGACGCCGCGTCGCGGAACCGAAACGGCGCGGGGTCGATCAAGGAGAAGCGCCAGGCGTACTTCGACGGGCGCCATCACGAGATCGAGATCCACGACGCGACCAAGCTCGACACCGACCAGGTCGTGCGTGGGCCGGCCGTGATCGAGCAGCCGGACGGGGTGATCGTCCTGCCGCCCGGTGCGGTCGGACGCGCCGACCGCTACGAGAACGTTCTCATCACGACCGAAGAGGCTTACGCATGAGTGTCACCACTTCTCCCGACGTCCGGCGCAAGCTGGACCCGGTCACCTTCGAGGTTCTGCGCCGCAGCTTCGAGTACGCCTCGGAGCGCATGAGCCAGGTTCTCCAGAAGGCTTCGTTCTCCCCGATCATCTACGACATGGTCGACTACTCCAACGCGATCTTCGATCCGAACGTGGAGCTGATCGGCCAGACGGCGAACTGCCCGGTTCACATCGCCGCGATGCAGTTCAGCGTCCAGGCGTCGCTGGAGCGTTACGACCTCAGCACGCTGCGACCGGGCGACATCGTGCTGCTCAACGACCCCTACAGCGGGGGGACTCACGTCCCCGACGTGACGCTCACGATGCCCGTCTTCTTCGAGGACGAGCTGCTCGCCGTCGCCGTCAGCCGGGCGCACTGGACCGACCTGGGCGGGAACCTCGACACCCACATCGGAGGCGAGGGGCTCCGGCTTCCGCCCTCGATGCTCGCGCGGGGCGGAGAGCTCAACCACGAGCTCGTCGCGATCATCAAGAACAACACGCGGACGCCGCAGTACGTCGAAGGCGACATCCAGGCGCAGATCGGCGCGCTGCGCGCGGGCGCGGACGAGATGCTGCGCCTGGCCCGCAAGTACGGCCCCGACGTGGTCAAGCAGGGGATGACCGAGGTTCTCGACTACACGCAGGCGATGACCGCGGCCGCGGTCCGGCGGATTCCGGACGGCGTCTACGAGGCCAGCGACTTCGTCGAGAGCGACGGGTTCTCCGACACGCCGCTGACCGTCCGGGTCAAGCTGACGGTCGACGACGACCGCATCGAGGTCGACCTGACGGGAAGCGATCCCCAGACCCTCGGCCCGATCAACTCCCCGTACGCGAACACGGCGTCGGCGATCTACTACTCGCTGAAGTTCTTCCTCAATCCCGACGCCCCGCCGAACGCCGGGCTGTACCGGCAGCTGGACCTCGTGATTCCCGAGGGGACATGGCTGAACCCGGCCTGGCCGGCGCCGACGATCGGATGCACGACGGCGACGTCGTCGAAGGTCTGCGCCGCGATCTGGATGGCCCTTGCGAAGGCGATCCCCGACAAGGCGATTGCGCCGACGTGCTCGGACGCCAACTGGTTCGTCGCCAGTGCGGCGGACCCGGTGACGAACGAGGTTCACGTCCTCACCGACCTGCCGGCCGGAGGCTGGGGCGGCACGCCGTTCAACGACGGCATGCACGTCACGATGGACCCGCTCGGCAACTGCCAGAACCTGCCGGCCGAGACTGCGGAGCTGTCGTTCCCCGTGCGGTATCTCTCGTACGAGATGGTGACGGACTCGGCGGGCGACGGCCAGCACAGAGGCGGCTGCGGCGTCCGGCTCGAGGTCCAGTTCCTGGGGCGCGGGCAGATGATCACGATGGAGTGCTCCCGGACGCGTGAGGGATCGCCCGGAGTCAACGGAGGCGGGTACTCGGCGAGGCAGCGTCAGATGCGCCGCGGCGTCGATGGGAATCTCACGACCATCGGCGGTCTCGACGACGACGGCACGTGGCTGCCGCAGATGCTGGGGAACATCCCCTTCATGCCCGGTGAGGCATTCGTCTTCGAGAGCGCGGGAGGCGGTGGCTGGGGCGCGCCCGTCAGGCGCGATCCCGAGCGGGTCGCGCAGGACGTCCGAAACGAGTTCGTCTCCCGGGAGAAGGCGGCAGCGACCTACGGCGTGATCCTCAACGAGGATCTGACCGTCGATCAGCCGGCGACCGACGCGCGTCGGGCCGCCCTGGCCTAGCTGCCCTGGCCGAGGCGGGCGACAGGCTTGGCGCGGGCGTCGGGAGCCCGCGCCGGGCGGCGTCCGCCGATCGGTGAACGCGCCGCCGCGGCCCGCGAGAAGCGGTCGGGGCGCCATCTCTCGTGAACGGTGGTCGGGGCACGTTGCCCGCAAAGGTGGTAGGGGCGGGAGGCCGCCCCTACCACAGGTGATGTCCGCGTCCGATGCAGATCGTGCATCCGGCGGGGTTGACGTTGCGCAGCATCAGCGGCGCGGCATTTATCGCAACGCACCATTGGAGTGCGTGGGCAGGCTTCCCATGATGGTGACCATGAAGACACTCGCGACCTTTCGTCCCCCCGCACTGGCCCGTCGTGACGAGCAGGCCCTCTGGCTCGAGCAGGCGCCGGCGTCGGGCTCCTCGGGCGAGCAGGGCGCGCTGCCGAGTCGCTGCGACGTGTGCATCGTCGGCGGAGGCTTCGCCGGTCTGTGGACGGCGATTCACCTCAAGCAGCAGGACCCGCACCTCGACGTCGTGCTCGTCGAGGCGGGAAGCTGCGGCGGCGGCGCGAGCGGGCGCAACGGCGGCTTTGTCATGACTGCGTGGTCCAAGTTCGCGACGCTGCAGAAGCTGTGCGGGCTCGACGACGCGCTTCACTACGCGCGGGCGGTCGAGGGAGCGGTCGACGAGATCGGCGCCTTCTGCGAGGCGCGGGGCATCGACGCGCACTTCCGCAAGGCGGGCTGGCTCTGGACGGCCACCAACCAGGCTCAGCTCGACGCCTGGAAGGTGACGGTGGACGAGCTCGCCGCGGCCGGCGTCGCGCCGTATGAGCTGCTCGAGCGCAGCGAGGTCGCGGCGCGGTCCGGCTCTCCGGTACACGTCGCCGGCGTGTTCGAGGCGGCGCCGGCGACCGTGCATCCGGGACGGCTGGCTCACGGGCTGACCGCGGTCGCGCGCGACCTGGGCGTCGCGATCGTCGAGCACTGTCCCGTCACGGAGATCCAGGCCGGATCGGGAACGCGTCTGCAGACCACTCGCGGCGCGATCCACGCCGACCGGGTGGTCCTGGCGATCAGCGCCTGGGCTACGGCGATCCCTGAGGTCCGCCGGTCGGTGATCGTGATCGCCAGCGACGTCATCGCAACCGCGCAAGCTCCCGATCGCCTCAAGGGGCTCGGGTGGGCGCCGGGGCTGGCGGTCTCCGACAGCCGGCGCCTCGTCAACTACTGCCGGACGACCGAGGACGGACGGGTCGTGTTCGGCAAGGGCGGCGGCAGCCTGGCGCTCGGCGACCGGATCACCGACTCGTTCAATCGCTCGGAAAGCCGGTCGAAGTACGTGCGGGCGCAGTTTGACCGGCTCTACCCGCTGCTGTCCGACGTTCCCACCGCGCGGTCGTGGGGAGGCCCGGTCGACTACTCGGCCACGGGGCTTCCGTTCGTCGGTCCGCTGCCGCGCCATCCCGAGGTGCTGGTGGCGGCGGGGTTCTCGGGCAACGGGGTCGGGCCTTCGTACGTCGCCGGCGCCGCGCTGGCCTCGATGGCCCTCGAACGCGACGTCGTCCACGTCCCGGAGGCTCTGCGCGTCCCGCACAAGAGCGGGCTGCCGCCCGAGCCTGTGCGGTACATCGCCGGGCGACTCGTCCGCGAGGCGGTCCGGCGCAAGGAGGACGCCGAGGACCTCGGGCGTACGCCCGGCCGGCTGCTGGGAGTCCTGGCGGGGCTGGACCCGACCGGGCTGACCGACAGGGGCGCGGCGACGGCGACCTGAGCCGGGGCGCTGCACGACGGCGGCGGACGAGTGGAGCCCACGCGGCTCGGCGAGAGGCGCGGCGGGGCGATGCGACGACCGCCGCGTGGCGCGCGACAGGGCACGGCGGGCGGATCAGAACGAGAGGTGACGCTGGGATGCGGGCCACGGTGAGCGAAATGCGACAGACGGAGCGGCGGACGTTCTGCCGGCTGTGCAACGCGGCCTGTGGGGCGCTGGTCACCGTCGAAGACGGGCAGGTGACCGGTGTCCGCGGCGATCGCGACCACCCGATCTCACGGGGATATCTCTGCCCGAAGGGCCGGGCGCTCGGCCGATACCACCATCACCCCGATCGCCTCGACCATCCGCTCGTCCGGCAAGGCGAGACGCTCGAGCGCAGGTCGTGGGCGGAGACGCTCGACCACCTCGCGACGAGCATCGAGGCGGCCGTCGAGACGGCGGGGCCGTCGGGACTGGCCATGTACAAGGGAACCGCCCACTATCTCGAGTCGGCCGCCGTCGGCTACGGCCCGGCGATCCTCGAGCACATCGGCTCACGCGGGTGGTACACGACGCTCACCGTCGACTGCCCGGCCGTCACTCTCGTGGCCGAGCTGGTCGCCGGGCATCCGTGGCTTCTGCCGGTCCCCGACGTCGACGCGCGGCTGACGGTGCTGGTGGGCACGAACCCGATGGCGTCCCACGGCCACACGTTCAACATCCCGCGCCCGAAGGAGTGGCTGCGCAGGTGGGCCCGCCAGGGGGAGCTGTGGGTCATCGATCCACGGCGCACCGAGTGTGCCGACGTCGCCCAGGCGCATCTCGCTCCGCGGCCGGGCACGGACCACCTGCTCCTGGCGTACCTCGTGCGAGAGCTCTTGCGCGACGGTGCCGACAGGGGCTACCTCGAGCGCCACGCCGACGACGTTCCGTCGCTGACCGCCGCGGTCGAGCCCTTCACCCTCGACCGTGCGGTCCGCGGCACGGGCATTCCCGCCGCCGAGATCGCCGCGCTTCTGGGGAAGATCCGCGAGACGGGGCGGGTCGCGATGGTCACCGGCACCGGCCTGAACTTCCAGGAATCCGCAAACGTGTCGGTGTGGCTGGCCTGGATGGTCAGCGTGGTGACAGGCTCGCTCGACCGGCCCGGTGGCATGTGGTTCAACCCGGGCTATCTCAGCCAGACGCACCGCCGGGAGTGGGAGACCCGCGACGGGACACCGGCTCCGGGGCCGGCCAGCCGGCCGGAGCTCCCCGGACGATTCGGAGAGCTGCCCTGCGCGGCGATCGCGGACGAGATCGAGGCCGGCAACGTCCGGGCGCTGGTCGTCCTGGGGGGCAATCCCCTGATCGCATGGCCGCAGCCCGAGCGGGTCAAGAGGGCGCTCGCGAAGCTGGACGTCCTCGCGGTCGTCGACGTCGTCCACAACGACGTCGTCGAGCTCGCGACCCACGTGCTTCCCGCGGCCGGCCAGCTCGAGCGTGCGGACGTTCCGACCGGAGCCGAGGTCTACGCGCTGCGCTCGTTCAGCCAGTACACCGAGCGGGTCGTCGAGCCGAGCGGCGAGCGGCGCCCGGCTTGGTGGATCCTCGCTCAGCTCGCACGGCGGCTCGGCGCCGACCTTCCCGGGGCCGTCGACCCGGACAGCGCGACCGACGAGGACGTCCTCGAAGCGGCATACGGCCGCGACCGGGCTCGGTGGTCGGTGATCCGGGAGACGACGGAAGCGGTGGTCACGGCGGAGCGTCCGTACGCGTGGGTGTGCGGCAGGATACCCGACCAGCGCCTGCGCGTCGCGCCGGCGCTCCTGACCGAGCAGCTCGCGGCGACCGCCGACCCGGACCCCGAGAGCCTCGTCCTGGTCCCTCGACGCCTGCTCAGGAAGATCAACTCGACGATGGCAGACGGAGTGGGCCCCGTCAGCCCCGCGCGTCCCGCGGCCATGCTGCATCCGGACGACGCCGCCGATCGTGGAATCGTCGACGGTGCCGCGATCGCGATCTCGAGCGCGCACGGCCAGGTGACGACCGTCGCGCGCACCGACGATCGCGCCGGGCGGGGCACGGTGACGCTGCCGCATGGCTTCGTCGCGGCGAGTCCGACGTCGCTGATCTCCGGCGATGAGGTGGATCCGGCCACGGGCATGCCGAGGGCGACGGGTGTGCCCGTCACGGTCGCGAGGCTCGACTGACGGTGCCGCCGCACGCCTCGCATCGCTGTGCGCGTCCTACGGTGGCCGCGGGGCTGCGCCGCTGGCCGCGGCCTACAGCCCGACGTGTCAAGCGCACTCATACCAACGCACCAACGGTGCGCATCAGTTCATAGGCAGAGCCGACCGTTGCCGCAAGTAGGTGCTGGTTATGGTCGCGCAGGTGGAGCGCTAGCTCGAACTCCTATTGCGAGGTGGATGATGTTACTGGGACGACGATTGTCACTTGCCGTGCTACTTGCCGTCATCGGCGCGCTCGTCGGGTGCGGGGGGGGTGACGAGGGGAGTGCAACCAACTCCGCGACGGCAGGGGACTCTGGGGCGAGCACCCGCACGGTGAGCAAGGAGTGCGAAGACCCGAGAGTCATCACCGCGGCCGACTGGAACAAGGGGGCCAAGCAGCTGCCCGACGTCGCCGATCAGCAGAAGCTCGCGGGCAAGCGCGTTGCGTTCATCGGCTTCGGCCAGGACAACGTGTGGTCAGCGTGGGTCTTCAAGGCTGTCAAGTGCGAGGCCGAGGCCAACGGCGCGGAGGCGAAGTTCATCGGCCCGCCGTCGTTCGACGCCCAGGTCCAGTTCCAGCTCGTCTCCGACCTGTCCGTCAGCCGCAACTACGACGCTTTGGTCATCGTGCCGAACGACTCGACGAGCATCGGCCCGGCGCTCAAGAAGCTCGTCGCCGCCGAGGTTCCCGCCATCAGCGTCCTCCAGCCGGCCGGCCCCAACGTGCTCAGCATGGAGAATCAGATCCCGGGGCTGACGGGGAACGTCATCGAGGACCTCACGGTGAACGCCGAGACGATGGCCGACGGCGTCATCGACGCCTGCGAGGCTCATGACCCCTGCCAGGTCGCGGTGCTCTGGGGCGCCCGTGCGCTCGCCTTCGACAAGGTCAAGCCGAAGATCTTCGAGGCGAAGATCAAGTCGCACCCCAACATCAAGATCGTCTGCGAGGCCGATGCCGGCTACTCGCAGGACCTCGGCCGGACGACGGCGACGGACTGTCTGCAGGCGAACCCGAAGCTCAACGTCCTGGCGTCACAGGCCGACCAGCAGACGCGCGGCGCCGAGGCGTCGATCAGCGCCGCCGGCAGGACGTTCGGCCTGGGCGAGGGCGACGTCAAGATCGTCAGCGCCTACGGGACGATGCACGGCGTCGAGCAGGTCCGCGCCGGCAAGTGGGTCCAGACGAGCTACAACCGCGCGCAGGGGCTCGGCGCGGCCGCGACGCGCCTGGCGCTGCTGGCGATCGCGGGCCAGGACGTTCCCGAGGCGAACCGGTTCATCGTCCAGGATCGGGACTTCGACAGCGTCCCGAACCAGCTGACCCGCAAGGCGCTCGAAGAGCACCCCGAGGTCAAGGGGCAGTGGGAAGGGTGATCGACGGTCTCGGGCAGGACCGCGTGCCGGCAGTGCCGGCACGCGGCGCCGGGGACGAGGGCGGTCCGATCCTGGAGCTCGAGGGGATCGTCAAGACGTTCGGGCGCCACCGCGCGCTCGACGACGTCAGCCTCTCGGTGAGCGCCGGGGCCGTGCACGGCCTGGTCGGCGAGAACGGCGCCGGGAAGTCCACGCTGGGGAAGATCCTCAGCGGGGTAATCCGTCCCGATGCGGGCAGCATCCGGGTGTGGGGGACGAAGGTGACGTTCCCCACGCCCGCCGCGGCCCTGGCCGCGGGGATCACGATCATGCAGCAGGAGCTCTCGCTCGCGCTGGATCTCTCGGTGCGCGAGAACGTGCTGCTCGGTCAGCAGCCCGCGCGGTTCGGCATCGTGTCGCGGCGGGCCCTCCATCGGGAGTTCGACGCGCTGATCGATCGAACGGGATTCGCGCGCGACGGCGGCGCCGGCGCGGGCGCGCTGCCGCTCGCCAAGCAGCAGGAGGTCGAGCTGCTGCGGGCGCTCGCCCGGGGCGCGCGCGTGATCGTGATGGACGAGCCTACGTCGTCGCTGTCGGCGCAGGACGCGCAGAAGCTCTATTCGATCGTCCAGTCGCTGCGCGAGGCCGGCATCGCAGTCATCTACGTCTCGCACTTCCTCGAGGAGGTGCTGATGCTGAGCGACACGGTGACGATCATGCGCAACGGCCGGCACGTGCGGACGATGCCGGCGCAGGAGGCGACGATCGAGACGCTCGTCGCCGGGATGCTCGGCGGCGGGACCGACGCGAGCTTCCCGACGCGCCCCGCGGTTCCCGTCGACGCAAAGCCCGTCCTGGAGGTCCGCGACCTGCGACGGCGCGGCCAGGCGCAGGGCGTCGACCTCACCGTCAGGGCGGGCGAGGTGGTCGGGCTCTTCGGCCTGGTGGGGAGCGGGCGCTCCGAGCTGGCCCATGCGCTCTTCGGGGCGGACGGGCATGTCACCGGCGACGTGGCGGTGGACGGACGGAGCGTGCGGCTCACCACCCCGGCGGCGGCGCTCGACGCCGGCATCGCGCTCCTGCCCGAGAGCCGCAAGGACCAGGGGCTGTTCGTCGGCCTGTCTCAGGGAGCCAACGCAACGATGACCTACCTGGACGACTTCAGCGCGCTCGGGTGTGTGCGAGGTGAGGCGGAGCGCGGCGCCGCGCGCGAGGAGCTGGGCGCCATGGGCGTCAACCCGCTCGACCTCAAGGGAGCGGTTGGGGTGCTCTCCGGCGGCAACCAGCAGAAGGTGCTGTTCGCCAAGACGCTGCTTCGCCGCCCACGGGTCCTCATCCTCGACGAGCCCACGCGGGGCGTCGACATCGGCGCCCGTCGCGCCATCTACGACGTCGTCGCGCGGCTCGTAGCGAGCGGCATGGCGGTGATCCTAATTTCATCGGAGTACGAGGAGGTTGCGAACATGTCGCACCGGCTATGCGTGATGAGGGACGGCCTCATCGCTGCGAGCTTCGAGGGTGAGGAGGCCACGCACGACGCGGTCCTCGCAGCGGCCTTCGGGCTGCCCGCGCCATCTGCGGCGCCGGAGGGCGTGAGATGAGCGCGGTCGCCGGAGAGGCGACGCTGCGCACGGGGCCGCTCACCGCGAACGCCAGGGTGGTCGCGTGGCTGCGCGACTACTCGGTCGTCGTGATCGTCGCGCTGCTTTTCATCGTCATGTCGTTCACCGCACCCAGCTTCTTCTCGGCGCGGAATTTCATGAACATCCTCGATCAGAACGCGCCGCTCATGCTCGTGGCGCTCGGGACGACGTTCGTGATCATCGCCGGCGCGTTCGACCTTTCGTCCGGTCAGGTCCTGTCGATGTGCGGCGTCTTTGGGACGTTCTTCACCATCGAGCTGGACAGCGCCGTGCTCGGCGTGCTCCTCGGCATTGCCGTCGGGATCCCCGCCGGCCTCGTCAACGGGCGGCTGGTCGGTCGGCTGGGCGTCAGCTCGTTCCTGGGAACGCTGGCCACCGGACTGGTCATGGCGGGCATCGCGCTGATGGTCACCCAGGGCTCGAGCCTGGACCTATCGAGCAACGAGCAGTACACGTGGCTCGGCTCGCATCGGTTCGGGATCGTCCCCGTGACCGTGATCGTCTCGGCGGTCGTGTTCGTCGTGCTCTCGCTGCTGCTCTCCGTGACGGTGATCGGGCGGCAGGTGTACGCCGTCGGGAGCAGCCACGAAGCGGCACGGCTCTCCGGGATCTCGGTCTCACGTGTGATGACCTTCGTCTTCGTCGTCGGGGGCATCACCGCCGCGATCGGCGGGCTGATCATCACGACCCGCACCGGCGTGGGGAACGTCTACGGCCCTGCCAACACCCTGACGCTCAACGCGATCGCGGCAGTCGTGATCGGGGGTACCAGCATCATGGGCGGCCGCGGCGCGGTATGGCGCACGGCGTTCGGCGTGCTCCTGCTGGCGTTGCTGCAGAACGCCTTCAACCTGCTGGACGTCGAGCCGTACTGGCAGCAGATCGTGTCCGGCGTGGTCATCGTGGTCGCGATCGTCGTCAACACCCTCGGCTCGCGGAGCTGACGAGCGCGAGGCGCGGCGTCGGTCTGGGCGGGCGGCGGTCGTGCGCGGCCGCCGCCCGAGTGCTCAGCCCGTGGGCTGGTAGGGACAGCTCGGGTCCGACGCGAGGACGTCGCCCGTGATCGCCCAGGCCCGGGCGCGGCTGCCGCCACAGATCTCGCGGAACTCGCAGCGCCCGCACTTGCCGGTCAGCGCCTCAGGGTCGCGCAGCGAGCGGAAGAGCGGCGAGTTGCGGTAGATGTCGACCGGGTCGCCGGTGCGAACGTCTCCGGCGGAGATCGGCAGGAAGCCGGATGGCATGACCTCGCCGCGGTGCGAGATGAACATGAATCCGCGACCGTCGTTGACGCCGCGCATCGGGCGGTTCAGCCCG
>NZ_JANJUE010000080.1 GCF_024710765.1 Pseudoxanthomonas sp.
TGCGGTGTGGTTGGGGGGCGGCGGCGGGCTGCCGCAATGGGCCCCCCCCCCCTCCCCCCTGTACCCGGGCCTGCACCCGGGGCTGGGCGCGCCCGCGCCCGCGGCCGGCGTCAGCGCCGAAGGCGAGGGCGGGGCGGTCGATGCGCTCATCGACCTGCGCCACCTGCGCCAACTGGACACGCTGGCGCGCGACGCGTTGCAACCGTTGCTGGCGGCGCTGGCGCGCGGCGAACTGCACCTGCTGGAACTGGATTTCGAGGATGGCCAACGGTTCACCCTGCGTCGCGATCAACGCTGGCGCTTCTGGCGCCGTCCGCTTGCCCGCCTGGGCGGCGCGGACGCCGGATTGACCGCATGACGCCAACGGCGCGGATCCGCCGGCGCGAGGCGGCGGCCGGCGGGGATTGGCCGGCCGGCATGCTGCCATTGCTGCGACGCGTGTACGCCGGCCGTGGCGTCACCGCGGCGGCCGGCGCGCAGCCGCGCCTGGCGCAACTGCTTTCCCCCGACGCGCTGGGTGGCCTGGATGCGGCCTGCGAACTGCTGCGGGCCGCCATCGACGAACAACGCCACATCGTGGTGGTCGGCGATTTCGACTGCGACGGGGCCACCGCGTGCGCGCTGATGGTGCGCGGCCTGCGCGCGCTCGGCGCGGCGCGGGTCACCGCGACGGTGCCCAACCGGATGACGCATGGTTACGGCCTGTCGCCGTCGCTGGTGGACGAACTGGCCGCGCTCGAGCCGGAACTGCTGGTCACCGTGGATCACGGCATCGCCTGCCATGCCGGCATCGCGCGCGCCCGCGCGCAGGGCTGGCAGGTGCTGGTGACCGACCATCACCTGCCCGGCGAAACGCTGCCGGCCGCAGACGCCATCGTCAACCCGAACCTGCGCGAGGACGGCTTCCCCAGCAAGGCGCTGGCGGGCGTCGGCGTGGCGTTCTACGTACTGCTTGCGCTGCGCCGGCGGTTGCGCGACGCCGGCCGCTGGCCGCAGGGCGAACCGGATCTGACCGTGCTGCTGGATCTGGTCGCGGTCGGCACGGTGGCCGATCTGGTGCCGCTGGACGCGAACAACCGCGCCTTGGTCGGCGCGGGCCTGCGCCGCCTGCGCGCCGGCCAGGGCAGCGCGGGCCTGCAGGCCCTGATCGAAGTCGCCGGGCGTGACGCCCGCCATCTGACCGCGTCGGACATTGGTTTCGCCATCGCGCCGCGGCTCAACGCCGCGGGGCGCCTGGAAGACATGTCGCTGGGCATTGAATGCCTGCTGTCCGACGACCCCGCGCAGGCGCGCGAAATCGCCGCCACCCTCAACGAAATCAACGCCGAGCGTCGCGGCGTGCAGCAGCAGATGGTGGATGAGGCCCAGATTGCACTGGCGAAGCTGGCCGCGCTGGAGGCGGATCCACCGTTGGCGCTGTGCCTGTTCGACGCCGAGTGGCATCCGGGCGTGGTCGGCCTGGTCGCCTCGCGGATCAAGGACGGCCTGCACCGGCCGGTGATCGCCTTCGCGCCGGCGGAACCGGGCGCGGATTCGCTGCGCGGTTCGGCGCGCTCGATTCCGGGATTCCACATGCGCGATGCGCTGGCGGCCGTCGATGCGGCGAATCCGGGGCTGATCGAGAAATTCGGCGGCCATGCGATGGCCGCCGGCCTGAGCCTGGCGCAGGCGCGGCTGCCGGCGTTCGAGGCAGCCTTCCGCCAGGTCGCCGCGCAGTGGCTGGACGACAGCCTCTTGCAGGCCGAATGGCTGAGCGACGGCGAACTGCTGCCGGAGGAGTTCGATCGCGTCCACGCCGAAGCGCTGCGCGATGGCGGGCCCTGGGGACAGGGCTTCCCCGAACCGCTGTTCGACGGTGAGTTCGAGGTGATCGACTGGCGCGTGGTCGGCGGCAAGCACCTGAAGTTCTCGCTGCGCCTGCCCGGGCGCGCGCAACCGCTGGGCGCCATCCAGTTCGGCGGCTGGCGCGACCAGGCCAGGCCCAGGCGCGTCCACGCCGTCTACCAGCTCGACACCGACGACTACCAGGACCGCCGGGGCATCCAGTTGCTGGTTCGCCATTGGGTGGCGCTGCCGTAGGCAGGCGAAAGCACGCGATTCCGGGTAACCCCAGGGAGCCGCGCCGGACGTTTGTCCGTTCCAGACCGGGAACAAGAAAGGGGATTGCATATGCAGGGGAAGCACGGGGCCGCGATGCTGGCCTGTCTGGTGGTGCTGGTGTTCTGGCTGGGATGCGGGGGCGGGGACCTGCGCTCCCAGCGGCTGTCCAGCGATGCCGTGCCGTTGCTGGAAGTCGCCGGCGCCGAACTTCCGGTGCGGCTGCGCCAGGCGCGGGTGGAGACGATGGTGGTCGGCGGCGTCGCCCAGACCACGGTCGAACTGGAGTTCCACAACCCCAATCGGCGGGTGCTGGAAGGACAACTGGCGTTTCCCTTGCGCGACGGACAGCGCATCACCGGTTTCGCGCTGGATATCGATGGGCGCATGCGCGCGGCGGTGCCGGTCGAGAAGGCCAAGGGCCGGCAGGTGTTCGAAGCGATCGCGCGGCAGGGCGTGGATCCCGCGTTGCTGGAACAGACGGCCGGCAACCACTTCCGCCTGCGCATCTTCCCGATTCCCGCCACCGGCAGCCGCCGGGTGCGCCTGATCTACAGCGAGACGCTGGCGCGTGAAGGCGACCACTACCGGTTGCCGGTATCGCTGGCGTTCGCGCGCGGCGCCGCAGAGCTGAGCTGGGACATGCGTATCGAAGGTGTCGCCGGCGCGCCACGGGTCAACGGAACGCTCGCGGGCACCTTGGGCGGGCGCATGGGCCCCCATGGCTGGGATGCCCGCTTCATGCGCCGTGATTTCAGCGGACAGGGCAGCCTGGAACTGCGCATCCCGCGCGCGAAGGGACCACGCAGCCACGTGCAACGGATCGACGATCAGCTGTATTTCCTCGCCGAGTTGCCGGTGGAGGATGCGCCGGTGGCGCGCACGCCACCCAAGGCGGTGATGCTGCTGTGGGACAGCTCGGGATCCGCGCGCGGTCGCGATCACGAGGCCGAACTGGCGGTGCTGGATCGCTACCTGCGCGCGACCGGCGATATCGAAGTCAGCCTGGTGCGGTTGCGCGATGTGGCCGAACCCGCGGTGCGCTACCCGGTGCGCCAGGGAGACTGGTCGAGCCTGCGCGAGGAACTGCGCGCCACGATCTACGACGGCGCGAGCCGGTTGGGCGCGTGGCGGCCGCAGGCCGGCATCGACGAGTACCTGCTGGTCAGCGATGGCGTGGACAACTACGGCCCGTCCGCGGAGTTTCCCGAACTGCAGCCGGGACAACGCCTGTTCGCCCTGAGCGGCGCCGGCCCGCATGCCGACGGACGTCGCCTGCGCGACTGGGCCGAAGCGCGCGGTGGCCGCGCGATCCTGTTCGATGCCTCCGGCGTGGAAGCGGCGGCGCACGACCTGCTCAGCGAGCAGGTCCGGCTGCAGGCGATCGAAATGGAAGGCGGCGAGGAATGGATCGCGCCGTCGGCCACGCCCCAGGACGGACTGCTGCGCGTGGCCGGTCGCCTGACCGTGCCGGTGGCGGAGCTGCGGGTCAGCTATCGGGCGCCGGATGGTCGCCTGCGTCGGGTCCCGATACCGATCGATGGCACGCAGGCCGCGCTCAGCGGTCCGGTCGGGCAATTGTGGGCCGGTTACTGGGTGGATCGCTGGAGCCGCGACAGCGCCGCCAACGCGGGACGGATCCGAAGCCTGGGCCAGCGGTTCGGGCTGGTCACCGGCGAGACCTCGCTGATGGTCCTGGAGACCGTCGAGGACTACGTGGAGCACGAAATCGCGCCGCCGGTCGAACTGCGCGCCGCTTACGAACAGGCCTGGGCGTCGCGCGTGCGGGATCGCGAACGCAGCCAGCGCGAACGATTGGATGAAGTGGCGATCGCGTTCGAGGAGCGCCGGGAATGGTGGAACCGGGATTGGCCCAAGGGCCGGCCGCCGGCGCCGCCGAAGCTTGAACGTCGCCAAGGCGAAGCGGATCGCGTCACGGATGGATACGCGGCCGCGGACGCTGCCGCGGCACCGGTGGCCGCCGCGCCTCCACCCCCGCCGGCGCCCACGTCGGCCACGCAATCGATGCCGGAGGGCAACCTGGCGCTGGCGAGGGAGAGATCGACGCTGGACAGCGTGGCGGTGACCGGCGCCGCGGAAAGCGTGCAGGTGACCGGCGTCGCGGAAAGCGTGCAGGTGACCCTGCAACCCTGGCAGCCGGATTCCCCCTACGCGCGTCGCCTGCGCGCCGCGCCCGCGGACCACATCTACGCGCTCTACCTGGACGAGCGCGACGAACATGCCGCCAGCACCGCGTTCTACCTGGACGTGGCCGACATCCTGTTCGAGAAGGGACAGCGCGGACTCGCCCTGCGGGTGCTGTCCAATCTGGCCGAACTGGATCTGGAGAACCGCCATATCCTGCGCGTGCTGGCCTATCGCCTGATGCAGGCGAGGGAACCGGCGCTCGCGCTGGAACAGTTCCGGCGGGTGCGTGGGATGGCCGAGGAAGAACCGCAGAGTTTCCGCGATCTGGGCCTGGCGCAGGCGCAGGCCGGGGACCCGCAGGCCGCCATCGAGTCGCTGTACGAAGTGGTGCGACGCGACTGGGACGCCCGCTTCGACGGGGTCAAGATGATCGCGCTGACCGAACTCAACGCCATCGTCGCCAACGCCGGAAAACCGCTGGATACCCATGCCATCGATCCGCGCCTGCTGGGCAACCTGCCGCTGGATCTGCGCGCGGTGCTGACCTGGGACAGCGACAACAGCGACATGGATCTGTGGGTCACCGATCCCAACGGCGAGAAGTGTTTCTACGGCCATCCGGAAACCTACCAGGGTGGTCGCCTGTCGGATGATTTCACCGGAGGTTATGGCCCGGAGGAATTCGCGCTGCGGGTGGCCAAGCCGGGCAAGTACCGGGTCGAAGCCAATTTCTTCGGCGACCGCCAGTCGCTGGTGACCGGCGCGACCACCCTGCAGTTGGCTTTCATCACCCGGTTCGGCACGCCGCGCGAGCAGCGGCAGATCGTCACCCTGCGCCTCAAGGAGGCCAGCGAAACGGTCTTGGTCGGCGAGTTCGAGGTGCGTTGAGCGCCTGCGCCCCCGCGCGATGACGGGGGCGTCCATCGCGATTTCGGGATGAGCGGTCCGGCGCGCCCGCGAACGCGGAAGCGGGCGCGCCCACCTACAATGCGCGGATGGCATCTTCCTCCGACACGCTCTACCTCCGCTTCCAGCCTTGGCGCCGCAGCTTCGAGATCGGCTTCTGGGTGTTCGGCCTGCTGATCAACGTGGTCGGCAACAGCATCACCGCGGTGATGGACATCCACCGGGCGGGGCTGCGGATCGCGGACTGGGAGCCGGTGGTCTGGGAAACCTCCAGCGGCATCGTGCTGCTGGCGCTGGTGCCGGCGGTGGTCGCGTTCACCCGCCGTTTCCCGCTCCACTGGGACACGCTGCGGAGGCAGTTGCCGTGGTACCTGCTGGCCAGCGTGGCGTACTCGCTGGTGCACGTGGCGGGCATGGTCGCATTGCGGATGCTGGCCTATCGCTGGCAGGGGGCGGAATACGATTTCGGTCCCTGGGCGCGGGAGTTCTTCTACGAATACCTCAAGGATGTGCGCACCTTCCTCTGGGCGGTCGTCACCATCGAGGTCTATCGTTTCCTGCTGCGCCGCTGGCAGGGCGAGGCCAGCCTGCTCGACGTGCCCGACGAGGGGCCGCCGCTGGAACCTGTGGAACGGCCGGAGCGCTTCCTGGTCCGCAAGCTCGGCCGCGAGTTCCTGGTGGCCGCCCGCGACATCGAGTGGCTGCAGGCCTCGGGCAACTACGTCAACCTGCGCGTGCGCGGCCACGACTACCCACTGCGCAGCACCATCGCCGGCATCGAGGCCAAGCTCGACCCCGCGTGCTTCGTCCGCATCCACCGCAGCTATCTGGTCAATCTCGAGCAGGTGGTTTCGATCGAACCGCTGGACACCGGTGATGCCCGCATCCACCTCAAGGACGGTACCGTTTTGCCATGCAGCCGCCGTCATCGGACCGCGCTGCGTTCGCGTACAGGCGCGGAGCAGGACGGAAGCGCCTGAAAATCCAGGGCGTTGACCGTCGCCCCGGCACCACGCGGCACCGGAGCGCGTGGTTTCAGAACATCCGCAGTGAACGGGTGCGGCCACGATTGCGCGCGTAGGGCTGGTAACCGCTCAGGATGTCGTAGCGTGCCGTCGCGCCGCCTTCGTCCGTCTGCGGATAGTGGCAGTCCGCACTCAATTCGCCGTCGAACTTCACGGGGTGGGTGGTGCCGTGATCGGCACCCCCGTCGATCCAGGTGAACACCAGCGGCCGCAATGGCTTCGAGTAGAGCTTGAGGTCGCATGCCACCGGAGCCATGTGCCGGAGCGCATACGCGGCCTGGGTCAGTTCACCGTGGTATTCATAC
>NZ_JANJUE010000308.1 GCF_024710765.1 Pseudoxanthomonas sp.
TCTACAAGCACTGGAAGAAGGCCACCGACATCGCGCCCGAGCGGCTCGCGACCATCCAGCACTTCTTCGAGCACTACAAGGACCTCGAGTCCGGCAAGTGGGTGAAGGTGCTGGGCTGGGGCGGCGCCGACGAGGCGAAGCTGGAGATCACGTCGGGGATCGCGCGCTACGAGGCGGCGGCCGACAAGCCGAAATTCTAGTGTCGTGAGACAACTAGGGCACGCTGGCGAGCCGACGGCGCGAGGCGACGTGCGCGCGCACCAGCGGAGCAGGATCTCCGTCGATCAGCGACCGGGCGCGATCGAGCAGCCAGACGCGCACGAGCCCGGTCACGAAGACGACCGTCTCGAGCGCGGCGAGGGCCGGATCGACGTCGGCTCGAAGCCGGCCCTGCGCTTGCGCGCGCAGGTAGGCGTCGCGCAGCTGGTCGCGCAGTTCCGCGAGGCGCCGCCGCTGCAGCTCCAGCTCCGGCGCGAGCGCATCGACGTACTCGCAGCCGAACGACAGGATCTCGAAGGTGCGCCGCGTCGTCTGGCAGGCGTCGATCGTCGCAGTCACGGCGAGCAGGAAGCGTTCGATCGCGACGAGCGGGTCGCCGTCGCTGGCGACCAGCAGCTCGGGTCCGATGCGGTCGATCAGCGGCAACTCGACCTGGTCGCGCATCGCGCGAAACAGCGCGGCCTTGTCGGGGAAATGAAAATAGAGGGCGCCACGCGTCATGCCGGCGGCGCGTGCGATCTGCTCGAGCGTCGTGTTGGCGTAACCGCGACGCTCGAACTCGCCCCGCGCCGCGTCGATCAGGCGGGCGCGCGTCTGGGCAGACTGTTCCTTGGTTCGACGTGCCATCGTTTTATTTACATACATTCGTGAATGTATATACTCCCGGATTCCCTGTCCAATCGGCCCGCGCCGCCCCGAACCATGCTCGACGCTCGTTCACGTTCGCGCCTGCCCCTGATCGCCTCGTCGCTGGTCGCGCTGGCGCTTGTGACCGCAGGCTGTGACCGCGGCGCTTCCGGCCCGGCCCCGGGCGCCGCGCCCGCCGCGCCGCCGCCGCTGCCGGTGACCGTGGTCGAGATGCAGCCGCGCAGCGTGCCGATCGTGCTCGATGCGGTCGCGCGCACCGATGGCTCGCGCGAGGTGGAAGTGCGCGCGCGGGTGACGGGCATCCTAGAGCGCCAGTTGTTCCGCGAGGGCGAGTCGATCCGGGCGGGCGCTCCGATGTACAGGATCGAGCGCGCGCCGTTCGAGATCGCGCTGGCACAGGCGCGTGCGGCACTGGCCGAGACGCAGGCG